>CAYMZN010000073.1:0-6581 GCA_964394935.1 uncultured Candidatus Bathyarchaeia archaeon | reverse complement strand
CGGCGTAGTTCGTCATGTCGCTGAGTATGACGAGCACGTGCATACCCAGCTTGAACGCGAAGTACTCGGCCGCCGTAAGCGCCACTCTAGGAGTGATTATCCTCTCTATTGCAGGGTCGTCGGCCAGATTCACGAACATGGTCACATGCTCGAAGGCGCCTTGTCTCTCGAAGTCTTCCCGAAAGAACCTGGCCTCATCGGCGGTGATTCCGATGGCGGCGAATACCGTTGTGAAGGCTTCTCCGGAGCCGCGAACCCGAGCCTGTCTGGCTACCTGCGCCGCTACTGCATTATGGGGAAGGCCCGCACCAGAGAATAGAGGTAGCTTCTGTCCTCTTACGAGGGTATTCATTCCATCTATTGCGGAGATTCCGGTTTGTATGAACTCTCTCGGGTAGGTTCTCGCGTAGGGATTAATCGGGGCGCCGTGAATATCCAAGTAATCTTCCGGTAGGATATCCGGACCGCCGTCGATCGGAACCCCGCTACCGTCTAGCACTCTTCCAAGCATGTCTGACGAGACGGCGAGTTTGATCGTCTCGCCTGAGAATCTAACTGCGGTCCCTTGGATGTCTAAGCCCGTAGTCCCCTCGAAGACCTGGACGACGGCCATCTTGTCACTTACTTCTAGGATCTGCCCTCTACGCTCGGAGCCGTCTGGAGCCACAATCCTAACGAGCTCTCCAAAACCCACATCCCTGACAGCCTCAACGAACAGGAGGGGCCCGGAGATCCGTGTGACCGTCTTGTATTCTCTCAGTACGAGACTCATGCAGACGACCCCTCCGAGCCTAGGAACTCAGCGGTAAGCTGTCGGAATTGATCCTCCAATCTCTCTTCGATTCCTTTCGAGACATCTCCGAATTTCTCCGAGGGTTCGATCTTACACCTCGCGATCTCCTGCCTCACGGGAATGTCAAGTATTTTCTGCAGAGGCACACCTTGCTCTACGGCCTTCGCCATCCTTTCATGAAACTTCAGAACTAGGCGCATCATATCCGTTGTCTTCTCGGTTGAGCAGTAGCTGTCGACCGGATGTAGCGCGCTTTGTATGAGGAAGTCCTCTTTGATCATTCGCGCTGCTTCCAGTGTTGCTCTCTGACTCTCTGAAAGCGCATCTGGGCCGACGAGCATGACGATCTCTCTGAGCTCCTCGTCTCTCTGTAGAAGCGACATCGCATCTCGCCGCAAATTCTTCCACGGCTGCTTCGTCCTCTTCTCGTACCATTCCTCTACCGAGTCTAGGTACAATGAATAACTCGTGAGCCAATCGATGGCTGGGAAGTGACGCCGCTCCGCAAGTGACTTGCTAAGAGCCCAGAAGACCTTGGTGATTCGAAGTGTATTCTGTGTGACGGGCTCAGAGAAGTCTCCGCCCGAGGGCGAGACTGCCCCAACGGCGGATATCGAACCTGCCCTTGACTCGCTGCCGAGGACTTCTACCCTGCCTGCGCGTTCATAAAATTCTGCTAGCTTAGAGGCTAGGTAGGCGGGGTATCCTTCTTCGCCGGGCATCTCCTCCAGCCTGCCGGAGATCTCTCTGAGGGCCTCGGCCCATCGGGATGTGGAGTCGGCCATCAATGCGACGTCGAATCCCATGTCTCTGAAGTACTCCGCCATCGTGATACCCGTGTAGACACTAGCCTCACGCGCGGCTATCGGCATGTTCGAAGTATTGGCGACTAGTATCGTTCTAGCCATAAGAGGCTGCCCGGTTCTGGGATCCTTCAGCTCCGGAAAAGTCTCAAGCACCTCGGTCATCTCATTGCCCCGCTCGCCACAGCCCACATACACTATGATGTCTGCGTCAGCCCAGCGAGCGAGCTGTTGTTGCATGACCGTTTTTCCAGTTCCAAATCCGCCCGGAATGGCGGCGGTTCCGCCTTTTGCTATGGGAAATAGAAAGTCCATTATTCGCTGGCCGGTGACGAGCGGTACCACTGAGGGGAGCTTGGACTTGATTGGACGCGCCCTTCTGACAGGCCATGTGTGCATAAGCTGAACCTGCTCGATTCCCTGCGACGTTTCGATCTCACCGATCTCATCGGTGACCAGGTAATCGCCCTCCTTTGCAATCGTCTTGATTGTGCCCGTGACATTTGGGGGCGCAAGGATTCGCTGGGTGACAAGTACCGTCTCCTGAACCTCGCCGAGTATGTCACCTCCGGCAATCTTCTGGCCTGCCTTGACTCTTGGCACGAAATGCCAAGTCTTCTTCCGGTCGAGCGGAGGAGACGTAACGCCGCGTGTGATGAATGTGCCCGCGATCTCTCTGAGGGTTGGGAGGGGTCTCTGTATCCCGTCATAGATCTGGTTGATCATTCCAGGGCCCAATTCGACTGAGAGAGGCTTGCCCGTCCTTTCGACATGTTCACCAGGTTTGATTCCAACAGTCTCCTCGTAGACCTGAACGGTCGCCTTTTCGCCCTCTACCCTGATAATCTCCCCGATGAGACCGGCCTCGCCCACCTTGACGAGCTCGTACATCTGGCCCCCGAGCATATCACGAGCTACGACCACCGGCCCTGTTATCCTCTCAATTATCCCTCGTTTGTACATTTGCATCGACCGAACTGAGCGCCGTGTCCTGATGAGGCGCTGTTGCTAGGATTTGGATCGGAATTAAGACTATCTATGGCAGGATGGGTTTAAAGTCATCATATTTGACACAAACGTAACTCGGAGCATTAGGCGGACGCCAATGGATTCGGTCGATGAGGCAGAACTTGGAAAATCCAGAACCGTGGCTGAGACAGCCTTGTACGGACAGAGCTATCTTCTGCAGCTGCCTCTTAAGATAAGGACGCTTGAACAGATAGCCCCGTACCTTGTAAGGTTTGACAAAGAGACAGTCATCTTCAACAGTAGATATTCTGACGTTACGGAGAGCATTGAAGACATGCTGGAGAAACTGGGGTTCATGGCTCTAGCCCTCTCATACATCAAAGGAGGCACTGGCCCCACTTTCAAGATTGTGAAGTATCACACCTACAACTTCATCTACCATGCTAAGAGCTTCCTAGACGCTGTGGCTGTTTGCCTGAACAAAGTTCTCCGGCTGGGGTTCGAGGGTCGCCATGTCGACTTCAGGAACGAGAAGTTTGTTCAAAAGGTTCAAGAAAGGAGCAAGCACTTGCGAGAGCTGTCAAACACGTATGGTCGATGGATTCGCAGAATCATTTCCTACCGCGACCCCCTAATCCACAGGAAGACGATTCCGATTTTGTTCGCGTTCGACAAAGCTGGGAAGCCCACAGATGATGATGTTTTGGCCGCAAAGACACTTTTCGTGCCGAAAAAGCCTGTTACGTTCATTGAACATGTGCGATTATTGCAGCAAGGAAAGTTTCGGGCGCGGCAAGAGTTGGAAGATGTGGCGGCATTCTGCGAAGAAGGCTTGAGTCTCATGCATCGAATGCTGGAGAACGTTCTTGAAGAGGTAGCTGACACCGTTTGTGGTCGCCCTCTGGCAAGCGAGCAAGACGAGTGACCGCATCCGAGCTCTCTCCTTCCTCTTCCTTGATAGCTTCATTTCGTCGACATCCGTCACTTACATCTAGCTCTCCACTCCGACGCCCACTCCTTTTCCTTGACTCTTTGCGCTGATCATGCATGTACCTAGGATCGTGGTTTGACAGCGACAACGAAACCATGGCTGGCGCAGCGATCAAGAGATTTCTTGAACTCCTATATGACGCTGCGCGATGCTAGTGCAGAAGCCGATGCAAGACCCGCATGTTCGTAACTCGACAGATCAAGTCCAAGGATACGCGAGCGAATCAGCCGTTCGCCGAACCATTTACGACGTCTTGTAACTGTTCCCGTTGCCCGCGATAGGTGAATAGGTTCATCCTTACGCTGAACCTGACGCAGCACCTATAGCACTCTTGGAATCCGCTCCCTCTCGTAGCCATCTTTCATAGTCGTCAGCGTCCCATCTCGCCTTACCGCCTTGAATTCAGCCGAAGCATTCTTTCAGTCTTCCTGAGAAGGTCCAGTCAGGAAGAAAGTAGCAGATGGCTGACACGGCGCAGAAGCTATGCCCCCTGGGGGATGTTTTCGTACTTCCTAGTGACTGATCAGGCGACTGTCGTGCGACCATGGGCTAAAGGGCTCTGGGGCCAGAAAGCTGTCCCTAGGGTCCGGCTGTGTTTTGCAGTATCTTGCGGTAGTGGGCTGTTGCTGCATCACTCGGGGCGTCCTTTGTGCAAAACGTGAGATGGGCTAGTTTTCGATGGGGATTCTCGACAACCACTTTTCCTCCCCGGATCTTGGATTCAAGCGCCTCTAGGGCTTGACGAAAGCGCGAGTCACTTCGAGCACGCTTGTAGAACGAGAGAACATAGACGTAGTTGAGAAGATTGTACCTTCGAAGCGGATATTCGATCTGCATGAAGAGTCTGCCAATACCAAAGTGACATGGACCAAGAGGCTTGCGAGTAACCCAGTGATCGAGAAGGAACTCCACCGCCTTGTCCAGGATCTGCTCTCGATTCGCGTGTTTGGTGAAGCGGAAAGCGTCTAGAGCATCTAGGGTCGGTCCCGGATTTGAGAATTCGGTCTCAGGCCCCCTCCCGTACTTGAATGTCTCGCAACGCCATCCCCCATCCGTGTGAACCGTGGCGAGCAGATGCTCGAATGTCCGCTGGAGCCTCCGGTGCTCAGCGTAGCCCAGACGGCACAGGACCCTGGCGGCACCCGCCGTGTGGCATGGAAAGATAGAAGCTTTGGGAGCTAGGCGAAATCGTCCATCGTCACGCCAGCAACCCAGTATCAGTTTGGACGCGTTCTTGAGAACCGAATCGTTTCGGTTCATGCCCAAGTCAGAAAGCATCAATGCGCATTCGAGCGTGCTGAATGGAGAGCCAACACCAACTCGTCCGTCAGAGCTCGCCCAATAGTCCCCGCCATTGTCATGACGCCTGGCAAGTATGGCCTCGACATCGAGTCGGTACTGCCTAGGAATCACGACGAACCCAGCTCCAGATGTGTACCAACATCTTTGCGACAATGCCGCAATATCTGTTGTTGCTCATACTCACCAAGAGAGAGACTTCATGGGAGTCCTCTTGATAGATATGCAGATACCATTACAGCGGCATCCGACGGGTTGGCGGACGTAACTCATATTTGGTGAAGTTGTGCGGTGCTCTACGGAACGGGAGTGAGTAGATGAAGTCGATTATGAAGGCGGTCGCTTACGGTTTCGCTGTATGGGTGATACCGTTTGTGGTTGCGATAATGATATTTCCAATCAGGATCTCTGATCGCCCCCTCTTTGAGTCGATCATGCCTGTCGTCGTGACCTTGTCTGTTGTCTCATTCTCGATTCTGTATCTCAGAAATGTGCATAGTGGCTTCCTGAAGGAGAGCATCATACTTGGACTGGTTTGGCTTGCGATCAGCATACTCTTGGATCTTCTCATGTTCATGCCGGAAAGTCCGATGAAGATGAGCTTCGTCAACTACATGAAAGACATAGGACTGACGTACCTAATCATTCCCACAATAACAATTGGATTCGGATACTTGAGCGAAAAGAAGTAAATCGGCTACTGATCAAGCATCGTCCCTGTTTGTCTTGCCCTGTGACCCAACCGGGCAACTGCACGGGAGGGTCGGTACACCTTGTTGCTGTTAAGGGGGTAAGCTAGCAGAGTAGTTTGATTCGACTCTCTTGCTTAAGGATACCGTCTGAGGATTCTTCATGTGATCGAACAATGATCTCACTCGATGATGTCAGGCGAAACAGTGAGGAAATTGCTGAATGCGCCGCTAAGGTCGAGCGAATGCTTGCGCGACTGAGTATTGTCGGGCCTGACTAGGCCTAGATAAAGAAGCGGCCGTTCTCCATTAGCCTTCTGTCGTCGACCCAGAGGCTTGCGTTCTTCATGATTGCATCAACATGTGTTCGCGATTCCCAGTCGGCGCCAGTGTCATCGTGATAGGGGTCTCCAAAGGCTACGTGGACGGAGGGAAACTTCTCATCCTGAAGTAGGTTGCCGACGAGATGCTTCAAGTACATGTTCGTCCCGATTGCGAACTCTCCGAGTCTGTTGCTGTTCTGGTCGGTCTGCAAATACTTGACAAGCTCCTCTCGCAGCGCGTCGTCGGAGCATTCGATGGAATCTAACTCGACACGTGAGTCTTTGACATGTATCGCGACGAGCGACCGTTCAAGTATGCCGTACTTGTCGCTGAACCAGTCGCCCAGCTCCTCCGCGATCACCGTTCCATTGGCTTTCCATGCGGCTGTGTACAGCTCCGCGCCTGGAAGGTTTCCCCAGTCTCCTTTCCTGTGGAACATGCCGTCTGAGATCTTCCATCTCCATTCGGGGTGGAATTCCACCGTTAGGTCCGATCCAGCTGGGCTTGTCACACGCGCTATCTTGGCTTTCGCTACGATTTCGTGAACTCTCTTGGTGAGTTCGGATATCTTTTCGTAGTCGGCCGACATCCCCTCTTCCATCAGCTGCTCGGTTATGGAAGGCATGTGACCGTGGCGTCCGTACTGCTTGGCGAGCTTGATTAGCGGCATTCTCATGCCCAATTCGGCGCCGATGCTCTTCGCCGCGTAGAAG
>CAYMZN010000072.1:0-7053 GCA_964394935.1 uncultured Candidatus Bathyarchaeia archaeon | reverse complement strand
AGGTTCCGAAAGTGGTTGTGAAGAATAGTCTCGTCTGGATGGTGGGAGGAGCTCAAGGGAGCGGTGTCGACTCGGGAGCGAATATTTTTGCCAGAGCCTGTTGCTATGCAGGGCTCTACGTTTTCGGGAACAGAGAATATCACTCGAACATAAAGGGGATGCACAGCTACTTTCAGATTCGAGTTGCCGAACGCCCCGTCTACTGTCACCGAAGCTCTGTGGATCTGCTTGCAACCTTCGATGCCGAAACTCTAGTGAGACATCGATACGAGGTGACAAAGCAAGGCGGGATAATCTACGATCCAGCCTACGAACCCACGAAGATACAGGACATTCCAACACTCGAGAGGGAGTTCGTTGACGAATCGGTTTCCCGCCTGAATGAGAAGGGCTTCGGAGGAACTGTCGGTGACCTGATCGATGATGCTAGAAAGGACGGGATTCTCACCTACCCTATGCCATACATGAATCTCCTCAAGGAGATCGCGGACAAGTTTGGTGAGTCGCCGAGCAAGGCCGCGAGGGTGACCAATGTACTAGCGCTCGGGGCTTCGTTCGCCATACTAGACTCCGATATCGGACTCCTTGCGAAGGCCGTCAACGCGATCTTCGGAGCGAAACCCAAAATCGCGGAAATGAACGTTCTTGCTTCTCGGATTGCGTACGACTACGCCAAGAAGAACTTTGGCACAGGCTTCGGGGTAAGGCTGGAAAGAGTCGAGCCAGGGGAGAGCAGAATCTTCCTGATGGGCAATCAAGCCGTCGCTCTCGGAAAGCTTGCGGGCGGCTGCAGATTCCAGACATACTATCCAATCACACCCGCTGCTGACGAGAGCGAGTATTTGGAGGCCAACGAGAGATTGGCCTTGAGCGTTCAAGGCCGGGCGCAAGCCGCCGAAACCGGAGAAGCGTCGCTCAGCAAGGGCAGCGGTTCAATCGTAGTCGTCCAGACAGAGGACGAGCTCGCGGCCATGAACATGGCATCGGGCGCGGTACTCACCGGGACGAGAGCCTCAACATCGACATCTGGACCAGGCTTCTCCCTCATGGTCGAGGGTCTAGGATGGGCAGGCATGAACGAGGTCCCTGTGGTAATAACGTACTACCAGAGGGGCGCGCCCGCCACGGGGCTTCCGACTAGGCACGGACAGGACGATCTGAGGTTTGCTATTCATGCTGCCCACGGAGAGTTCCCTAGGATAGTACTGGCTTCTGGAGATATCCAAGAGTGCTTCTACGACGCTGCGCTCGCGTTCAACTATGCGGAGCGCTTTCAGATGCCAGTGGTCCATCTCCTCGACAAAGCCCTGGCAAACAGCAGCAACACCTATCCAACTTTCAACATTTCCAGCATCGCGATAGAGAGAGGAGAACTTCTCGACGCGGACAGCCTACAGAGACTGCTACAAGAACGAGGGGAATACAAGCGCTTCCAGATAACAGAGTGGGGCGTCTCGCCAAGAATTCGGTTGGGGACAGCGGGAACCGTCTTCTGGGACACAGGCGACGAACATGATGAAAGGGGCCACATAGACGAAAACCCGACAAATAGGACGAAGATGATGGAGAAACGTATGATAAAGCTCGAAGCAGTCGAGAAGGAGATCCCGGCCTCGGAGAAACTCAACTTCTTCGGCCAAGAAGAGGATGCTGCAACAGTGGTGACCTGGGGCTCTCCAAAAGGCGCTGTTCTGGAGGCGAAGGAACGGCTTGAAGCCGACGGAACCAAGATCAGCTTCTTACAAGTTCGCCTTATCCATCCGTTCCCATCAGCCGATTTCTCAAGATTGGTCAGCAGGGCGAAGAAGATTATCGATGTAGAAATGAACTATTCCGGTCAGCTTGCTGGGATAGTACGGGAAAAGACCGGCATAGTGATCGATGATCTGATCCTGAAGTACAATGGTCGTCCGATGAGTTCTGACGAGGTCTATGAAGCCATCAAGAATAGTCTTACGGGCAAGGGCGGGAAAAGGCAGGTGTTGATGTATGGCGCTTAAGGCATCTGACTACAGGTCGGATGTCCACAATGACTGGTGTCCGGCCTGCGGCGACTTCGGAATCTTGTCCGCACTTCAGATGGCACTCGCGGAACTGAAACTGCCGCCACATCAAGTAGTGATTTTCTCAGGGATAGGCTGCTCCGGCAAGACACCACATTTCACAAAGGTCAATGGTATCCACACCCTTCACGGTAGGGCGATGCCTTTCGCCACAGGAGCCAAGCTCGCCAACCCCGAGTTGGAAGTCATTGTCATGGGAGGAGATGGCGATGGCCTGGGCATAGGGATGGGCCATTTCGTCAGCGCCGGAAGGCGCAACCTCGACATTACCTACATGATCCATGACAACGGTGTATATGGACTCACAAAGGGTCAAGCGTCACCAACACTTCAACTGGGATTGAAGACGAAATCTCTGCCAATGCCGAACATTACAGCGGCCGTTAACCCTGTCGCACTCGCCTTGGCAGCGGGATACACCTTCGTCGCAAGAGGATACTCATACGATGTCCGCAATCTGAAGGAGTTGATGAAGAAGGCGATCCACCATAGAGGATTGGCGCTTCTCGACATACTCCAACCCTGTCCGACATACAACGATATCAACACGAAAGAGTGGTACTCCGGTGAGGACAGGCTTGATCCGAAGACCGGGAAACCCATGCCTCGCTACTATCTATTGGAGGAGACGGGCTATGACCCGGTCGTCCAAAGCCTGGACGAGAACTTCCAGAAGATCGATCAGGCTCTAGCAAAATCAAGGGAGTGGGGCGATAGGATTCCTGTGGGCGTCTTTTATCAGAACGAACTCATCCCAACTTATGAAGATCGAATCAGCCAGCATATAGAGGACTACAGAGCGAACCCGCCGGCCAAGCAGACAATAGCAACAGATATGGGCAGATCAGCGATCGACCTAACGAAGATGTTTGAAGACGTACGCGTCACCTAGTCTCAAACACCAAAGCCTCGCAGAGTGACAAATGAGGAACGCTTCGCCGCAACAAGGAGGTCGGCCATTGCTTTGTCTAGTGCCGGTGAGTATACGATCGACGGTGATGCTGTCAACAGGCTTCTCGGCACCTACAAGCTCGAGACGCACATGCTAACTGGCCAGGTGTTCGAGACCATTCAGAAGAAGCTCGTCAAGAGTCTGGCGGATGAGATAGAGGATGGCAAGTTTCAGACTGTTACGTTTTCCAACATGGAAGCCATCGCATCAGGGCCGCACAAGGATTTCTTGTACGCCATATGCGGCGGACTTGCTGAACTCATCGACCTGTTAACTGGCAGAGGCGTCAAGGTAATCGGCACAGTACGAGATGCTCGAGTTCTTCCTTGGAACTTGGTTTTCAGGATTGACAAGAGGTTCAAAGGCATAGCGCCGTCTCAATGAAGTTCAAAAAGACAAAAGCAGCGTCTCCGGTGCGACCAGGAGGGGTACTCATCGATATCACACAATCGGGCGCTACGACTGTAATTGGATCGACTGAGGGCCTAGCTATCTGCGCCGAGTCGTGGCTCTGGAACCTTAAACACAACCCAGACTCCGGTGTAGGGCGAGCCTCCGAGACCCACCTGGAAGACCTAGTCGCCTACCGCCACGATGACCTCAAGCGGTGCTATCCTGACCTTCTTTGCCCTATTGCTCGACTGGTATGCCCAACGAGCATTCGTGTCTCCGTCTTCTCAGGCGCCGGATGCGCGTGTAGTGCATGAAATCAGTGCCCAAGCACAGAACCTCAATTTTCCGACACGCTACAGTTTGGCAATGGTGGACCGGGCTACTTCTACCTTGCGATAGAAACCCGCACCCGAGAGCCACGGGTGAAAACCGTCTACTGAAGTTGACCAACTTCGCTGACCTAGATGTCCCAGTCGATATTCAGGTTGCGCGATTCACTCATCAATCAGTTCCGCCATAGAATTGTGGGACTTCACGTGCATGACAACCTAGGCGATGACGAGCACAAGCGCCTCGGAAACGGATCCGTAGACTGGAAGAGCGTCAAAGAACAGTTGAAAGGCTTCAACGGACTCGTCACAATAGAATCGGTTCCGGTGCGAGAGGAGGATTTAAGGAGCTCCGTGAGATATTCGAAGCCTAAACAGGACTCCAGACAGTTTCAAAGACTTGTAGCTCGCGCACGAATTGCTTCTAGCGCGCGCTTAACAGAGTATATGCAAATCAGGACGCAAGGTAGGTTCAGGAAGTGGCTACGAGCGAAGAGAACCATAAAGTTGGGGAACAGGAGAAGCCAAAAAACCAAACAAGTCTGAACCCAATCAGAAGGCTGTTTGAAGCCCCTCAAAGACACATTGAACCCTACGTCACAAATGGTCAGGTGGTTGCTGACCTTGGTTGTGGACCAGGTTACTATACACTCGCTTTGGCTGAATGCGTTGGTCCTGAAGGAAGGGTCTATGCAGTTGATTTGGATGAAAAGGCGATCCGAGCGTTGGAAGAAAAGGCGGATAAACGTGGTTACCACAACATCGAAGCGCACGCTACATCTGCCTCCGACCTGAGCTTCATAAAAGACGCGTCGGTTGACTTCGTTCTTGCCAATGGACTATTGTGTTCCATGGCACTTGGCGCAGATCAGGAGTCATGCGGACTTCTACACATTAGGAAATCTCGCAGACCTGAAAAGACCTAGGTCTCAAATCCGAACCGTTCGGGTCAGAAACGGCCAAAACTCGGGAACAACAACCGATAAATATGGTGGACCGGGCGCACACTGAACCATAGGTTCAGATCACCGCCTTTCTGTTGATTTTGATGGGTGCAGATCTTTCACCCTGTCAGAACTCGAGGAAGAGGTTGATGTGATCCGTGAAGAGCGAGTGGCGTGTGTCAAGAGCGTGCCCCCCTGGGATGCGCAGGACCGAACCCAGGCTACGCCTGACCGTCTCCCCAAGCTCATGTCTAGGATCTGAAGAGTACGGCGTCCAAAATCACAACGACTCCTTGGTCACTTTTTCTCTGAGAACGGAGAGGTGCAGGACGCTTTCCTTGTGTGCTAACTAGCGATACGTGATTCGTGCGTTTCTCCACGATTATGATTCTGTCTCGACAGGCGTATGTCGCGGCGGTGCAAGTTTTTGTCCGTTAATGATCTCAGCTATACTTGGGAGCTGTTGCAGTATTGCACCACTAGCGCGAAAACCATTCCCGTGCCAGGATGGGGCCAACTCGCGGCTACGGGTCGTGCGCTGCTCATTGCTTAAGCCCGTTCCGCCGCGCGAATCGTTGTCTTAGCGGCGTGCCAGTCTCACGACTTTTTCAGATCCGACTCGCTCGCGGGCGACGTATCTGTGGAGCTCCAGTTTCGAGACAAACGTCGTAGGCGCGCGAGCAAGGCACGGCGTGCTCTACGACTTCATCAAGAAACTCCAGAAGGATCCAGGCGAGCTCGAGGTTCTAGGCGACGGAACACAGAGCAAATCCTACCTCCACATAGATGACTGTGTCGGCGCTTTCCTGACGGCTCTGGACGACAAGCTCTGGCGTGTTCCAGTTTAGGCATACAATATTGGAACAGAGAGCCGGACGAACGTGCTTCAGATTGCAGACAGAGTCATTGAGGCAATGGAGTTGAGCAACATCATTGTGAGAACAACCGGAGGACGAGCATGGCCTGGCGACGTGAGAACGATGCAGGTGGACGTCTCAAAGATCGAGAGCAAGGGTGGAGTCCAAGGTACAATAGCGACGAAGCTATCAGGACAGCTGTGCATGAACTGCTTCGCGAACTGAAAGGTGAATGCGCGGCGTAGACTGGTCCTTAGCGTATCTCAGATCTCGTCCGAAGAAGCAAAGTGAACTCGTGGAGGAGTTGAGCAGGGTGCCCTACGCGATGAGCATTCTGCTCGCGAATTGGGCGTCTCACCGCTACATTGTCCGCAGACGAGACCATAGAGCTCCACCATCCTCTCCGACTCAACACGACCCGGCGCGGTCGCAAGGCTTGTGTGACCACCTATGGCGTATAGAAAGGTCTATAGGGGCTTGGGGTACTCCGGTACCCGAGTGACCTATGGCCCAAATCAAGATCCTGGCCTCCCAGGATACTATTGACAGATTCAAGAGGATCGTTCTTGCGAAACATGGCAAGCTCGAGCTCAGCGCAGAAGGAGAGGAAGCGCTAAGACTCTACATCAAGCGGTATGAGCGTCTGCTAGGCGGAGTCTGCCCTCCCCACCAAGACCCGCTGACCCGGATCTGCGGGATAGGACGTTCCTCACGTAGGCACAATGTCCTCAAAGACCTGGAGAGACTCGAGTCGGGAGAGCTTTGATCTTCATCGATACAACCGTCTGGGTTGGCGACGCTGACCTGAACGACGACTTCCACGACTCATCCCATAAGATCGTAGAGTCAGTAAGAACAGGAAAAAACCCGCCCGGTTTAGTCACGGACTTCATCATTGACGAGCTTGTGACCATTCTTGGAAAGCGCAAGGGGTTTGGTGCTGGAGCGGCTAAGGATACTGGCAGAGCCATTCTGGAGTCGCCGCGCATCTTCACGGTCTTCGTGGACGACAGCATTCTCAGAGCGGCGCTGTCGGTCTATCCCGCCTTCAACGGCAAGTTGAGTCTAACCGACGTTGTCACAACCGTTGTCATGAAGAAATACCGAGTCAGTGACATCTTTTCCCATGACACTGATTTCGATAGAGTGAAAGGGGCTCGTCGTCTGACTTCTCCCTAACACGCTCAGGAAGACGTTCACGACGCTCGACGGAGAGATAGTCTCACGGCGAAACGAGATGAAAACGAGTTGAACATCACAGTCGTAAGTCCAGGCCTTGGACTGACCAAAGAGTGATTCAATCCCTGTAGTTGGTTTGCCTTGACCGTACCGCTCGTCTCAACGTCTATCGTAGTTCCAAGACGGCAGATAGCAGAAATTCACGTGAGGTTTGAGGTCGGGTTATCCGGACCGCATATGCTTGGAAGTTCGTATCTTAGTGGCGTGCAAGTCTCACGACTTTTTCAGATCCCGCTCGCTCGCGGGCGACGTATCTGTGGAGCTCCAGTTTCGAGA
>CAYMZN010000071.1:0-7418 GCA_964394935.1 uncultured Candidatus Bathyarchaeia archaeon | reverse complement strand
CAGAAGAGCCATCCCAGAGAACATCAAGCTAGAGCCTTTTCATAGGTGCGCACCAGCCTACCCGACGACGACGAAAAGCTCTCCCTCTCCTCCCCTCATGAGGGTTCAGATTCAGGCGTCCGCACCAAGTGACCCGACGACGAGGGTCGAATCTAGGTGCCAGCGCTAGTCTACCCGCAGACAAGCGGCTTTCATTCGGATGAAGAACATGCATGATAGGCTGGTAGCCACAGAGACGTTTCTGGAGGAGAACTTCAAGAAGTATGAATGGCCCAAGTTCTAGTGAGGGCGAGGATCCCGCATGAGAGGGAGGTGAATCAATGACAGAATCATTCGATAGAGAGCTTGAGTTGGTCAAGCTTCAGATCGCCGCGGAAGATATGTACTCAAAATTGCAGATCAACGAACCGTTATACTTTGGAACTGTTATCGCGCTTTTTGCTCTAGTGGTATCAGTAAGGACTGAGCACCTACTGGATCAGGTGCTCATTCTTTTCATTTCGGTTCTGATAATTCTGATAGTTCTCTACGAGTTTAGCCCGTGGAGCGGTAGGAGTAGGTATGCGAAAGGTATCAGGAATCTCGACCACTATATCCAAGACCTCAGGGACCAGAAGCCTTTGCCTTCCATCGAAATTATGTGTGAGCTGAAGAAGCAAGGGTGAGGGTTAGGACGGACCCTAACACCGAAATATGCAGGTGACGACATTGGATGCCATGCTCGGCAACCAAGACATCAGGGCGAAGATACTGCAGGACCTCTACTATAGAAGGCAGAACGGGATGGAGATTCTACAATCTCCGCAAGAGTATGCGAAGCTCTTGGGCATACCAAACGACCTTGCCAATTTCAATATACAGTACTTGGCCGAGGCAGGACTTGTCCAAGGAATGCCAATAGTCGCCGTAGGCACCACGAAGAAACATTGGCTCGTGATGGATCTTACAAGCTATGGAATTGAGGCTGTTGAGGGCAGAAGAGGTCAAGACCTTGCTGTGAATTTCAGTATTATCAATGTTAACGCACCGGTTACGCAAAGTCAGATCGCTGCAGGACAAGGTATCCTTCAAACGCAATCCTCTGAGGTGAAAACGTTTGAAGACATCGAGCGTTACGTTGACCAGAAGATCAGTGGCCCTGACCTTGAGACTCTCAAGAGTGAACTGCAAGAGCTTCGAAGACAAGTCGATAGAGAACAAGTGAAACCGAGTACACTCCAGAGGATCAGGGAAATTGCAGAGAAGTGGGGACCTGCGGGACTAGTCGTATTCGAGGCCCTCATGAAGTTGCTGTCAGGTGGATAGTAAGCGCAGGTTATCTATCCAAAGGGGATCAGGTTGTTCCAATTTGAGTAGCGTGACTCTGGCCCTTGCCATTTCGCCAGTGCTGCGGTGGCGGACTGGCACTTTCGTCGTCGGGTAGCTTGGAGTGGACGAGGAGGTGAAAGACAGATGAGCAATAGAACCGTGGAACTTGCGCGAGAGCTTCGGAAGGGTGTGGTAGCAGTGTTGTCCTTTCCGCAAATCGCGGGGGTGACTTCTACAGAAGATCTCATTCGACGTCTGGCCATTCCTGTGGTTAGAGGAACCGCTTTCGCAGTGTCGTCAGACCAATTCCTCACCTGCAATCACGTTATCGAAGGTATTACAGATCTAAAGAACCTCAAGCTGGCCGGCTCGCCAGATCCGAAGGCAAGTCTTCCGGTTGTAACACATGATGTAGCGGAGGCCAAGCACGATTCACATTTGGACATTGCCCTTTTGAAAACAGAGCGAATACGAAGTGAAGTCGCTCCGATCACATTTGAATCCGGGCAACCACAGGTTGGTTTGGATGTTCTTGCTGTCGGCTACCCGCTACCTGAACAACGACAACCTGAAGTCATAGAAAGCGAGAAGCGCATCAATGTCGCACTTGCAGTCACTTTCCGCGCCATACGAGGAATCATAGCGTCAAGGATGCTCGATGGTTTTCACTTCGAGATCGACAAACTACTCAATCCCGGACAAAGCGGAGGACCCGTCATATCACTCGAAACAGGGAGACTCGTCGGAATGTGCCAAGCTTTCGTGTCATACCAGAGGGGGACACAAGTAATACCCTCAGACCTGAGCGTTTGCCTCAGTGTCGAGGCCATTCGCAACAAGCTGAGCGAATGGGGAATATCCGTCTCGTGACCCGTGTCCGAAGCAAGATTCCTGGGGAAATAGCGGATTCATGTTGGGGCGCCGTACATGCACTTGAAGCCGGTTGATTTGGAACTACGGCCTTTCTTTGCTGGCCTCCCTTCTGATATCCCTGAGCATTTCGAGTAGCGTTCCTTCATCAGGGCATGACTGAGTAAGGTCTTCCTTGAGCCATTCGTAGAATCCCTTCCCCTCAGCTGCTGCTAGCATTCTCAGACGACTGTGCAAGTCGTCAGGAATCTCAATATTGATTCTAACCATTCTTCCTCTCACTTCTTAGAACAATTATGTGAGCACGTTGGAGATATGCCCCCAATAGATTCCTGTCGCTCGTCCAGCACTCAGAATAGTACTACTGAGACCAAGAATTGGAGGTCTACGGTCTCTCACTCTAACTCTCTATACGGCAAGGTTATGAGTTCTCGTATGTAGCTCCAGCTCTCGACTATTAGCGATGACCTCGACGGTTCAGGCGCCCAGGATCGTGATCTTGGAGGATCTGTGCAAAGGATGTGGGATATGCATCGATTTCTGCCCAATGAAGATACTCAAGACCAGTACCCGCATGACGAAGAAGGGCGTCTTTCCACCCGAGGTCATCGACCCGGCAAAGTGCACCGCATGCAAGATATGCCAGTACTACTGTCCTGATCTCGCGATATTCATCGTCGGGGGGCCCAAATCTTCGCCCTCATAGAGCCCGGCACATACTTCATGCAAGGAAACGAAGCGTGCGCGCTCGGCGCCGTCGCCGCCGGCTGCCGATTCTTCGCCTTCTACCCCATCACTCCTGCGGGCGAGATTGCGGAGAGGATGTCACAATTGTTGCCGAGGGCTCGCGGCGTCTACATCCAGATGGAGGACGAGATCGCCTCAATCGGAAGCGTCATCGGGGCCTCATGGACGGGACTGAAGGCGATGACGGCCACATCAGGCCCAGGGTTCAGCCTGATGCAGGAGAACATAGGGTACGGCGTGATGACGGAAACGCCCTGCGTGATAGTTGATGTGCAGAGGGCGGGGCCGAGCACGGGAATCGTCTCGGCGCCGATGCAGGGCGACGTGATTCAGGCCCGCCACGGGAGCCACGGAGAGTACGAGATCATCGCGCTAGCGCCGTCCTCAGCGCAGGAGATGTTCGACATGACAGTGCGCGCGTTCAACCTTGCCGAGCAGTACAGGACGCCGGTAATCGTCTTGGCGGATGAGACCGTCGGGCATATGCGTGAGGAAGTTGTGACCCCCAAAGAGAGTTCTCTTACGATCATCAACAGAAGAGTCCCTTCGAGCCGCGAGGAGGCCTCAAAGGGGTTCCTGAGTGCGTCGGTTGCCCCGATGCCGGTCTTTGGAAGAGGTTTCGCGGCTCATGTGACCGGCTCATCCCACGACGAATACGGCATGCGAAAAGCAAGCGCGCCCGAGGCGATCGACAAGATTGTCAGAACAATCAACGCAAAGATGGTACCCCACACCAGTGAAATCTCGATCCTTGAGAAGACCATGCTCGAAGATGCCGACACCGTTCTGGTGGCCTACGGTAGCTGCGCGAGAACCGCGGAATATGTAGTGAAGCAAGCGCGTCAGAAAGGACTGAGGGTCGGGCTACTGAGGTTGATAGGGATTTGGCCGTTTCCGCACGAAGACGTCAAGGAGGCACTGAAGTCAGCTCGCCGCGTTTTTGTGCTGGAGAACAACCTCGGCCAGCTTTTTCCCGAAATCGAGAGGGTCGCTCCAGAAGGTGCGGAAACAGTCTTCCTGCCGCCGGAGATCATTGGAACGCTCCATAGGCCCTCGTACGTTTTCGATCAAATCGCCAAGGAGGTCGGCTGAGCATGCCTGCGCAGGAGCTCCACCCGCTCTCAAAGTACATCCGCAAGGGGGCACAACCTCACACGCACTGCTCGGGCTGCGGCAACGGCATAATTGCCCAGTCATTCCTCCGCGCCGTCGACGCGGCAGGCATCCCAAAAGAGAAGCTTGTCTGTGTCGCGGGGATAGGGTGCAGCGGGTGGATTCCCAGCCCGTTCTTCGATGTTGACACCCTCCACGTGACTCACGGCAGACCAATCGCGTTCGCAACCGGCGTAAAGCTGGGAAACCCGAACCTCGAGGTCGTCGTGTTTACAGGCGACGGCGATGCCTCTGCGATCGGTGGCAATCATTTGATTCACGCGGCTCGCAGGAACATAGGCGTCAAGGTGATCTGCGTCAACAACATGATCTACGGCATGACGGGAGGAGAGGTAGCGCCCACAACGCCGCGTGGCGTCAAGACAACGACAACTCCCTTTGGGAACCTGGAGCGGCCGTTTGACCTTTCGAGACTCGTTGTCGCCGCGGGTGGAACCTATGCGACCAGGTGGACGACCTACCATGTCGCGGCGCTTGTCGCCGCAATGAAGAAGGCCTTGACCAGGAAAGGGTTCGCGTTTCTTGAAGTCCTCTCTCATTGCCCGGTCCACTACGGCCGCAGGATCGGGATCTCGGATCCTGTCGAGATGATGCGATGGTTCCAGAAACAGTCCGTCACAATCGAGAAAGCCCGCGGGATGAGTGAGCAGGAGCTCGCGGACAAGTTCGTAGTCGGGGAATTCGTTGACATTGACGTGCCGGATCTCAACCAGATGTACGAGCAGCTCTTCGAGGCAGCTAGACGTGAGCCGGACTGAGATCAGGATCGCAGGGTTCGGCGGCCAGGGCGTCATCCT
The DNA here is from genome assembly GCA_964394935.1 of uncultured Candidatus Bathyarchaeia archaeon. Classification (GTDB taxonomy): domain Archaea; phylum Thermoproteota; class Bathyarchaeia; order 40CM-2-53-6; family 40CM-2-53-6; genus CAVPLU01. Next base: position 2,523 of record CAYMZN010000071.1, on the reverse strand, counting down.
AGCCGGTGTCGTGCTCGGCCACGCGGTAGCGGTGCATGAAGGAAAGAAAGCGGTCCAGACTCAGTCTTACGGAGCCGAGACAAGAGGCGGAGCCGCCCGATCGGAAGTCGTAGTGTCCGATGAGAAGATCGACTACCCCAAAGTGATCTCCGCTGACATCACAATCACGATGTCGCAAGAATCGTTCGAGAGATACGGGTCAAGCACGAGACCGGGAAGTGCGCTCTTCGTCGACGCAGACTTGGTCACGGCCGGATCGAGTTCACTTGGAGGAAAAATGTATCGTGTTCCCGCGACGAAAATCGCTGCTGATGAGTTCAAGAAGACCCTTGTCGCGAACATGGTCATGCTCGGCGCCGTTGCTGCCGTGACTAAGGTTGTGGGGCTCGAAAGCCTGAAGATGAGTGTCAGGGAAGTGGCTCGGAAGGCGGCGGCTGATCTGAATACGCGAGCGCTCGAAAGAGGGTTTGAGTGGGCTTCCGCGAACTTGCGCTAGTCCTCAGTCCGGGCTCAGCTAGCTTCCGGCGCTCTTGATCTTCTCGACGAGCTTTGGAACTATCTGGTAGAGGTCTCCGACAATTCCGTAGTCGGCTATTTTGAAGATCGGCGCCTCTTTGTCCTTGTTGATCGCGACGATGATCTTCGAGGTCATTATTCCCACCGTATGCTGGATCTGCCCCGACAGTCCAATGGACACGTCCAACTTGGGTTTGCATCTCTTCCCAGAGATTCCGACCATTCTATCGTCCGAGATCCAGTGATAGTCAGACGATAGTGCCCGAGTGCACCCGAGCTCCCCTCCGAGCAGGCTCGCAAGTTCCTTCACCATCTCGAGGTCCTCTTTCTTTGCGATTCCTTTACCGACGCAAACTAGGGTCTCCGCGGATTCGATGTTAGCGGCCTCGCCAATCTTCTTCCTGAGTTCCACGAGTTCAACACGCGTCTTCGGAACCTTGAGCTCCAGCTTCACAACTTCACCCTGCGCTGGCAACTTCTGAGCTTCAAAGGTTCGAGGCATGAAGGAGATGACTTTCTTCGGGGTCTTGACGATCTCTGAGGACACAGTGTTTCCTCCAAGCGCGTACCTACTCACGACAAGATCAGAGCCTTTCATCTCTAGGCCGATTGCATCCGTGATGCACCCGGCCTGAAGCTTCTGGGCCGCGCGTCCAGCGGCCTCCTTGCCCAGCCTGCTCGACCGCAACAGAAGAATGTCCGGACCCTTTTCCTTCGAGATCTCGAACAGAATGTTGGCGTAGGTCTCGGCGTCAAGCCTGCCAACACTGCCTTGGGGAACCAGTATGGCTTTCAGGGCACCGTACTCAAAGTACGGCTGGCAATCGCTATCGTTGTTACCGAAAACGACCGCCGCAAGCTCAACGCCGAGTTCTTTCGAGAGTTCGCGTGCCTTCGTCAAGAGCTCAAAGGCGCCTTCGCTCGTCTCGGAGCACGCAAGAATGCCTAGGCTCATTGCAGGACTCCCTCTTTCCTGAGAGCGTCCACCAGTTTCCCAACGGTCTCGTCGGTGTCGCCTTCCATTATGACACCTTTCCTTTCCTGTTCGGGAGCGACATTGGCCAGGACCGAGATGGTGGATGCGGCTGAGCCAACCTTGCTCGGTTCGATTCCAAGATCCCTCAGCATCCACACATTCAGCGGCTTTCTGGAAGCCCTAAGGATCTGTGCAAGCGGAGCCCTCCTTGGCTTGTTGATTTCGCTGGTGACGGAGACGACTAGGGGCATCTGGGCCTTGACGACCTCAAGTGTTCCCTCAATGTCCCGGACGGCGGTCACAGTGTCGCCTTCGATTGTGAGCTGCCGCACGTAGGTTATCTGCGGGATGCCAAGGATTTCCGCGACTCTGGATCCAATCTGTCCTGAGTAGTTGTCGGCGGATCCTTCGCCCACGAGTATGAGATCATACGAGCCAGTCTTCTCAATCGCCTTGGCCAGCGTCAACGCCGAGCCCGCGGCGTCTGAGCCTTCACAAGCTGGGTCCACTACTATGCATGCTTCATCAGCGCCCATCGCCAGCGCCTCAAGAACCGTGTCCTTCAGCTTCGCGGATCCGACGGAGAGGACAGTGACTTTGGCGCCGTGCTTCTCCCCAATCCTCACCGCCTCTTCGAGCGCATTCTTGTCCATGTCTCCGAAGAGGACTGGGAGTCCCTCAAGCACCGGCTCGCGAGTGTCACGTTTGATTCTGATCTGCTGTAGATCGACCACTTGTTTCATGCATGCTATGACGTGCAACTGTTGCTATCCCACACGATTCGGGCTCGTTTGCGGTGCGAACGCCATGGGAATTAGATGACTCTTTCCGTTAGCTGAACCGGAACTGAACTCCGAACCCGGCCTTCGGGTAGTGCCAGCTGAGCGCTTCCTCCAAGCATGCAATGACGCAAGCTCCGCACTCCAAGCACCCGTCAGGCGTAGCATGCACATCACCCTCCGGGCCGAGCGAGTAGACTTTCGCCGGGCAAACGAAGATACAGTACTTTGGCTCGCATTTCACGCGACAGA
>CAYMZN010000070.1:0-7720 GCA_964394935.1 uncultured Candidatus Bathyarchaeia archaeon | reverse complement strand
CAACCACCCTGTCCAGCTCGGCCTGTGTGACGCGAAGCTGGCCCAGGCTCCCCAAACCAGACGGCACGGTGTTGAACAGAACATCCAGGAGCTTCCGGAGAACAGGCCTCACTTCATTCTCGTTGAGCTTGGTGCGAATGAGCCTAACGCCGCAATTTATGTCGTAACCGACTCCCCCGGGGCTGACGACGCCTTCGTCGTAGTCCATTGCCGCGACGCCTCCGATCGGGAAGCCATACCCTTCGTGGCCGTCAGGCATCGTTAGCGACCATCTATGTATCCCTGGGAGTGTGGCTACATTCGCGCATTGTTCCAGCGTGGCGTCTGATCTCATCTTTTCGAGCAGCGTTTTGTCAGAGTAGATTCTTCCAGCCACCCTCATGCCAGGCTTGAAGGACTGCGGGATCTCCCATACATACTCGCTGATCTGTTTCAGCGGAACACGTTCAGATGATCTTCCGTAGGCGGTTTCTTCGGCCAAGGATCCGCACCGGGTCGCGTCATTCTCAGAATGCCGCGTATTTAGGTTTCGTTAACGTTCGCAGAAGGTGTTTCCAGCGTTAGAAAGGTTCACCGGGACTAGCAACCGGCTGCGATGCGTTTGATCGCTGGAACGATCTCAGAAACCGCGTAGACCATCGCGTCGGGATCGGCTCCCTTCTCGTCGACATCGTTTCCGAGGATGACATGGATTGTCTTGAGACCAAGAGAGCGCGCCCCCGTGATATCTGCCTCCACGGAGTTTCCAATCATCACGGCCTCACCTGCCTTAACGCCCAGCTGTTTCAGTACTTGCTGGAATGGCTCAGGCCTAGGCTTTCTGAAACCAACTGAGGCAGATGTCACAATTGCATCGAAGTACTTCGCGATCTCTAGCCGGTCTATGATCTCTCTGACGGCCCAGTCGCTTCTCGCGTTTGAAAGTATACCCATTCTCAACGCCAGACCACGAACGTCCGCCAACATTTCGTGGACCCCGGGGAAGAGTACCCACGAGTTTACTTCAAGGGCAAAGAACGTCTTCACCAAGTCTAACATAGGAGGCCGCTCTCGCGAGTCCACTCCTAATCGGTCCAATAGTCTTGGAAGTGATTCTCCGACCTCGATCTCCTCTAGAGTGCGAGCCGCGTACTCAGATTCCTCCTCATGCAGCTTCACGTACTCACGCCTTAAGTCATTGAAATTTAGGGCGACCCCATTCCGCTTGAGGGCATCATAGATCGCCCGTATTCTCTCCTCTCTGAGTTGCTCCAAAGACGTGGTAAGGTGGATCAGAGTCCCACCCAGATCGAAGATCGCGCCCTTCAGCAAAGCAATCCCCGCCGAGTTTCAAGGAGCCCTCCTCATAATCATTGCCGCCAGGAAAGGCAAGAGGATATCAGACGATCCTGCGATACAGTTCCCAGGGACACATCCGCTTGAAACGGTCAAGCTCCAACATGGTTCTGCTAGGCGGAGTCGGAGAGATAGGCGGTAACAAGTTCCTCGTGGAAGATGGCGACACAAGAATTCTGCTCGATTTTGGAATGAGCTACTCTGACCGAAGGAGATTCTATTCGGAGCCCATGCTCTCGCCGAGAGATGAGAGGGAACTGTTCGAGTTTGGGATGCTCCCCAAGATTCGAGGGCTATACAAGTTCGAGGACTCAGAGCCTAGCGTCGATGCAGTCTTACTCTCCCATTCCCACGGAGATCATTCGGCTTGCATCTCGTTTCTCAATAGGAAGATACCGGTCTACTGCGGAGAGACCACAGCGACTATTATTCGGGCATTGTATGAGACACGGACCAAGAGCTTAGAAGCCGACATTACCGGATTGAAGTTCAACACGTTCAGAACCGGCTCGAAGATCAGGTTTGGCTCTATCGAGGTCGAGCCGGTCCATGTGGATCACTCTGTGCCTGCGGCGTACGGATTTCTAGTGCATACGTCTGAAGGCACCCTCGCCTACACTGGGGATCTGAGAACTCACGGGACAAAATCCGAAATGACGACCGACTTCGTCGAACGCGCGCGATCAGCAAACCCAGATGTGCTGTTGTCGGAGGGCACAAACCTAATTGGAGCAACGTTAACCACGGAGGCTGAGGTCCAGTCGAAGATCTCTTCGATCCTTCGAACGAGTTCAAAGCTTGTCTTGGCTGAATTCTCGAATGTGGATGTGGATCGTTTCAGAACCTTCTACAACGCCGCCAAAGAGAACGGGAGAGTACTTGCAGTCTCACTCAGGCAGGCATACATTCTCTCGAAGCTTGCGGGTGAAGGAAAGATCCGCATTCCCGATGTCGCTCACGACGAGGATGTGGTTGTCTATCAACGAAGCAAGAAGCGCTATTTCGAATGGGAGAGGACTGTACTTTCCTTTGAAAACGTCGTAGAAGCGTCCGACATCAGGAACACGCAAGAAAGAACCGTGCTTGCGAGTTCGGCTAGGGATTTCAAGGAGCTTGTTGATATTCGGCCGGAGCCGGGGAGCTGCTTCATACTCTCCATATCCGAGCCTTTCACTGAGGAACAAGAGTTCGAGTTCGATCGTGTCGTTAATTGGCTAGACCATTTCGGGCTGCCAATGTATCATGTCCACTCTTCAGGGCACATAATGCCGGGCGAACTCAAGCTAGCCTTGGATAGAATCGAGCCTGAGATGGTGTATCCAATCCATACTGATCATCCAGAGTTGTACGCGAAGTTTGTCTCTGACGGGAGGAGGGTTACGGTCCCCCAGAAGAACGTGGCCTACTCGATAGGGTCATGATCGCCTACGTCCTCTCGAACTCAATCCTAAGCGTCATGTTGCGCAGTTGCTTAGCGAGTTTCTTCACGATGTCTGGGTCCACGGGCATCCGCCTCGGTTGGCGTCCAGTCAGTATGACTTTCGTCTCTGTGCTGCCGTCTGGGATCCAGATGGTGTTCAAGGTCAGGATTGAAAGCGGGCTGAAGAGGTCCTCTAGGAACTTTCGGTCATCTCCTCCGTAGCCAAGGATCTTCACCGTCTTCCCAAGCGAATCGGATATCGCGTGAACAACCTTGGCGCCTCCTGAAAGCATCTTGCCCATGTCTCGCCTATCGACTAGGACCGCCACGCTGCCATCTGCTTCGACCGCCTTGTGGTAGGTTATGTCTTGCAGCGCTGGGTTCTCTTTTTCAAGTTCAGAAAGAAGTCTAATGATTTTCAGGTCAAGATCTGTTATCTGACCTTTCTCAATCTTCTCTTGGCACTTGCGGCATAGTATGCCGCTCTTGATGCAGAATGCATCCAGGATTGTCTTGACCATTCATCTTCATCGTTTGGTTGCCCTTGGTTGTGGCTTCAACGTCGCACTCTATTGAGCGCGACGTTTCATCGAAGCCACTACGATTCTGCAACTCTAATTAAGTTTGCTAACTCTTCTCAGTCAAACGAATTCCCGAAGCAACCTGACACTACTCCACCGCCCGCAAGAAGGCATTATATGAACAGGGCCGAGACAATAGGTCGCCTCGAAAGTCTGCAAGCCGACGGTGGATACTCGTGAAGATCTTCGAGTATGAGGCGAAGCGGATTGCCTCCCAGTACGGCCTTCCTGTGCCAAGTGGTTATCTGGCATCCAGCTCTCAGGAAGCGAGGGAGGTAGCTCAGAAACTTGCTTGCCCCGTAGTCGTGAAGACGCAGGTCCTTGTGGCCGGAAGGGGTAAGGCAGGAGGAATTAGGCTCGCTGATACCCCCGACGATGCCGAGAGGATTGCTTCAGCGCTGCTCGGGTCCAAGATCAAAGGCGAAACCGTGACTAGGCTTCTGGTAGAGGAGAGACTGGATGTCGCCCGCGAACTGTATGTTGGTCTAGTCGTAGACCGCCCCGCAAAATGCTACACTCTACTGGCTTCTCAGGTAGGAGGTGTAGACATCGAGGACGTTGCGCAACGTACGCCGGAGAAGATAATCAAACGTCCAGTAGAGCCGGCTAAGGGACTCCAGGGGTTTCAGGCACGAGAACTGGCACAGCTCTTAGGATACAAAGGAGCCCAACTCGTGGAGCTCGGCGCTTTCATTGCGAAGTTCTTCTCTATGGCGGTGGGGTACGACACTGAACTAGCTGAGTCGAATCCCTTGGTCGAAACGAGGAAAGGAAGCTTCGTTGCTGCGGATCTCCGCTTGATCGTAGATGATAACGCATTATTCAGGCACAAATCCCTCCTTGAAGAGATGGGGGAGGTCGGTCACGAGCTGACGCCCCTCGAAGTCAGAGCACGCGAAAAGGGGCTAGCGTACATCGAGCTTGATGGTGACATAGGGATAGTCGGCAACGGTGCAGGTCTGGTCATGGCGACTTTGGATATGATACAGGATTACGGAGGTCGACCAGCCAACTTCTGTGATGTCGGGGGCGGCGCAAGAGCGGAACATATCGGAGCCGCTCTCGAGATCGTGCTAACCAACCCGAAGGTGAAGGCTGTCTTCCTGAACATCATGGGCGGAATCACACGATGCGACGAAGTTGCCAAGGGGCTAATTGATGTCCGCAGAAGACTTGGCCTCAAGAAGCCGACGGTCATCAGGCTCGTAGGTACGAACGAGGAAGAGGGACGCAGAATTCTCCAAGACGCTGGAATTCCGTCGCTTGAAACAATGGAGGACGCCGCGTCAAGAGCAGTCGAAGCTGTGAAAGGAGTGACCTAGTTTGGCAATACTCGTCAGCTCAGACACGAAGGCGATTGTTCAGGGGATCACTGGCTCTCAAGGGATCTTTCACACCAGACTGATGCTGGAATACGGAACCAGGATCGTCGGAGGCGTGACGCCGGGCAAGGGCGGTACTAAGGTAGAAGGGGTTCCCGTATTCGACACAGTCGAGGAAGCCGTCTCAAGCACTGGAGCAAACGCGTCGATAATCTTCGTTCCAGCTCCGTCTGCTCCTGACGCCGCTCTTGAATCGATCTCACATGGGCTGAATCCGATCGTTCTGATTACCGAGGGGATCCCAGTCAAGGATTCGATGGAGATCATGGCTTCAGCAGAGGAGAGAGGATGCGTTATAGTCGGTCCTAACACCCCAGGGATAATCACTCCGAGCGAATGCAAGCTCGGCATCATGCCCTCGCACGTCTTCAAGAAGGGTGAGGTCGGTCTGGCCTCCCGCAGTGGAACACTGACCTACGAGATCGCATCCAGCCTCAGTAAAGCGGGGCTCGGGCAGTCCACATGCCTCGGCCTTGGTGGGGACCCAATCGTCGGGTTGAGCTTCGTTGATATCTTGGAAATGTTCAGGAAGGACCCGCAGACAAAATCGGTGGCGCTGGTAGGCGAGATCGGAGGTAACGCCGAGGAGCTAGCAGCAGAGTACATCAAAGATTCGAAGTACCCGAAACCGGTGGCCGCTTACGTCGCCGGAAGGACTGCCCCGCCGGGAAAGCGCATGGGTCACGCCGGAGCCATAATCATGGGCAGAACCGGCACTGCGGAGTCGAAGCTTAAGGCTCTCAAGGATGCGGGCGTGAGGGTTGCCCTCAAGCCGGGAGAAGTCGCCAGACTCCTCGCGAAGAAATAACGAAGGCACAGCAGATGACACTGGATCGTCTGGGTGATTGGAAGCGGACTCACTACTCCAGTCAGGTCTCTCCGGACCTCGACGGCCAAAAGGTTACCCTATTCGGCTGGATCGAAGACATTCGCGATCTAGGAAACCTGGCCTTCCTGACCCTACGCGATCGTGAAGGCGTTATTCAGGTCACGATCGTCAAGAAGAACTCTCCTGCCAACGTCGCAGCAAGACTCACCTCCGTAGGCAAACAATACGCAGTTGGAGTACAGGGGAAGGTGAAGGCTCGCGAAGAGGCCCCTCGCGGAGTCGAAGTCATCCCAACAGAAATGAAGATCCTCGCCGATGTCGTCTACCCGCTACCTCTAGATCCCACAGGGCGAGTTCCTGCAGACCTTGACGTGAGGCTCGACGCTAGAGTGATGGACCTCAGGAGAAGTACATCACGAGCGATATTCAAAGTACGCCATGAGATCCTTCGAGCCGCAAGAGAATTCCTGATCGCTGAAGGTTTCGTGGAGATTCAAACTCCTAGATTCATCGGGTCGGCCACGGAGGGCGGCGCAGCTCTCTTCTCCTTAGACTACTTTGGGCAGAAAGCCTACCTGGCTCAGAGCCCGCAACTATACAAAGAGCAGTTGACGACAGTTTTTGAGAAGGTTTTCGAGATCGGACCCTTCTTCCGGGCTGAAGAATCGCGAACAAGAAGACACATCAGCGAATTTACGTCGCTTGACATCGAATGCGCCTTCACGACGCAGCAAGGAGTCACGGAGATCCTTGAGCGTCTCATTCATGAGATATACAAGTCAGTTGTGAGGAATTGCGCAGGAGAGCTTGAGACGCTGAGAGTGAGTCTCAGAGTGCCTCCTCTGCCATTCCGGCGTCTAACCTACGATCAGGTGATAGAGACACTCTCGAAGGAAGGCGTCGAGGTCAAGTGGGGAGAAGACATACCCACGGCAGCCGAGAAGAAGCTCGGCGAACTGTATTCGGGTTTCTACTTCATAACAGACTGGCCCTCAGCGACCAAGCCCTTCTATATCGCCCCGAGAGAGGACGATCCAAAGTACTCTGACTCCTTCGACTTGATGTGCGGCGACCTTGAGCTCGCTTCAGGCGGCACCAGAGTCCACGAATATTCCGTGCTTGCTAGAAGATTGAAGGAACAGGGGCTTGACCCAGAGGGCTTCAAAGATCACTTAGCAGTATTTCAGATGGGTTTCGCTCCACACGCTGGGTGGGCGGTCGGCGTAGACAGGCTCCTAATGCTCATGACTGGAACCGAGAACATCAGAGAATGCATCTTCTACCCCAGAGACCGCGACAGGCTCCGCCCATAGGTTGACTTAGGGGCCAGATACGAAGATATCCGAAAGTCGAGAACGCTCACAAGCGAGGAGTAGGATAGGCTCCTCTGGAATTGCACATTACTCTTAAGTCAGGCCGCAACCGGCTCTTAGTATGCCTCGTAGGCACGTATCGGAACGCGCCGTCAGTCTACTCACGCCCCGACAGGTAGAAGTGCTGAGATTACGAGCCCTGGGATACACCCAGAAACGAGTCGCAGAGCAGATCGCGACGACTAGAGAGAACGTCGTTCTGATAGAAGCAAGGGCAAAGCTGAACATCCAACGGGCTAGGAAGACGCTCGAGAGCCTGAAGCATTCAGGGCTCTCGGTTTCTGTGGAGATTCCGAAAGGGACTCATCTTGTGGACGTACCACGGCTGGTTCTCAACCGTGCGAACCGAGCAAAGATCAAACTAGGCGCGAATTTCACACGAATCTATGAGGACATGCGTTTCAAGGCCAGACATAGTGTCTCTGGTACCCGAGTCAAGAAACCGATTGTGGTGACAGTATTCCCTGACGGCGACTACGCCATCGAATGACCGACAGTATCCTTGACGATCGAGGGCGACTTCCCCAGCTGGGAAAGCGTATATATATGACATAGGTTATGCCCCGCCGGACCCAGCATTGGTGACCACAGCCGAAGTCATGCAGGTCCTCAAGAGTTGAGACACCCTGAAAGCCCGATGGAGAGAGAACCAAGGAGGTGACTTCTTTGGTCACTATGGAAGAGATTGTGAAAGCGCTTAAGGAATGCTACGACCCCGAGATCCCAGTCAACGTGTGGGACCTTGGCCTGATCTACGATGTCAATGTTGACGGAGACAAAGTACACGTCAAGATGACGCT
>CAYMZN010000069.1:6004-8405 GCA_964394935.1 uncultured Candidatus Bathyarchaeia archaeon | reverse complement strand
GGCCTGAACCAGTGCAGCTCACTAGCCGCTTCCCCCCAGAAGCTATCCGTGTCTTTCAGCGCACGTTCCAGCATCTGCCTGAGGCGAAGCGGATATTCGATCTTTTGCGCTTTGCTCATTCCCGCCCCACTCGACGCGTGTTGGTGCGAAGGTTGAGACGTGCCGCCCAGAAAAAAGGTTCGATCAAGGAATACACGGATGCAATGAATACAATGAATAGAATGAATACTCAACAATCGAATTTCTAAGAACAAACACCCAGTGTCGATCGTATGGAACCGTTCCTAGCGACTTGGGCCAAACAACAAATCGATTGGATTTGCTGGATTCATCAATTGTCGAATAACCCGCAGAGACATGGCCTAGGTGTATGGCCTCCGCCTCGCACTTGGACGCAACAGAGAAGATACGACCCAATGCTGAGCTTCTCGCAGGCCCTAATCACTCTGGGCGCTATCTCGGCGCGATTTGCAATCTTCTCGAAGAGCGGAGAGGTCAACGTGTGCATGACCCGTGCTACAACGGAATGTTATCGTGTTTCTTCGCCGGTCGAGTCTCGCGTTTAGTTGATATCGCCTCAAGCGCGCTGATCAATCGTGATCGCGTTTCCGGCGGCTCGATCACATCGTCAATGTAACCGTGCTCGGCTGCGACGTAGGGGTTCGCGAACTTCTCTCTGTAAGCAGCTACCAGCTCGCGGCGTTTTCCCTCCTTATCTGATGCTTCCGCCAACTCTTTTCGAAAGACTATGTTTATCGCTCCTTTAGGCCCCATGACGGCGATTTCAGCTGTCGGCCATGCGAAGTTGAAGTCAGCCCGAATGTGTTTGCTTCCGAGGACATCATATGCTCCACCGTAGGCCTTTCGTACAATGACGGTCAGCTTCGGCACAGTCGCCTCGCAATACGCATACAACAACTTGGCTCCTTGTCTGATGATCCCTCCCTGCTCCTGCTCGACGCCTGGAAGAAATCCTGGGACGTCCACGAAGGTAACTATTGGGATGTTGAACGCGTCACAAAACCGTACGAAACGGGCCCCCTTAACTGATGAGCTTATGTCAAGCGCTCCTGCCAAGAATCTCGGCTGATTTGCTATGACGCCCACTGATCGCCCGTTGAGCCTGCCGAAACCAACGATTATGTTTGGCGCCCACAACGCATGAACCTCCAAGAAACTGTCCCTGTCCAGAACAGCCGACAGAACCTCCTTCATGTCATATGATCTATCGGGATCATCGGGTACGAGACTATTCAACGCTTCTTCGGCTCGATTAATATCGTCGCCGGTGTCTACTATTGGCGGATCATCCCGGTTGTTCGATGGAATGTAGCTCAGCAACTGCTTGATGGTGTTCAAGCACTCCTCGTCGCTAGAACAGAGGAAATGCGCAACACCGCTCGATCTGCTGTGAACGGATGCACCGCCAAGATCCTCAAGGGTTACTTCTTGACCGAGCACGGATCTGACCACATCCGGGCCTGTGATGAACATGTGACTGGTCTTGTCTACCATCAGAATGAAGTCTGTGAGGGCCGGGGAGTACACTGCTCCTCCTGCGCAAGGACCCATCACCGCCGATATCTGGGGAACCACGCCCGAGGCCAAGACGTTTCTGAAGAATATCTCGGCGTAAGCCCCAAGGCTGACAACCCCCTCTTGAATCCTCGCCCCTCCTGAATCGTTAAGGCCAACTACGGGGACCCCGGCCTTTGTGGCAAGATCCATCACTTTGCATACCTTGCGGGCAAACATCTCCCCCAAGGAACCGCCAAATACTGTGAAATCGTGGGAGAAGACGTACACTCTTCGGCCGTCAACTGCACCGTATCCAGTGACTACGCCATCGCCAAGGAAACGTTTCTGATCCATGCCAAAATCGCGAAAGTGATGCATGACGAACCTGTCAAGCTCGACGAAACTGCCTGGGTCAAGGAATAACTCAAGCCTCTCTCGAGCTGTCAACTTCCCCTTCGCGTGTTGATCCTCGATGCGTTCTGGGCCGCCGCCAAGCTTGGCCTTCTCGCGCAATCTGCGGAGAGCTACTATTTTCTCTTCCACTGTTGGTTCTTGAATCCCCACGGTGCATCACCCCGCTAGATGCAGCTTTGGAGCTCTATAAAGGATCACCTCGAGTTCAGCGCCCTCCCCCGGCGCTGAACCTATTCGCCCCAGAACGGAATCAATACCATTCAATCGCCAACTAGTGAGTGATCGGTGTTCAAGAAAGCGTTAAATGAAATGCGCTCCCAACTGACCGCTAGCATATGAACAGTTGGGTGGTCGAAATGTCAGGACCCGTCGGCAAAGAGGAAGTGGTGAGGGCTCCAATACCAGGCAAGATTCTCAAAGTATGCGTGAAACCTGGCGACTCAGTCAAGAAGGGCGACATACTGCTGAC
>CAYMZN010000069.1:4720-5904 GCA_964394935.1 uncultured Candidatus Bathyarchaeia archaeon | reverse complement strand
ACTTCCGCTGATAGAAGTTTGTGCGAGGAAGAATCCTGCGAAGTCTCACAGCGACCGTTGTGGCAATGGCAAGCTTCACCCCGTCTCCGATGATGAAGGGAAGAAGGCCAACCAAGACGGCGTTCTTGAGATTTCCGTTCATCCACTGTGACAACTGTATGATTCCGAAAATGTAGATGATCAACGTTCCGAGGATAAATGAACCGGCTATTCGGGTCGCGCTGGGATTCGTCTTTAGATCACAAGCCTTCCCAATTGCATATGCGGCTGCAATGAACCCAATCAAGTATCCACCGGTTGGGCCAGCGAGCGTGCCGAAACCTGCTTTTCCGCCCGCAAATACCGGCAGCCCGATTCCGCCCAGTATGATGTAGATGATCTGACTCAGGGCCCCCATCCAAGGGCCGAGGATTACCCCGGAAAGGTAGGTGAATAGGGTCTGGAATGTGATAGGAACGGGGTAAAGTGGGAGGAAAATGAGGGCTCCGAGTGCCGTTAGAACGCTGAACGTTGTAGTCATTATTAGATCAAGCGGTCGCAGTTGCAATTGCGGCCATCCACACATTATGGCGGCTCAAGGCGCCTTTCAACTGTTTCTGGTTAGCCTCCGCCCACGATCTCCATGATGTCCACGCTGTCGATCGTGACTACGTCTTTCTCCAAGAGCGGCGTATTGGGACCCTCAAGCAATCTGATGCTGTGACCGTTTACGAGCATGATGAGGCTCGGGCTCAACTCCTTTGTGCCCGGATTGAATATAAACTGACTGACTTCTGAGCCCATTCCTCGAATGAGTTCTCTTAGGACATCGCCGACATTCTTCACAGTATCTGGTAGCTCTATGTAGTCTGATTGCGCCGCCATCCTGAAGCGCGCGTGCAACCTGACTCGGATCGGCATGGCAATCGCGTATCAATGGGGTAGGATAAATACTCCTCATTTCACGGCGGACCCCCGTATCAGGCAAATCCAGCGCTTTCGTCAGTCTAACTGACCATGACGCTCACGCCATGGAAGACAAACCTAGCTGTGCGCCCAGACTGTTTCCAGCAGCCTGAGAATTCCAATAGCCATGAATACAATAGCTGAAATCTGTCCGACTTTGCCCATGGCTAATCGCTTGCGAAGACTACCCGCGAGTAGTATGCTCACACCATCTATCGCAGCGAACGCCAGCAATGCTC
>CAYMZN010000069.1:0-4620 GCA_964394935.1 uncultured Candidatus Bathyarchaeia archaeon | reverse complement strand
GTCTTGTCGCCGAGTTCCGATACAGTGATTGAAAGAAACGATGCTATGAAAGCCGCGATCGTTGGATCCAATGTTTTCCCCTTGTGCAGCATGATCCATGTTCAGGTCGTCCGGATGCAATCAGACTCTGGCTCGTTGCCCTGCTGACGCTAGGCTATGCTAGGATTACGCCTTCTCAGTTGCAACTTCATTGCTTCGATGAGCGCTAGAGGACACACCGACAAAGTCGCAGCAAGGGCAATGTCGCCTAGAGTGGGCATGATTACTCCGAAAGCATCGTGCATCTGGGGGGCCAGAAGTAATGCAATCGTTGGAAGGGCTGACGAGAGGACACCCAGAAAAAGGAATTTGTGCGGCCTGGCCTTGAAGACTGAATGAATCAACGAGCGGCAGTTCAACGCTACAACCAGTTCGAAGAACACGAAAACTAGAAAGAGGGTCGTTCTGGCTTCCTCCACGCCCAGAGACAAGTCGTTGATGAAGGCCAGCATCAGAATTGGACTGAGAACCAGAGGAACTGCTGCCAGCATGGTCTTTACCTCTTTTGAGAATAGGCTTTCTTTGGGGTTTCGCGGAGGTCTCTTCATGATGTCTGGATCTGGCGGACTAACGCCCAACGCCAACGCGGGAGCTCCGTCAGTAACAAGGTTCACCCACAGTATCTGAGCCGGGAGAAGAGGCAGAGGGAGCCCAGCAAGGACTCCGCCTCCAATTACCAGTATCTCGACGAGATTGCACTGAAGAAGGTAGGTCAGGTATTTCTTTATGTTATCGTAGATCTGTCTGCCTTGTTCGATCGCTCCCACGATTGTGGCAAAATTGTCATCGGCTAGGACCATTGCTGAGGCCTCTTTCGTTACCTCAGTTCCTGTTGTCCCCATCGCGATTCCTATGTCAGCATGCTTGACGGCAGGCGCGTCGTTCACGCCGTCGCCTGTCATCGCGACGACTTCTCCATGCTTCTTCCATGCCCTGACTATCCTTAGCTTGTGTTCCGGGGACACTCTCGCGTAGACAGTTGTCTTGTTGACCAATTGCTCCAGCTGCTCGTCGCTCATCCGTTCGAGTTCTGCACCCGTGAGCACCAAATCGTCGTCGTCAAATATGCCCATTTCTTTCGCAATCGCGACTGCTGTCAGTTTATGGTCGCCAGTGATCATTATCGGTTTCATTCCGACGTGCTTCGACACCTCGACGGCGCGTGTCGCTTCCTCTCGCGGCGGGTCAATCATGCCTACAAGTCCAAGGAAGGTAAGATTGGACTCCAAGCTTGCCTCATTGAGATCAGCTACTGAGTTGGAAATGCTCTTGTATGCGACACCAAGCACTCTCAAAGCCTGAGCGGCCATTTTCTCATTGGCCTTGAGAATGCTCTGTCTCCTTGCCTCCGTAAGCGTCTCTCCAACACCTTGTTGATTGACATACGAACATCTCTCAAGCACAACTTCGGGAGCGCCCTTCATGAGGGCCAGTCGTTCTTTTTTCGCGGGCATTTCGTGAACAGTGCTCATTCGTTTCCTTTCGGAACTGAATGGGACTTCATGCACGCGGGGATACATGCTCCTGAGCTCATCTTGGTGAAAGCCAGCTTTCTCCGCTGCTACTACCATTGCTCCTTCCGTTGGGTCACCCAAGATGTGCCATGTATTCTCCCTTTTCTCAAGTCTAGCATCGTTGCACAAGACACATGCTTTCATCAGTAGAGAAAACGAGGCTCCTTTCGTGTCAGGGCGACCAACAGGGAAGAGTACTTCGCCCTTTGGATCGTATCCAACACCCGTGATCTCCACTGTCTGTCCGTCTACACGTATTTGACGTACAGTCATCTCACCCTTCGTCAGGGTGCCTGTCTTATCGCTGCAGATGACAGTTGTAGAACCCAGTGTCTCAACTGCGGGCATCTTACGGACTAGTGCGTTTCTCTTTGCCATCTCATGCATTCCTATTGCGAGAGTACCTGTCACGATAGCCGGGAGAGCCTCAGGAACAGCCGCGACGGCAAGAGCGATGCCAAACATCACCATCTCCAGCAAGAAAGATATGGCAAGCGATCCGTGAGAGAGATACTCCCTAAGAACTCCCAAAACAATGACCACCAAGCAGACTGCCAACGAAAGGAGTCCAAGCCATTTTCCGATGCTCTCTGTTCTGACCTCAAGTGGAGTCTTCTCATGTACTGTCGCGGATACTTCTTTCGCTATCTTTCCAAATTCCGTGTTCATCCCAGTAGACGTAACGGCGGCCTTTCCCTTACCATAAGTCACAACGGTCCCGGAGAACACCATGTTCTTCCTGTCAGCCACAAGAGTGTCCAATGGCAACGGATCCAACGATTTCGCAACAGGGACGGACTCACCCGTCAGAGCCGCTTCATCGATGTGGAGACTTGATATCTCAAATAGTCTTGCGTCAGCAGGAATTCTGTCGCCGGCTTCTAGCACCACGACATCTCCCGGGACGAGCTCTTTCGAGGGAATCTCAGCTTCCCTTCCATCCCTCAGAACTGTTATGGTCGGGGACAGCATCCTTTTGAGCGCTTCGAGAGCTTTCCCTGCACGGTACTCCTGAACAAAACCGAGACCAGCCGAAGCAACAACTATCGCAAGAATAACTACAGCGTCGACAACTTCGCCTATCGCGATTGAGAAGGCGCTAGCAGCTATCAGAATCATTATGAGGACATTCTTGAACTGGTCTATCAACAACTCCAGTCGACTGACTCTCTTCTCGGCTGCGAGTTCGTTCGGACCGTATTTCTGAAGTCGATTTCTAGCCTCGTCGGTCGTTAGCCCACCGATTCCGGTCGCCTGATTTCTCAGCACGTCTCGAGCATCGGTTGAATGCCAGTCTTCCTTCTGCACGTTCCATTCACACACTACCTGCGGAATTCATCGAGAATGGGTTCGTCATGAAGGTCGAGTCCTCCGAGTCTGTTAGGACACATCGAGATTCTCACTCAACATGGTAGATGGCGTGGCGAATGCATCATAGCTTTGCGACGCCTTGGAAAGGCACCGGGTAAGGACATTTATACTTGTCGATCTGATTATGCCGCACTTTCCAATTCGATGGGATCGTTGAGAGTTTGCTTGATGCGATCTTGGTGATGATTGGGTACTACGTGGTGATGCTGGCTTCGGCCATGATGCTCCTGGTCGTTGGTGTACAGGTCTTCAAGGTCCTGTCTTCTAAGAAGCAACGCAGAGAACATGCTGAGAAGGATGTTTCGCGCGAGCCTGCCCGAGAAGCGAGCGAAAAACTTGGTGAAGCGGTTGCGCAGTAACCATGATGCCGAGGGGTAAGGAACAAGCATCGGTCACGGCTGGGGGGCGTCAATATAGACATTGGTTCTCCTTGGAAGATCGCGAGTAGGTTTCGACGTATGATGGCTGGGGAATCGGAGGCGCTGACCCCTTCAGTCGAAGCTCCAGCTTGTTCGAGAGAAAAGGTTGACGCAGTAACGGGTTCAAAAGAGGTCCCGCTTGCCGGCAAGATGGTCTAGATCAAGCGCAAAGTTGGAGATAATGTAGAAACGGACGAAACAGTGCTGGCTCTTGAGAACATGAAGATGGAGAATACAGCAATGGCTCCAGAGTCTTGCAGGCTGAGGGAAATACCGCTCAGTGAGGCCGATAACGTGACCCTCGAGGACGTTCTATTGGTTATCGAGTGATCGAAGCCTTTGGCATTGCTCCCCTTCCCAGTCGGAAATGCGCTTATGATGGGCGTAGGAGCGCTCTTGATCTATCTCGCGCTTCGGAAACGATACGAGCCTCTTCTCCTAATACCGATTGGTTTCGGCGCACTTCTAGTTAACCTTCCGTACGGTGGCTTGATGGATCAGGGTGGAATCCTGAGAATCATTTACGATGCCGGGATACTGACAGAGATATTCCCTATCCTGATATTCATCGGAATAGGAGCAATGACAGATTTTGGAGCACTACTTGAGAGACCCTACGTCCTGCTGTTTTCGATTCCGTGTCAGCTCGGGATCAGTGCGGCTTTTCTCGCGGCCTTCCTGATAGGATTCAATCCGTTCGAAGCGCTTAGTATAGGAATAATCGGAGCGATGGACGGGCCCACCGCGATCTACGTCACTTCTCGGTACGCACCCTACCTGTTGGGTCCGGTCACTGTCTGCGCCTACTCGTACATGTCGATGATTCCCATACTTCAAGTTCCGCTCTCGAAGTTCTGGACCACCAAGGAGGAAAGGCTCGCCCGCATGAAGTACTCACCCGGAAAGTATCCGCGGTCAATTCGTGTGGTGTTCCCAATCTTCGTTACAGTAGTCGCTGGGCTTGTGGCGCCGAAGGGGATTCCTCTTATTGGCTCATTGATGCTGGGCAACCTTCTCAGAGAGAGCGGCATGGTGGATAGGCTAGCAAAGTCAGCAGAGAATGAGATCTCTAACGTGACCACACTACTCCTCGGAGTCACGGTTGGGGCTACGATGACCACCGAGCAATTCCTTAACCTGAGCACGCTTCTGGTGTTCGCTCTTGGGCTATTTGCGTTCGTGGTCGGGCTCTCATCCGGGCTCATTGCCGGAAAGGCAGCGTACTACCTAAGTGGGGGCAAGATCAACCCGCTCATAGCAGCAACTGGAATCTCAGC
>CAYMZN010000068.1:2983-8488 GCA_964394935.1 uncultured Candidatus Bathyarchaeia archaeon | reverse complement strand
CGGTATGAAAGTGCCTGTTGGGCTTCCCGTCCATCTCCGCATTTAGAATCATTCTTGTATGGCTATCTCAGATTGGATGCGCGCTTGTCCCTCCGCCCTTGCATTCTGGGACGAGAGAGGCATTCCGTCTCAGGACCATTTTGGCATTACGAATGCTGTGAGTCCAAGAATGTTGTGAGATGACTTCAGCAGAGAGCAAGCTGTGACTTGGCCTAGCGCGCAGCACATCCGCGGTTATGTCATACGTCACTGTTGCCTCTACTGCGGGGCATGTTCAAGGCAGCCTAAAGTCTTCTTTCACAGTGGTCAAGACCAAATGTGTATTCGCCCGGTCAACGAAGGGGAGTGCCAAAACGGCTTTTGTGAACCTGCTAAGCTCCTCGCGATTCCGAAACTTCGCAACGACCAAGGCGTCGGTGAGTCCGGTGATATCATAGACAGCGCACACGTTGGGGTTCTTGCTGATGGCTTGCTCCATTTCGACGAGTTTCCCCTTCGAGACAGTAATCTCGGTGAGCGCCGTCAACTCGTAGCCCAGCTTTTCATGGTCGAGAAGGGCCGAATATCCCTTGATGATGCCCGCCTTCTCCATTCGTTTCACGCGAGCTAGGACCGTTCCGACAGCGACATTACACCTCTGAGCAATCTGACGATAAGAGGCACGGCAGTCCTCACTCAAACGCGCTAGTACCTTTCGGTCGACATCATCGATTTGCAATCGTTCAGGATCTGTCATGTCTTACCCCTATATGTTCAAGTTCTTTTAGACTTTTGGGCAAAGACTGAACGTTCGTTCAGCCACTGAGCCGAATACATTATATTCGTTCAGGACATCCAGCTGCGGCTATTGCGTTCAGCTTTGCATGGACTCCGTTGATGCTGGAAATGACCACGTGCACGGAGGGAGAAGTCAAACCATTTCTGTTTCCCGGAACCGTTACTCGAACATGCTACGAGCGGTTCAAGATAGAGACAGGTCCAGCACCCCCTCGAAGGAAACAGCCACGACCCTTCAACCCCAGGGTCAACAAGGCCCGCCTTGCCATGTTCTTGGCTAGCGAGGTCTTCGAACTCGGTCTCAAACTGGCGAGACCAGAGTACAGGAGAGCTCTGCTGAGCAGGCCCTGCATATACGGCGTCTTTGGCAGTCCGTTCGGGGGTTTCTATCCGATCAAGGAAAAATGTGTGGGTTGCGTGAGATGCTACCAGGAATACCCTGCCATCTGTAAAGTAGACCGAAATCCTGACTTTTTCAGATTCACGGATCCGTACTGGGTTCCAAAGGACCCTGGGACAGCTGTCTCATCTCCCGTAGCAACTATCTGGTACGAGGCCGAAACAGGCAAGATTCCAATCAAGGGTATGGGATACCGAGAAGGCTTCGCTGACAAGGGCTGGGATTCAATCTGGACAGACATGTCAGAAATTGTTAGACCAACAAGGGATGGAGTCTACGGAAGAGAGTACATCTCAACGGGTGCCGATTTGGGAAGAAAACCGAAGTTCTTGGAATTCGCCAACCAACAACAGACGCAATACTCACGGACAGTTCAAGTCTCCATCCCGATAGTATTCGACTATCTACCGCAGAGCCTGAACAACCGCAGCATAATTCTCTCTGTCGCAGCCGCTTCGAGACGTGTGGGAACACTGTTCATTGCATCAGCAGACCAATCACAATGGCTAGATGCCGATCTCCGCAAGCGAATGGTACCTCTTGTTTCAACTTCAGACCTAGAGAAAAACGAAGAAATTATCCTCATGGCTCCCGTGATTGAACTAAAAGACTTCGACCCAGCTCTGCTCGAAGCGATCAGGAAGCTGAACCCTCAAGCGCCTGTCTCAGTTCGACTGCCTCTAAGAAAAGACGCCGATACGTCAGCTGTCGAGCTAGCTAGGGACGGCGCCGACATAATTCACATCTTCGCGAACTATCATGGAGAAATGCCTGACTCTGAGAATCGAGTATTCGTGGGGGATCTCATCCGTTCAGTTCATCGAGCGCTTGTCAAGGAGTGTCTGAGAGACGAGGTCACGTTGATCGCCAGTGGAGGGATCACGCTTGCGGAGCATGTTCCCAAGGCGATCATTTGCGGTGCCGACATTGCAGCCTTGGACACGACGATTCTCGTGGCCCTGCAAGCGCAATTCATTGGCGAATGCGCCTCCCCCGAGGTCGGCCGAATCAGGAAAGAGAGATTCGATGAGAAATGGGGAGAACAACGTCTCGTAAACATGCTCGCTTCTTGGCATGATCAGCTGATCGAGATTCTGAGTGCGATGGGGATGCGCGATGTCCGCAGATTAAGGGGCGACCTGGGCCGCGCGATGTTCAAGGAAGACCTAGAGAAGGAGGCGTTCGGGTGGAATCTGACGCAGAGCTAGAATTGATCGTGAAGAAACACTCCGAGAGACTCCGTTATGGCCTTCAAGTCCTACCGAGCCTAACGTACGGTATACCCAGCGCGCTAGGAAACAAGAGGTGGACCGCAGAGCTAATCTTGGCGACGTACGAGCAGGCCACAACCGGCAAACCACCAAAGCGGCTGAACTACAAAACAGGCAAATCAGAAGGGGGCTTTGATCGCCTCGACTTCAAGACAACCCAGAACAGGTCCGATCCGGGAGACGGCGACTACGATCTTTCCATACCGCTGAATCGTCGTTCCTTCGGCCCCAAGATCACCATTCCGATTCCAGTCTACGGGGCAGGCATGTCATATGGTTCTGTTAGTCTCAACTTCATGCTAGCTCGCGCAATTGCGGCTGAACGCTTGAATACCTTTACCTGCACTGGCGAGGGAGGATATCCTCCGGAACTTCTCGATTTCAAGGATTGTGTGATAACTCAAGTTGCCACAGGAATGTTCGGGGTTCGCGAAGAAACGATACAAGCCGCCCGAATTGTAGAGTTCAAGTACGCTCAAGGCGCGAAGCCAGGCTTGGGCGGGCACCTCCTAGCGGACAAGGTAACCTCCGAGGTCGCCAATATGAGGGAGTCAATGCCGTTCACGAGCCTCTACTCGCCTTTCCCATTTCACAGCGTATACTCGGTTGAAGACCACAAGAAGCACGTAGACTGGATTCGTGCGATCAACCCAAACGCTCTGGTCTCCGTCAAGGTCTCAACTCCAGTCGATGTTGATATGGTTGCGATAGGTAGCTACTACGCAGGCGCGAATATCATTCACATTGACGGGGGTTACGGCGGGACAGGCGCCGCGCCCGAGATTGCGAAGAAGAACATCGCGATGCCGATCGAGTACGCGATACCCAGAGTCCATCGATACCTCGTCGACGAAGGAGTGAGGGACGAGATCACTCTAATGGCCAGCGGCGGAATAAGAACGGCGTACGATGTCGCCAAAGCAATCGCACTGGGCGCGGATGGCTGCGTAATTGGAACCGCTGAGGCCGTAGCGGTTGGATGCACGCACTGTGGTAACTGCGAGCGCGGAAGAGGCTGTCAGGTAGGAATCACAACGACCGACCCCGAGCTAAGTCTCCTAATCGATCCGGAATGGGGCGCTCGTAGGATAATCAACCTCTATTCGTCCTGGTCTAAGCAGTGGAAGCAGATGATGGGAGATTTGGGCGTGCATTCGTTGAGGGAGCTCAGAGGAAGGACCGACCTGCTTGTCTACCGGTGAACATGATGCACGCTGCCTTGCGAATCATTCGGTCAAGAACCAGCGTAACTCAAGGAATGGGCATCGGGAAGAAGATTGAAGCCGAAGGCGGATGCGGCGTAATCGGCGCCGCCTCCTCTGAGCCGATTCTAGGGCGGCATATTCTATCCGCGCTGACACAGATGAAGAATCGCGGGAACGGCAAGGGCGGAGGAATCGCGGCACTAGGGCTCTCTCCTGAACACCTCGGTGTTACAAGAACAGTCCTGCGTAGAGACTACCTTATTCAAATCGCGTATCTCGACACATCTGCAAGAAGGGATGTCGAGAACGAGTTCCTCTTTCCTCTCCTGGATGTCGACTGGACTGGTCGAGTTGAGACCGTTGCTGATCATAGAACGATTGATGGGTTGGTAGTCAAGCCGCCCGAGGTGATCAGATACTTCTGCAGAGTGAAGGATGATGTTCTCAAGCGGTTCATGCAGCGGAACGATCTACTCGATAAGCCGGGGTTGGCAGAGGACGAGTTCATCTATCAGAACAGCTACGCGATAAACAGGAAATTCTATGCCTCACTGGGCGAGAAGAAAGCTTTCGTCCTATCGCATGGAAAGGACATGATGGTCCTTAAGATCGTAGGATACGGCGACCAGGTGATCCGATACTACAAGCTGGAGGACTTTCCGGCGCACATATGGATAGGTCACCATCGCTACCCTACGAAGGGAAGGGTCTGGCATCCTGGAGGCGCTCATCCCTTTGTGGGCCTGCACGAAGCACTCGTCCATAACGGAGACTTCTCGAACTATTACTCAATCTCCGAATATCTCGCTCAACGAAATATCTTCCCACTATTCCTCACGGACACCGAGGTGGCCGTCTATCTCTTTGATCTCTGGCGTAGAGTCTACGGATACTCAATGGAATATCTCATCGAAGCGATGGCGCCCACTACGGAACGGGACTTCTACATGCTACCGGAACAAAGGAAGAGCATATACAAGGAGATTCAAACCGCACACATCCACGGCTCTCCAGACGGCCCATGGTTCTTTATTGTGGGCCGAAGTGAACGCGGCGGCCGAGAATTGCGCCTTCTAGGCATAACGGACACATCAATGCTCAGGCCGCAAGTCTTTGCTCTTCAGGAAGGTCAAGCCAAGATTGGTTTGATCGCCTCAGAACGCCAAGCCATAGACGCATGCTTGCGGAGTCTGGCTGCTGAAGACTCCCGTTTCGCGGCAAAAGCTGACATCTACTGGAATGCAAGGGGCGGTAGCTACACAGATGGGGGAGCTTTCATCTTTACAGTAGACCGGTCCAGCGAAACACCGAGACTAGTCTGCACCGACAAGTTCGGCCGCGAAGTCAAGGGACCCCCGCGAGGATCCCCCACAGAAACCGTCGATAGAATCCTGCAACTCGCTTCCGCCCGGCCGGGCAGAGGCGCGCTGCCTGAAACAACTACACGATCGAGATCGATCGATGACTTCTGTACGGATTTGGAGAGACAAGCAAAGACAGGCGCGAAACAGAGAGTAAACACAGTTGACTTTCTGACTTGGCTCCTTGACAGTCTGCACTTGGTTCCCTACGGCGGAGAAGGCAGAAGTCGTGCTAAAGTGGAAAACTGTCTGTTTGAAATTCTTCGAGGGTTCCCCTCAATCTCTGAAACTCCGAATCCTGATTGGGTGCTGATCGACTCGGCATCGAAGGGAAAGCTGCGACCTCCAACCTCCGGCGAGCATGCATTGCTCCTGGATGCGTGCGATTTTGCAGCTGAAGGCGAGGATTCCGCATCGGCGCTAATAGTCGGGGCTTATCGGAGAGGATGGAAGCACGTTGTGTCCTTTGATTGGCGTGGGCAACGATTCTG
>CAYMZN010000068.1:0-2883 GCA_964394935.1 uncultured Candidatus Bathyarchaeia archaeon | reverse complement strand
AACGCCGTGGGAAAGCCAAGAGTAGTCATCAATGGCACATGCCTCGACTACCTTGCGGAATCTTTCATGGCAGGTGATCCTCTCAACGGTGGAGGATTCGTCGTGCTGAATGGAGTTGAGTTCGATCATGAAGGCCAGATGCGGGAGCTTCCAACTCCCTACCCGGGCGGCAATCTGTTTTCGCTTGCCTCCGGCGGCGCAATATACCTGCGAGACCCTGAGCGGCGCGTCGGCGAGGACCAACTCAACGGCGGCAAGTTCACAACGGTAAGCCAACGTGACTGGAACGTAATCCAACCATACCTCAAGGAGAATGAACGCCTCTTCTGCATCAAGCTCTCACACGGATTGCTTCGGAGAGGCGAGTCACGCCTTGAGTGGAGTGAAGCTTACAGAAAGATTGAAGCCGTGCAACTTGAGGCTCTGCTTTGATACCCCTTCTCCAGGCCTAGGACACACACTTCGATTTCTCTAAGCACATGAAAACTGCGATGGAGAACACCACTCTCGGGGCACACACGAATCCTCATACCATTATTTTGCGATGTTTGCGAGCGAATGCCGGAGGTTCCGGGATCATGAGCGATGAGTTGCTCTTCAGAATAGTCTTCTTCGCTTTGTGGATTGTTTACATTGCCTACCTAACTGGCAAGGAATACTATACCAGAGAGGAATCAGCAACCAGATTCTCGATAAGGAAGCATTTGAGAGAAGCATCCAAACGGGAAGGCAAGGTTCGGATCGTCGCCCGCGCCGTACTCACTCCTTTTTGGATTTCTGGTTTCATCCTCTATGCAATCTACCCCGATTGGATGACGTTCTTGACGATCCCGTTGCCTGTCCGGCTTCGCTGGGTTGCAGTTGGCTTGTCGATCGCAACGATTCCTTTGATTGTCTGGGCCTACCGCACTCTCGGAAAGCAGTGGACCCCGCCCAAACTACTATTGAGGAAGCAGCATACACTTGTGACGAGCGGACCCTACAGATACGTCAGGCACCCTATCTACGCTGCGAGCTTCACATTCATGATTGCTCTTGCCGTGGCGACGGCCAACTGGCTGGTCCTGCTACCCATGATTGTGGGGACGGCTTTACTATACGCACAGGTAGGGAGGGAAGAGGCCATGCTTATTGAACGGTTCGGCGACGACTATCGTGCCTACATGAAGCGTACAGGGCGGTTTCTGCCGCGCTTCCAGAATTTGCATTTCCGGGGCAAGAGTTGAGCGCCCATGTTCTTTGTCGCTCGGGCGACAGGTTTCATGGGAGCCAGACTGGCCTTCTGCGTAGAGTCGCTTCGCAACTATAGCGATCTTTCTGGAGCACCTTTGGCGTCAGAGTTTGCAACTCACCTACACCGAGTTCTCCCGCGATGCGAATACTCGACTGGGTTCCTGAGATTCACTCTTTGCCTGTGCGGAGTAGGAAAAGCATGGAATTCGACATCTAGTGAGGCTATTCGGTGAGGGGAGTTAGCTACCCTTTCGTTGTAGCTGCCTCAGTCTGTCCCGTATTATGCCGAGCGATACTTTCTGCTGGTCAATCGAGAGCGTCATCCTTGGTGAGAGGTAGCTATTCTTTATCGAACCGAAGCAACCCGGGTATTTGTCCTCGTACCCCTTTTCCCAGCGTAAGTAGTCCTCTATGTCCACATGGGATTCAAAGAGCAGTAGATTGTATCTGCCCTCACTTATGCTGTAGGCCAAGCTTACATGCGGATCACTGGCTATGTCGCTCAGGAACTGTCGAGGCTTCCTAACTTCAAGCACGGAGAAGACCAAGAGAAAGTTGGATGGTGTGAAGAAAAGAGGAAATCGGCAGAGAGGGCGATGGATAATTCCCTGCTCTTCCATTTTCAAGATCCTCCTTTTGATAGTAGATCTATGGATGCCGATTCTCTTGGAGAGGAAGTTCTCGTTCACCTTTATCCCATTCCCGTCTATGAGATGCCTCAGCACCTTCAAGGCAAGTTCATCTAGGACGTAGTCGTTGATCTCGATCTCTTCTCCGTTTGAGAACTGCTCTTCGATGAGATCCATAGGTGCGCTGGGCTGGTACTTCACTATCAGCTTGTTTGAAAGGTAGAGGGCGTTGGATGGAGTTCTATGTCTTCTTTCGGGGATCTTGCCTTCGCTGACAAGTGCCTCCCTCCAAACGTGGTAGCTCCAGACATCTTTCTGGAACTCGAACAGCATCATGTTGTACTCGCCTTCTCTTATTCTGTAAGCGCCGAAGATGTTTGGGTCCTCTCTTATCCACCTGGAGACTCTCTCGTCTTCAGGAAGATCAGCGTAAACTACGACCAACAAAGGGCACTCTTTGAACAGTGCCAGAAAAGGCACGACCGGACGGTCAACTACTTTGTGAGAAAGCAGGCGTCCGAGCCTCTCCCTGATAGTGTTCCTATGCCTTTTCAATCGCCTGGACAAATACGTCAGGTTCACTTCGAGACCGTCCCCAGAGCAGACTTCTCGGAGCAGAAGCAGGTTGAACTTGTCGTCTAGCAAATCTGACATAAAATGTCCCCGAGGTTGACCACTATTTAGCTTTTCGCCAACGCAAGATAGCAGAATCTAGATAAGTGCAGCGATCCAGGTGTAGATATGTCTTAAGAGTGGCCAGGAATGCCTATGCGATTGTGAGAGGACATGCCCGAGTGCAGGATCTGCAGGGCTAGTTTTGGAAAACCAGATCAATTGGAAAACCACCTTCAGCTAAGCAAGAAATGCTGGGAGCTCTATCAGCTTCTGGAAGACGAAACCTGACGAAGACACTCCGGAATCTGTTGTAGGTCATTTGTCGTCATAGTCTTGCCACAGGCCATGCATCGGTAGAGCGTCTCATCGAAGTCTCTGAACTTCAACAACGCAACGGGTTTCGGGT
>CAYMZN010000067.1:6845-8523 GCA_964394935.1 uncultured Candidatus Bathyarchaeia archaeon | reverse complement strand
CGAATCTTCGCCATCTGATTGAACACTTGATCCATGGCGCATCCTATGAAGTCCATGAACTCAATTTCGGCGATTGGGCGCATGCCGGTTATCGCTGCGCCGATCGCTGCGCCTACGATTGCGGTCTCGGAGATTGGAGTATCACGTACTCTGCTTTCGCCAAATTCTTCTTGGAGCCCTTTCGTACAGCCGAAGATCCCGCCGAACTTTCCAACATCCTCGCCCAGAACAAACACGGTCTCATCTCTCGCCATTTCTTGGCGAATTGCTTCACGAATCGCTTCGGCGAAGTCGAGTTCTCGGCTTTGACTCATACGTGACACCTCTCATGAGACGAAGAGATAGGATCTCACGTCCTCGGGTTTCGGCGCAGGGCTGTGCTTCGCAAAGGAAACCGCTTCATCGACTTCTCGGAGCGCCTCCTGGTCGACGGCATTCAGTTCATGTTCGGTTGCCTTCTGTTCCTTGATCATCTTGTCCTTGAGCCTGAATATGGGATCACGTTTCTCCCATTCATCCATTTCCAGCTTCGAACGGTATGTCTCCCCTCTCTTCGGATCTCCCTCAAAGTGCCCCCTGAAACGGTACGTCTTGCACTCCACCAGCGTAGGGCCCTCTCCTCGTCTAGCCCTTCCAACGGCCTCCGCGACAGATTCGTGTACAGAAAGGACATCCATTCCATCAACAACGGCGTGCGACATGTCATATGCTGCAGCTCTGTCTGCGATGTTGCTCAAACGCGTTGCCTTGGACGCCGGAACAGAGATCGCGTAGAGGTTATTCTCAATGATATAGACGACCGGAAGTTGCCAAAGTGCAGCCATGTTCATCGCTTCATGGAACGCGCCTGTGTTCGACGCTCCATCGCCAAAGAACGAAACGCAGACCTGGTCGGTCTTCCTCAGTTTGATCGATAATCCGACACCAACCGCGATTGGGATCCCAGCTCCGGCTATGCCGCTGCATCCCACGATGCCGATCTCCGGCGCCGCGATGTGCATTGATCCTCCCCTGCCCTTGCAGTATCCGGTATCCTTTCCGAACAGCTCCGCCATCATCTTGCGCAGGTCGCCGCCTTTCGCGATACAGTGGCCGTGTCCTCTGTGGGTGCTAGTGACATAGTCGTTCTTTCTCAGTGTGGAGCATGCCCCAACCGCGACGGCTTCTTCGCCGACGTAGAGGTGTATCAGGCCTGGAATGTTTCCTTGAGCCCATTCTTCTCCGAGTCTCTCTTCAAACCGTCTGATTCGAAGCATGTTTCGGTACATTGTCAGCATTTTCTGTTTGTCAAGTTCCAATGAATCTGGCTCCAGTCTCAGGATTTGGCCGATCTACGATTCTCTGTCAACTATAAGGATTTGCAGGCTGATGTGTACAAGGATGTTCGAGTTGATCGCTCACATATTCTCTGGGATGACAAGGGATCCGCCAAATGTCGGAAGTGGTATCTTGGCTCCCGCGGAGACCACAGTCAGTCTCAGGACAAACGCACCCAAGAGTCCAAGCGTCGAGGCCGTAAGAATCCAAAGTGCCTCTGAGGTTGCGGCCGTGCTTGGGATCGCTATCTCTGCGACGAGTGGGATGACTAAACCAAGGGCGACGTATCCGATCCAGAACTGAGCTGCAAGTTCATCCCGTAGGACACGTCTCGAGGAGAACTTTCCGGTATCTGTCTGAC
>CAYMZN010000067.1:0-6745 GCA_964394935.1 uncultured Candidatus Bathyarchaeia archaeon | reverse complement strand
CCCAAAACCCACCGTCGCACCTCAAGGAGGGACATAGTAGACCGAGGGATCCGTACCCAACTCAGGGCCGAGTTGCACCGCGTGCTTCGTAGCAATCAGGCGTGAAACTGAGCTATTCGGATCGTCCAGGTCACCAAAGGTTCTCGCATCGGCCACACAGGACCTTACACACGCTGGCTCTTGACCCTTGTCGACTCTGTCGGCGCAGAACGTGCACTTTTCTACGATGCCTGTTTCGTGATTGCTGGGGCCTCCGAGTCGCTTTGACAACTCCTCGTAAGGGGTTGGGGGGTTGCCCGGATAATATGCGGTTATAGTTCTGTTGAAGAATCTCTCTCCATAGGGGCAGACTACAATGCAATACTTGCATCCCATGCACTTGCTATAGTCGACTAGCACGATTCCGTCACTACGCCTATGTGTAGCGCCTGTCGGGCATACTTCCACGCACGGCGCGTTCTTACAGTGCATGCATATCAAAGGCATAGAGACAAGCTTGGCGTGGGGGTACTTTCCGACCTCGAATTTGAACAGCCTGTTCCAGAATACTCCTCGAGGTGTGGCGTTCTCGGCCCTGCAGGCCACTGTGCACGCGTCACAGCCAATACACTTCTTGAGGTCTATGACCATTCCATACCTGACCATTTCACTCACCTACGCCTTGTATATCTTCACCCTAGGCCCTATGTCGATCGACCCGCTGATCGGGTCTAGTGCAACGTCCTCCTTCATGGTCAGGAGTCTGTTGAAATGTGTGCCCTTCTTCGCCACCGGATTCATGAGGAGTGTGCCGCTACCGTAGCAAGCAGGTATGCCAACAACCTCTGGATGGATCAGTTCGGTCAGCTTGGCTGTGCCCTTCACCTTGCCGTACCTTGATTCAACCCATATGAGATCGTTGTCTTTGACTCCTTTCTCAAGAGCTGTTGCTCTGTTGATATGAATTCTCATTTCGTACGGATCGTTTTCTGCTATTTCATGCAGCCAAGCATTCTCCTGAGTGTCTCCCGTTCCGAATGGCATTAGATGCGTCTTCCAGTTGACCGCCCAGAGGTCGTATTCAGGAGGCGCTTCAAACTCGGCGTTAGGGATCCAGTAAGGTATCGCCTGGAAGTACGCGAAGAACTCGTCTGAATTCTTCCAGGCAGGGATGCCTATCTGATGT
Organism: uncultured Candidatus Bathyarchaeia archaeon; assembly: GCA_964394935.1. GTDB lineage: Archaea > Thermoproteota > Bathyarchaeia > 40CM-2-53-6 > 40CM-2-53-6 > CAVPLU01. The sequence continues at coordinate 5,580 of CAYMZN010000067.1, read as the reverse complement.
TCTTGAAGATTCTTCCTCAACTTGTCTCCTGTTGACTTCAGATGCTCAAGGTAAATCGGATGTCTCGTCCTGTTCCCTGGCCAATAGTAATAGTTGTAACCAAGCTTACCAGGCGTGACGTGCTTGTGTATTTCACCATGCTCAAGCAAATATTGAAAGCCGTACTCATCTCCAAAGATCACCTTTATTCTCCTGTCCATGATCTCTCGGATGCTGTATTTCTTGTGCAGATCGAGCTGATGCTTCTCTTTGAACCCGAAAGTCTTGTTGATTATGTCGTTCAGTCCGCCTGGGCCCCGGAGGATTCCTATTCTTTCGGCTATGTCAATTAGGATTTCATCACAGAGCTTGGTCTCATACAGTTGCTTTGGGGGTTTTCTTCCCAACACCAGGCTAAGTCCGCGCGCGTCGTCGGCGAGGGTCTGATGTGTGACCAGGTAGAAGCGCGCCATCTCTCGCTCTAGGAAGAATGGTTCGGGCAAGACAATGTCAGACATCATGGTTGTTTCGTCAAATACCGGGGAAATGCTAAAGATGAACGGAATTTTTCGAAATGCTTCGATAAACGTCTCCTTTTCACAGACACTTCGGATGGGGTTCGCTCCGCATATCATGAAGGCTTCGACTTGGTAGGGAAGATGGTATTCTTCGGGATTCAACAGGGCCTTCACGGCCAGATGCGGGCCCGTGTGTTTGTTGGGGTAGAATTCACTTGCATCTACGTGGTCAGGTGGAAACTTGAAGGGCACGCCGATCGATTCCATGATTGGTGTTACGATTCCGTCTTCGTTTGGCCGCAGGATTTCGGGGTTTGGGAAGGGATTTCGGTTACCGGTTATTCCTCCAGGTACTTCGACGGCTCCCACTAACATGTTTATGATCTTGCCCGCGAGATCTAGAAACATCCCGCCTTTGTGAGAGACGGCGCCTCTCCCTGACCCGGCGAACTGGGCTGGCCGAAAAGGAAATTCGAAGTCATCAATCATGATCGTGCTCCCTATCATGGAGTGCTCAACGAATTCCTTTGTAACGGTTCGAGTGGTTTCAGCGGGGACCGAAGTGACCTTTTCAGCCCACTCAGGTGTATACTCAGCCATGCGTTCTCTGATTATGTGGAACGCAGGGTGAGTGGTAACACCATTGACTACGTATGTGCCCTCGAGAGCGTAATCTTGGATGGATTCATCGAAGGTCTTTGCACAATCTTCCGCCTTGTCCCAAATCATTGGCTTGCCAGTCGATTTATCTTTCAGATAGTATCCGTCTGGCCCGATTAGGTAGGGCCCGTTGGTTCTGTTCTTGATGAACCAATGATCATACCTCTTCAACTCATGGAGGATGGTGTGTATCATTGCCAAGGCGAATGCAAGTTCTGTGCCGGGTCTTATGGGAATCCATCGGTAGCCCTTCGAAGCCTCGACCGAGCAGCGAGGATCGACTACGACCAGCTTCATCCCTCGCTCTAGAGCTTCCAATAGCGTTCTTGTGGACGCCGGATTAGCCACGTTGAACCCAACGGTTCTTCCCGGAGCTATGAGATAGTTGCAATGTTGAAGGTCGGAGATGTATTCGGGATGCTGGCCGTGAACGAGGTTTGCAGCGTAATGTATCGAGCACAGAGGACCATGCGAACCGATGACGTTCGGTGTTCCAAACGCCATGGCGAAGATTACGCCGGGTTCGGTGTAATTCGTGGCTATCTCGACTTCCTTCACGGACATGAGGAGGCTTTCCACGTTCCCCCACCCTTCCCATATGACTAGCTTCCTCGGGTCCTCGTCTCGAATCTTCTTGAGCTTAGTCGCTATGGTTTCTAGGGCTTCGTCCCAGCTGATCTCGACCCACTTTGGGTCGATGTCTGGGCCCTTCTCCGGGTTAGTCCTCTTTAACGGAGCCTTGACGCGGTAGGGGTTGTAGAGCCCCATGATAGCTGATATCGCCCTTGGACAGACTCTGCCTTGGTTTGTTGGGGAATCTGGATTACCCTCGATGTTTACCACCACGCCATCACGCACATGCACGCGCAGACCACAGTCTCCCTGCATGCACATGACGCAGAAGCTTGGAAGCCATTCGTCTCTTGGTGGATTGGTTCCACGTGCTTCTGCGGAATCTCGGGGCATCTTCTCACCTCACCTCAAGGTCTAGGGGAATACTCGGCGATTCGTCGTCATCAATCCTTATCGACCTTTGCTTGTGAGAAGCGGGACATACTATTAATGTTGGGACAATAAAGAAAATAACTAGAAGCCCCCTGCTTCCTCGCCACGGGTGGCTCGGACGCTGTCAGTTATCTTCGCGTAATCTGACCTTATGCGTCTCTGGGGAGACTCGTGCGTATTCACAAGCCCTCCTTGCGAGAACGCTAGGGTCTGAGGACGGCTTTTATGGCTCCTTCGAGCCGCTTGGTGACGATCTCCAGTGCTCTGCCAAAATCTCTCAGGGGAACGACATGCGTGATAATTGGCTGCACGTTCACCCTGCCTGAAGCAATGTAGGGTATGACCTCGTCGCAGCAGTTCGGGTTCCCGCGAATTCCGGAAACGTCCAAGTCGTCGAGTACGAGTCTGTCTGTGATGATTGGTATTTCCGTCCTCCCACTGAGCCCTGTGAGCACGATCCTACCCCCTCGCTTGACGAGGTCGAATGTGTAGCGGATCGCGTCGGGCTTGCCTGCTGACTCAATTGCGACATCGACGCCCTTACCACCTGTCAGCTCCTTCAGACCCTTCACCGGGTCTTCTCTGGTTACATCCACCACTTCGTCTGCGCCCAGTTTCTTAGACATCTCAAGCCTCGGCCCAGCTCGACCCACGGCGATGACAGTCGTCGCTCCAAGAGCCTTTGCGCACTGAGTCACAAGTAGCCCCAAGGCGCCTGGCCCGACAACCGCAACTGTGTCTCCGGAATACACTCTGCCCTTCTTCACCGCGTAAAGGGCCACAGCTGCATTATCAACCTGCGTACCTACCTCGAATGATACGCTATCCGGAAGGTGGTGCACGCTTCTCGTCGAAATGGCGCAGTATTCGGCATATCCTCCCTGAGCAGTGAAGCCATAGTGGCGATGCCCCGTCTCGAGCTTCCCATAGTTCTCACAAATAGTGTACCTACCGACCATGCAGTTTCGGCAGTACCCACAGCCCTTGTGTGCCTCGGCGCATACTCTATCACCAACCTTGAAGTTGCTTACTCCCGGACCGAGGGCGACGACTTCACCAGCCCATTCGTGGCCTATTATGAATGGGTAGCTCGGAGGCCACATTCCTTTGAACTTGCCCGAAACGATGCCGGGATCAGTACCGCAAATCGCTATCGCTCTGACCTTGCACAAAACCTCCATCGGTCCAGGCTGAGGTGTCGCAACCATTTCGTACCTGGCGTCGTTTGGCCCATAGAGGACTATGGCATTCATTTTGTTCGGTATCGACCCGGCCACGCTCGACTACCCGTGGTATCTAGGCCTACTCTTAAGCAACGCCAGAACGACGAACTGTAGCGCGACGTTGTCTGCAACAGGAAAGGTTAGGGCGGAGGAGCCATCAGCACGACGAACCGCAGTGTTTCGGTTCCCACGGTCTTTGTCTCGTGCTCTGTGTTTGGCGGCACGTACACAGCAGTATGTGGACCGACAGTGAAAGACTTGCCTCCGACTGTCATGGAAGCCCTGCCGCTAAGTATGAAGTAGACGTGGTCAGACTTTGGATGGACATGTTTTGAAGCGACCGCACCAGGCCTCATTTCCGTCACAAAGAACGTAACATTGTTCGCGCCTATGTCAGGACTGACAAGCTTCCAACTGTCGGTGTTTGTGTGCCCGGCCGGTAGGGTGGATTGGACCTCCTCTATCTTTACAACCTTCACTTCAGCCATACTGATCACGCAAAGTTAGCCCGCGCTTCTACGCTATAAGAGTATCCCATGTATTTGTAAGAGAGACAGGAACAGCCTCGCCAAGAAATTGTCTCGTTCGTTTTGATATCAAGAAGTCGCTGAACTACTGGCGAATACAATGACTGTTGTTCAGACGCAACAATCAGCAAGGTCTAGCGGATGCGTGGCAAATCACTAGACCAGTGAAATCAAGTTTAACTATCACAGAATCTCCGGCGATCAATTCTTCTAAACGCTTTTAAGATGACATGCGTGAACTCGGGGCGCGTGGATGTGAGATTTGGTCTCAGGTGCACGTGCTCTTTTCGAGGTATGCAAGGCTGAAGGCGTAAAGTATGCCATTGGCGTTCCAGGGAGTGCCGCCTTGCCTCTCTTTGATGAACTCTACAATATGCAAGTAGACATAACCACGATCTTAACCAAACATGAGCAGACAGCCGGGTTCATCGCTGACGGCTACGCTCGGGTTACTGGAGTGCCATGCGTGACTGTGGCGACCGTCGGGCCCGGGGCGATGAACCTTGCAGCAGGCCTGCACTGTGCATACCAAGACTCTTTCCCTGTTCTCGCCGTCACCGCGCAGATAGCCACCAAACAGTTTGGCAAAGGAGGAGTTCAAGAAGCAACCGGCTGGGGCAGGACTCTGTCCCACACTGAAGCTTTCAAACCAGTAACTAAGTGGAGTGTCCTTGTGGAAAGAGCAGACAAACTGCCTGAAGTTGGTATGCGTGCTTTCAAGATAATGCTCAGCGGAAGAAGAGGTCCCGTCCACATTGATGCTCCATTCGACGTGCAGAAGGGTGAGGTGCAGTTTGAAGCCTACCCGCCGGAGCACTATCGCTCAACGAGCGGGGTCGCGGGCGATCCGGCTTTGGTCAGTAGAGCTGCTGACCTTCTTCTGGAATCCCAAAGTCCGGCGATCCTTGCCGGGGGAGGTGTGCTCGCCTCAGGCGCGAGCCCTGAACTTCTTGAGCTGGCTGAAATGCTGGTCATACCTGTTGCCACGAGCGCCATGGGCAAGAGCTGCTACCCGGAAGATCACCCGCTCTCCCTGGGAGTCGCAGGCGTCTATGCTGGCCACGATGTTGCTAATAACGTGCTGCGGAAGGATAGCGTCGATGTTCTTCTGGCGATAGGAACCATTTTTCACGAAGTAACGACTCGGGGATGGAGCCCCGACTTCGGAGGACAGAAGATCATTCAGATTGACGTTGACCCTGAGGAGATCGGGAAGAACTACCCCATAGAGATCGGCATCCAAGGCGATGCAAAACTCATTCTTCGCCAGCTTATCGACATCATAAAGGCAAGGCTGACGAAGCCTCGCAAGTACCAGGACTCACCTAGAGTACGTGCGATTGAGCAAGCCAAGAAGGACCTATGCTTCTACTCTGCACCCCAAATGTTCTCTGACAGCGTGCCCATCAAGCCGCAACGGGCCATCAAGGAGCTCAGAGACTTCCTCAACCGAGACGCCATTGTGCTGGCGGATTGCGGCAACAACCTCGCTTGGACGCTCGGCCACTTCAAGAACTATCTCCCAAGGACATTCATAGCTGACGGGGGACACACAGCGATGGGCTTCAGTGTCGCGGCGGCGATAGGCGTGAAGCTTGGCGCACCTGACAAGCAAGTCGTCGATGTGATCGGAGACGGGTCATTCATGATGAGCAACAAGGAAGTTGG
>CAYMZN010000066.1:0-8581 GCA_964394935.1 uncultured Candidatus Bathyarchaeia archaeon | reverse complement strand
ATCCAGAAACAAGTTGGCACGACTTTCATCTACGTGACGCACGACCAGGGGGAAGCCCTCACAATGTCCGACACGATCGCGGTCATGAACAATGGAAGAGTCGAACAGATCGGCAGCCCTAAAGATATCTACGACAAACCGAAGACACAGTTCGTAGCCAATTTCATTGGAGAGACAAACTTCCTAGATGGAACCAGCGAGGCCGCCGGGGCATTCGCCTGTAAGGGCCTACCTCACCCCGTTCTAGTCGAAACCGACGACGTGGCCATCGGCGGAGGTGTTCTGTCGGTTAGGCCAGAGAGAGTGAGTATCGGTCCCGACCTCAAAGGGTTGGACAACCTGTTCGACGCGATCGTTGAGGATTTCGTGTATCAAGGGTCGCATGTTGTCGCCTCCGTGACGGTCGGCGCCAATCTGCTGATGAAGATTCGAGCCAATCCAACCATTCCCCTAGAGACCGGCGAGAAGACCCGCATAGGCTGGAACAAGGCGGATGCAACGGTGATCAAGCTCGAGAACGACCAACAAGGCAATCCAAACCGTCCGCGTTAGAAAGACTCGCGGCTTCCTCGCCCGGTTGCTCATATCACCAACGGCAATTTATCTTGCAATCTTCTTCTTTGCGCCATTCGCGATCGTTATTCTCTACGCCTTCGGCATGATCGACATACTAAGACAGTTTCGGCTTGAGCCTACGCTTGAATACTACTTCGAGTTCTTCGACTCGATCGCGCCATTGGTTTTTGGCCGGTCGCTACTGATGGCCTTCGGAACGACCGTGGCGTGCCTGCTGCTCGGATATCCGATGTCATACTACATCGCTGTGAAGAGCGGGCGGCGGAGGGAGACTCTGATGCTGCTGGTGATAATTCCATTCTGGGTGAGTTTCCTGCTTCGGACGTATGCGCTCATGACTATTCTCGATGTCAACGGAATCGTGAATGTAGTACTGCTTAGCCTCGGATTGATCTCTCAGCCCTTGAGCTTGATGTACAACACGCAGGCCGTTCTGCTCGGAATGATCTACAACTATCTCCCATTCATGATTCTGCCCCTGTACGCCTCGATGGAGAAGTTGGATAAGGCGCTACTTGAGGCGGCGGGAAGCTTGGGGGCAGGGCCTGCGAGGGCTTTCCTTCATGTTACTCTCCCCATGACGAGATCCGGCATAGGTGCTGGATCGATTCTCGTCTTTGTTCCAGCCGTGGGCGAGTTCATAATACCCCAGCTGCTCGGAGGCACAGAGTCGTTCATGATCGGCAATCTGATCTGGACGCTCTTCCTGAAGACACGCAACCTGTGGTTCGGCTCGGCTGTCTCAATAATTCTGATCGCGCTCGTTGTTCTGATGGTCGCGCTGTACATGAAGTACGTTACGAAGGGCGAGGAGATGGCCATATGAGAAATGTATGGGGAAAGATCCTGAAAGGATATTCATTTGCCCTATACGTATTCCTCTATGCCCCGATACTGGTAATGGTCGTGTTCTCATTCAATGACTCAAAACTCCTAGCAGTCTGGCGGGGGTTCTCACTCAGATGGTACGACACGCTGATCGAGGACCCAACGGTTTGGAGGGCGATCTACAACAGTGTCTGGGTAGCTCTGCTCACAGCCGTCATCTCGATGGTCCTGGGTACAATGACGGCTTTCGTGATGATCCGCTACAGCTTCCGAGGCAAGACCATCCTCGATAGCTCGCTCTACTTCCCAGTAGTCATTCCAGAGATCACAGAAGCGCTGTCGCTTCTGCTGTTCTACGTCTTCACAGGAATACCGCTCGGAGCATTCACAGTCGTCATAGGGCATGTCGCATTTGCGATCTCATATGCCACGATAGTGATAAGAGCAAGACTTGTCGGATTTGACCGGTCGGTTGAGGAAGCCGCAAAATCGCTGGGTGCCAACGAGCTACGTACCTTCTTTCATGTGACATTACCACTGATACTGCCAGGCGTGATAGCTGGAGGGCTGCTCGCCTTCACGGTATCATATGATGACTTCATCAAGACCGCCTTTACGGCGGGACCAGGCTTCCAGACTCTGCCGTTGAGGATCTATGCGATGGCGAGTAGGGGAGGCGTGTCACCTCAACTCAATGCTCTAGCGACGATAACACTCGTCGTCTCATTGGGTTTGGCTCTGGCGAGGCTTCGTCTATCTAAGCCCTGATTCGATAGACCACGACGTCCGCAACGTGGGATTCGGAGCGCTCCCGACAGTACGTGCCCATCCCATGATGGCTGACGTATTGAGAAGAAGGATCGCTCAAGGGGTGGCCGTTGGGTTTCGAATTCGAAGATTCAGCCGGCCTGCCGAGGCTTTCAACCTGTCTCCTAGGACGTGTAGATCGAGCGCTTCGGTTGAGATACCTAGCGTCGACGTGGATAGAACCTATACGGGTAGTAGAGGGCGGCGCCGCAGGTGCGACAGACAGCGTCGTATGGGCTGACGGGTGCACGACATCGTGGGCAGATCATGTGCATGGTTGGCCTGAGACTCGTGCGTCTTCTGGTGAAAAGTACGGCCGCGGCCAATACCATGCTCAAGCCCGCTCCGATTCCGATCAACAGGATAGGGATCAGCAGATCCCACAGGCCAGACTGTGATGTGGTGGTTGCAGTTGCAGTGGTCAGAGTTGAGGTTGTACGTGTGCCTGTTTCGCCTGTTGTAGTCGTGCTGCTGGTCGATGTTGTGACGAACACCGTTGTCGTTTGGGATGTCTGGGTCGTCGTCACGTCTTGTCCCGAGACTGGGGCAGGGCCGCTGCCAGCCATCATAGGAAGCGCGAAGATTGTGAAAGTGAACAGGATGAGCGAGCTGGCATTAGAGCGGGCTGTCTTTGCGCGCACTGATACCGAGGCTCCTTGGACGCTCGTACGCCATGGACGTGGAGATATGACGTTTTCTGTCACAGGGAAAAGTAGCGGTATCGAAAACGCGCTATCCGGTTCAGTCGATGGGAGCTCGTACGTCTCCTACGTCGCTCGTTAGGGGCTTCCGGTATGGAATTTCTGCAGTGTCGGACAGTGTGCATCAAGACAACCGGAGTTAGGGGGACACAGAGTTGTTCTCGCTCCCCGTCTAGCGAAGACTCTGGCTAGACGGTTCCGAAGACCTGACTAGACTTTCCGAGAGGTTGATTACAGTTCTTTGCGTACTAGAGCAAACATCTTGCGAGTCTCCCCGAATGATCTGAGTATTTCGCGTTGCTGAAGTTCAGACAGTATCGCGTGCATCTTTGAGACAGGAACGCGGGCCGAGTTAGCAATAGTCTCAGCGTCAGCCTGGCCTAGTTCCAAGAGAGCGGTGCATACCCTGCCTTCTTTCCTGGTCAGTCCCAAGCCTACATTTGATCTCTCGAGAAGCTCACTGATTCTTTCGATGTTGTTCTGGAATGTAGGTGCTGTTCCTTCTACCATGGCTGATGTCTCTATGATAACCCAAGGTCCGACTTTCGATTCGGCAGCTAGATGTGAATTGTCTCCTAATTCTGTCCCGGCGCCGACAACGGCGTTCCTCCCAATTTGGACTCGGCTGCCGATCTTGCAGTTCTCGGCCACTACGCATTCGTCGAGAGCGGCGTTGCTCCCAATCCAAGTGTTCTCGTAGACTACTGAGGAAGTAATTTTGGACCCTGCTAAGACTTCGCTTCCGTCTCCAATGTAGGTGTGGGACCCGATCACCGCATCTTTCTGAATTCTCACATCCTTACCCAGATAGACGGGTCCCCTCAGTGAGGCCTTCTCTGAGATCGAGCTACCTACCCCGCATACGATCTTGTCCTTGGCCTCCGCTCGTCCCGGTTCGAGTTTGTCGAGAGCCCAGACGTTTGCTTTAAGGTAGCTTTGTGGGTCGCCTATGTCGACCCAGAAGCCGCTAGCATGAAAGCCTGCAAGGATCATTTTCGACTCAAGCATGAGAGGAAAGAGGTTCCTTGAGAAGTCAAACATCTTCCCCTCAGGAACTAGCTTGAGAACTTCGGGCTCTAGTACGTAGAAGCCAGAGTTGATCAGGTTGCTGAAACATTCCTCGGGCTTAGGTTTCTCAAGGAAACGAGTTATTCGGCCATCTGAAAGCTCTGCAACGCCGTACTCGCATGGGTTCTCGACTTCAACGAGCGCTAGCGTAGTTGACGCACCGAGCTTTCGATGGAGTTGGATTACCTCATTCGGGTTGAACTCGAACTGGTTATCGCCTTGAACCACCACAAATGTCTCGTCGATCAGGGATTCCGAGTTCTTCACTGAGCCAGCAGTGCCAAGCGGGCACTTCTCTTCAACGTGGCGGACCTGTACCCCGTACTTGGAGCCATCGCCAAGGGCCGCGCGCAACCAGCTGGCGAAGTAATTGGTCGTCACAACAATGTCGTCAATTCCCTCATGAGCCAGTTTCTCTATCAGATGCACAATTGCCGCTTCTCCGGCAAGTGGAAGGAGAGGTTTCGGCTTGGTGTATGTCAACGGTCTCAGGCGTGTTCCTTTTCCTCCCGCTAGAACCACTGCCTTCAACGCGACCCACGACGACTTTAGCCGAGTAGAATATACTGTTCCGGATAACTTTAAACCAAATCCGCATAAAACGCATGCTCCTCGGGTTGACTAGGCTTGAGCGAGATACTCAAGGAAATCAGCTGCTCCCACTGCGGCGCTCCACTCTCAGTCAAGCCTGGCGAGATCCTCGTGACCTGCAAGTACTGCGGCTTCACCAGCGTAATAGAGACTGGGAAACCATTCGAATTTGAGCATTCACTGATCGTCAACGAATATTCAGACGTACAGGTCGCTGACGGTGTGAGAAGCTGGATGAGACATAGCTTCTCCGCTCCGAGGGACTTGGCCTCTAAGGCGTCGATCGTTGAGAACAGTCTATTCTATCTTCCGTTCTGGGTGATCGTCATCGAGGCACATAGCCACTTCAAAGGACTCTTCGAGAGGATCAGCCCGCCTATCACAAAGGAATCAGACATACACAACAACTACAGCTGGCTGGTCCTAGCGAGGCGAGGTTCAGATTTTCCAACCCGAGCCTACGAGATCCCGCTCGAGGCAAAGATACCATACGACTTCACAAAGATAGAGGCAAACGCGAAGGTACTCAACGCCGAGCTGGACACAAGGGAGGCCACGGAGGTCGCTCAAAGGGAAATCCGCAACCTGCACGAGTTCCTAGCGAAGGAGACAGTGGACAAGATAATCCAGATCGACACAGAGTTCAACGTAAGCAATTCACTTTATCTCCACAGCCCAATCTGGTTCCTCAGCTATGAGTACAAGAGGCAGAGAAACCGAGTCCTTCTTGACGGCGCGAATGGAGAAGTCATCAAAGGCGACCTGCCACCGCCGGAGTTCAAGCTCCTCTAGTAGGCGCGATTTCAAACGAGTTACTTATTAGCGAAGTATCTGTAGCGTTAGGGCTGCGAGCTGAGAGGGTTGAGCAAGAAAACGCCTCTGGAGAGGATAAAGGAAGATGAAAAGCTCCTCGAGAAGATCATGCTGGTCGTTCCAGGGTTCAGCGGCTACAAGGCGAGGGAGCAACGAAGGGAAGCCGACAAGATCATTCGCAACTTTCTCTACTCAAAGCTTCAAGAGGCCAGGAATGGACTTCAGGATATCTATCAGACCCTAGCGCAAAGTAACGTCCCTGATGCTCTTCATCCCATAGACCGGTTGATGGCAATCTTCGATCGAGTCTCCGAGAGGGTGAATCACGCCTCTTACGGGTATGCTGGATTCTTCGACGCGATCAAGATAGATGAGGACGACCTTGACAGGATGATCACTTTTGACACGCAGCTTGTTGACGGTGCAAAGGGATTGGCCGAGAGGGTCAAGGGCTTCAAGGCCCAGGTTCAAGCGCGGAAATTCGACAGCATACAAGCCTATGGAGATGAGCTGCGAAGGACTGTCGAAGAATTCGAGAGGGTTTTCGATCAAAGGAAGGACGTGATCGAGGGAGTGGAGGTCGGCTAAGTATGCCGCAAGTCATTGAGTGGACCGGTGCGAGCCCTGAAGATATCGTTTGGCGATATCCGGTCGAGGACATAACGTGGGGTGCCCAGCTCATCGTCCACGAATATGAGACCGCCGTCTTCTTCCGGGACGGAAAGAGCTATGATAGCTTCGGACCTGGACGGCACATGCTGACCACGCTGAACCTGGCTCTCCTAACCGCGGCATTCTCGCGGATTGCCGGCTTCACTCAGACACCCTTCAAGGCAACCGTCGTGTTCGTCTCGATGAAGCAGTTTGCCGGCAAGTTCGGCAACAGGGCGCAGACGACCGAGCTTGCGCCGTTGATGACCTTCGGATCTTTCTGGCTAAAGGTGGAGAGCCCCGAGCTCTTCGTCAACGAGGTCATAGGTGGACAGAACGCCTACACAACCGCGAGTGTAAGCGATTTCATCAGAGGCTTCATCAACGAGAGGATGATCGACGACCTTTCAAAGTACGATCTTGCGACGGTTTTCACGAAACTCGATGAAACCTCCGCACAGGTGAAAGCTTCACTCGTGGAGTACTTCAGACGGCTGGGTCTCCAGCTTGTGGATTTGAAGTTCGAGGGCGTTGACACAACTCCCGAGTACCGTGACAGGCTGTTCTGGCTCAGGGCGGGTAGAATAACGCCCGAGGAAGTCCTGAGGATGGAGACCGTGAAGGAAGCCGCAAAGGAACTAGGCAAATCTCCGGGCGCAGCCCTCGGTACGGGTATGGTCCTCGTTCCACCACTCTTCCAGACCCCCGCGGCGCCTGGTGCACCAGCGGTTGCCTTGGTTGTATGTCCGAGCTGCAGCGCCCAGATTCCTTCAACCTCGAAGTTCTGCCCGAACTGCGGCAAGAGCATCTCCGCGATGCCCACACAGCCAAGCCAGGTCCCTGCCGAGAAATGCAAGAACTGCGGAGAGATACTCCCAACTGGCGCAAAGTTCTGCCACAACTGCGGAACCAAGCTCTGATCCGTTCCCTAGGAAACGTTGGCCAACGGGTTACGGCCGTCGCTAGGATCGGACAGATCGGGCTAGGTGCAAACCTCCATCACGAGAAGAAAATGGGTATTGCGAGGCGAGATACTGGACGCGCTATTCTCGGGCAATATGCTGATAGACTTTGAAGGTCTTGTTTGTCGAGCCACCAAAACGTTTCTGGTTTGTCATGGGAGAATATCTCCCACCGCCTCTGGGAATCTTGGAACTTGCTGGATACCTCGAAAGCAGGATGCCGGACGTAGAGATCGAGGTGCTCGACTGTCAGGCAAGGATGCTTGAATGGGACGGTCTCGAGAAACACATCGAGTCCTCTCGTCCTGACATCGTCGCTTCCAGCAGCCTCGCCACTTGCAACGCTTACACAACCGTTCGAGCGGTGGCCACAGCAAAGAAAGTGAATTCCTCTATCCTGACCATCGTGGGCGGACAACATTTCACGGCGACAGCTGACGAATCGCTTAGGGCTTATCCCGAGATTGATGTGATTGTTCGAGGGGAAGGAGAAGAGACATTAGCAGACCTTGTAAGAGCGGTCAAGGACTCCAACTCTTTCACTGACATCAACGGCATATCGTTTCAAAGGAACGGCAGAATCTTTCACAATCCTGATCGCCCGATGATAACGAACCTTGATCAGCTCCCTATGCCTGCGTACCATTTCGTTGAGGATCACATTCGAAAGTATCACTTCACAATGATGGCTGGCGCGAACACGATCTACGGGCTTGTCGAGGCATCAAGAGGCTGCCCCCACCGTTGCACGTTCTGTTCCCAATGGAGGCACTGGCGAGGTACGTGGAGGTCAAAATCGCCAAAGCGCATCGCGGACGAGATGGAGTTCTGCTACAGAAACTTCGGGGCTGAGTTTCTCTGGCTGACGGATGACAACTTCCCTCTCGGTCCGTCAGCGAGACAACTTTGCGATGAACTGATCGGCCGGGGATTTGGTGATAAGATCATGTGGTTTGTGCAAGCGCGATGCGACGACATAGTCCGTGAGAAGAACTTGCTTCCGAAGATGCGTTCTGCTGGGAACATGTGGATCCTCACCGGTGCGGAGAGCGCGAGCGAAGCGGCCCTACAGAACTTCGGCAAGAAGATCAGTCCTGATCAGACGCGCGATGCGGTTCGGTTGATGAAGAAGAACGACATCTTCGCCCAGGCGACCTTCATCATTGGGCACCGAGAGGACACGCACGAGGCGCTTTCCGATTTGAGGGAATTTGTCAACGGTATCGATCCCGACCTGGCGATCTTCATGGTCTTGACACCATTTCCAGGAACTGAAGTCTACGAAGAAGCCGGAAAGAATGGCTGGATTGAGGACTCAAACTGGGCAAACTACGACATGGTCCACCCAATCATGCCCACGGAGACGCTGAGCAGGGAAGAGCTACAAGAGGAATTGCTGAGATGCTACACCGAATTCTACGGCTCGTGGGCTCGGAGGCTTGGCGGCTTCTTCTCATCGAACAAGCTCAAGAGGAAGACCTACCGTTATCTAGCAAGCGAATCCCTCCTCAAGCAACTCAAGCCCTAATCGGATCTGTCAAGCCAGATGAGAAGCCAAGAGACACGGCTCGGTCTTGTTGCATT
>CAYMZN010000065.1:2885-9001 GCA_964394935.1 uncultured Candidatus Bathyarchaeia archaeon | reverse complement strand
AATACGCTCGTCAATGGATAAATTCATTATCCGGTCGAATCACCTTCCAACAGGTCTTGCAATAGGTCGAATATCTTTGGCTGATGACATCAAGATCATAGAGAAGGGAACCATTCCGAAGAAATTTACCCTCATCAATGGTCTGCCCGATGTGGGCCTCGTTGGCCTCGTCGCCGCGTCACATGTCGTGTCTTCGCTGAAGATGGAAGAGGTAGGCTCTGTCGAGTCGGATCTCTTTCCGCCGATGATCGTGCTTCATGATGGCGTTCCGAAATCCCCGATCAGGTTGTTCGCAGACGCATCCTTGGTTGTGATCGTAGCAGAGACGGCAATTCCCGCATCGCTGGTAAGACCGCTAGCGGATTCGATTGTGAATTGGGCAGCATCCCGCAACGTTGAGACAGTAATCTCAATCGGCGGGATGGCCGTACAGAACCGGCAGGACATAGACGTGCCAAAGGTCTTTGCAGCTCTATCCGACAAGTCTCTCGAGAAGAAACTGGATGATGCCGCCGAGGTCCTGGAGGAAGGATACATTGTCGGTGCTTACGGGTTGATGCTGAAGAAGTGTGCCGAAATGAAGTTGCCCGCGATAACGCTGCTCACCCAATCCTTCTACAACTATCCCGACCCCGAGGCGGCCGCGGCCGCGCTGAATGCATTGAACAAGATACTTGGGTTGAAGGTCGAGGTCTCGGACCTGATTCAGAAGGGCGAGGAGATACGTCTCCGAGCTAGAGATGTCATGAAGAGGACTCAGGAAGAGATGGCTAGGATGGGCAAGTCTCAGGAATACGAGATTCCCGCCCTGTACGGGTGAGACGAAAGATGTCACATGAGAGAAGAAAGCATCTGTTCGATGTAATGGATGAGTACTTCAAGCGAATTGAATACCTCTTCGAGGGGCCCTTCGCGTCCGGCTGGAATGAGGCCGCCCAGTGCATCGAACCTCTCTACAATATCGCGGTGGGTTCAAGTGAGGTTATCTTGACCGTAGATCTGCCCTATGTGGACCCCCAGCAAGTGACTATCAAAGTCCCCGCAAACGATACCATTGAGATCAACGCGAACACAAAGCGCAATATCTCTTTCGCCGACATGGGCGCGAGACACAGAGGCGGCCAGTTCAAGTGCTACCGCACTAGGATCCACATGCCGGTCCCCGTGATAGAATCAGGAATGACCTCCAAGTTCAAGCGTGGGGTCCTACAGATCCACCTGCCACGACTGGTCTAGGACGCCTTCTCCAGGGCAGCAATACACGCCATCGGAAAGAGAGTCACCGCGTCTCCCATCACGGTCGCTGTGCGACCTCCGGGCCGGATCTTTCCCCAGCTAATCGCCTCATCCAGCGGAGCTCCACTGAGCCCACCTGGTTCAGGCCTATCCATAGTGAACTGAACTGCCGCGTCTAGCCCGCCTCGAAAAGTGTTAGCAAGCAGTGCGAAATGCTTCGGCATACCACCGCCGAGTATGATGAGTCCAATCTTCTTGCTCTCGTACGTCAGCTCGACAATCTTGGTGAAGTCACGCATCGGATTGACGTAGAGTGGCTTGAGCTGTCCGAAAGTCCAGAGGTCGATCCCAAGCATCGAATCATGTATGCCGGGACAGAAGATTGGAACGTTCTTCTGAGAGGCGTTCCATAAAATCGAAGCTGGGTCGCGGAGTTGTTTTCCAATTTCATGAAGCAGTTCCCAAGGGGCTATGTTGCGTCTCTTCTCCTCTTTGATCGTGGACATCGCTTTGTGAGTGAACTTCTCAAGCGCTTCTATTGCCCGCTGAGAGATGTAGAGGTCGTATATCCGGTAGAGACCGCGTTTCCTCAGCTTCCGATCGTCAGAACTCTCAGTGCCGATCCGGTGCCTGTGTCCTAGAGCCTCGACGAGGTCATGTGTCGCGTTGGCGCCCGTCATCGTCAGGGCGTGGATTCGCCGATGCGAAACCAGATCGCTCACCAGCTCGCGTAGACCACCAGGAACGATCGGTCCCGCAATTGCCATGATGTTTGTGTATCTGTGATCGCGGAACATTGTTGCGAGAATCTCGACGGCGTCCGCGAACCTTCGCGGTCCCAGAACGCCTGATCGGCGCATCTCATCTGAGATTCTGCTCAGCCTCATCCCGGGCTTGAGCTTCATCTGCCGGACATAGGGCATGGAAACGCCTCACGAAACCGGTTCCTCGAAGGCCAGCTCAACGCTAGCCCTTGGTCCTTACGATCTTCTTCTTCCCCATCATTTCCCAGTATTCGATCTCGACACCAGGCGCCAGTTTGGATTTGACATCCTCTTCAGTCGGCGGTGGCGTCTCAAATGTCTCGTATGATTGCATATCCATAACTTGGACGGTGTCAGGCTGTATGGAGATGACTTGGCCCGTCTTCTTCTCTATCATCGGGACCTCCAACTTTGCGTCAACGGGGCTAATCACGTTGCGCTTCTGGCCAGTAAGAACGCCCATCGCTACAATCCTCGCTTTCGCGGAGCCGTGCTCGCCGTGTAGCGTTGTTCACGCTACATTCCGGGCTTGCTCTTCTCGTACTCCACGATTCTGCAAGGTTCGTCATCGATGACAACGTATTGGCCGATCTTCAACGAGCCAACATCGACAGGTCTACTCAACTTGCGTTCCCCGATATCACGGTGGCTGAGTAGAGGAAGCATCTACTAAAAAGTTGTCTATCCGTAGCAAGGACACTGTTTTGAACGGAAGATCCACAACGTCTCAAAACATCCACGGGAATACGTCATGTGTGAGATAAAGGCTGTAGACTTCCAGTCCTCAGTACCGTTGTCGTCACATTCGCCTCTCGGAGCTAGGTCACCTGCTTCCGTCTCATGAGAGCAAATCCGATGGCCAAGCCCAAGACTACACCAAGGACTATTCCGCCTGCGAAGTAAACTATTGTCAATTCGGCGCGAACGACAGGAGGAGGCCCGATCTGAGTTGCCTGCTGTGCAAGCTGGTACGCTGTGAGCACCGGCTCAATCGCACCTGCATAGTCCATCTTCACATAGGCCGAGTCCGCTTCAGCTAGTTTGCTCCGAGCTTTGCTGACCAGGCCTGCAGTGTCGGAGCCTCCGCCTAATTGGTTCAGTAGCCTTTCCGTTTCTATGTAGATTTGGTCGACGTGGGCACGTTGCAGTGCATCTTTGTCAATTTGTCCGAACTTGTAGTCGTTCGTGAAGTATCCCATTGGCGAGAAGATGAAGTCACCGATGTTTCCGTACTGATGGGGGTGCGTGAGGCCGAGTGCATGGCCGATCTCATGGATGATGGTCTCTGTGAAGCCTTCGCCTTTGCCTGGTTGGCGTGGCTCTACATGGTCGCCCCGCGTGAACTCCCATTGGTTGAATGATATGAAAATGGCGTCCTGGAATGTAACTCCGAGGAGGGCTCCCGTCTCCCAGTCCATCTTTCCAATGGACCATTTGTATGTGTAGGTGAAGTATGTTTGATTTCCAAAGGCGAAGGCAAAGACCGGAATTGTAGTTGCGTTCTGCGTCGTACGCGGTTTCGATTCAAAGGCTGCAGAATTGTTGAGAACGTACTTGTAGATAGGCCGTACATCAACGACACCGTACCGCTGAGGTGAGGCGAATATGTTCCCTAGGATCCAAGAGTCAGTGTACTTGTAGTTTGCCTCGATCAATTGATGCAGATCTCCGTCGACCTCTTTGAAGCAGAGGTCGACCGCAATTGTGGAGTACGGTACCAAATCCCGTAGAGCGGCTGCCACAATGTCCTTGTTCACAGTGTCCTGTATTGCGACTTCCCTCTTCTCCGCTGAATCCCTGTCGTCCAGTATCACAATGTCAACTTGGTATTTCGATGAATATTGAGGATAATAGACGAAATTAGGCACGATCAAGTTGTAGGTTGCCTGCCAAATGTAGTCGGCCATGTACTCCGTCAACCAGTTCCTGCCAAAGCCTGTTGAGAGGTCGATGTTGTTGTCGCCCAGCACTACTTGTAGTGGCAGATCCTCCCATTCGGAGGCGAAGACTGGTCCAGCACTGAGATCGACGAACCACATTCTGTGGTGACCGCCCCAGGCGTTCATGAAATCTCGGTATCTTAGTTTGTATCCGAGATCGGCATCAGTAGGAGAGATACCGTAGTAGTGTGGCTTCGATTTCGGGAGCACGCCCCCATTGGTGCTCTTGAAGGCTTTGATGTCGGACCAGCTTGCGGACGGCAATTCGGGCAGATAAGCAAGAATAATCGTCCAGCCGTCTTCGGGATATCCGCCGAGATCGTCGCCGCGGCTCCATAACCAATCTTCAACAGAATTTGCATCATAAACCGCGTACTCAATAGCAAGGGGTACAGAAACGTAGTAGTCCGGGTTCTCCTTGTCTACTTGATATTGCCCGAACCAGGGATTCGTGCCATTGAGGTCTTTTTCAATCGAACGCAGGTAGCTCACGAGGTCTTGCTTGAAGCTGCTGGAAGCCAGACTGAAAGTGTATTTAGGCCGAAAGACAACGCCGGTGTCATTTCCGCTGTCGAGGACTAAATTAGTGACCGAGAGGGGCAGGTTCTTCCCAGAGCCGCTCCACGTGAGATATGCAGTGTCGATCTGACGCTCATCGAACCCGACTAAGACGACTTTGATTGGGATAGGGACCGAGCGTCCTACATCAGGTGCAGCCATTGCGTGCGTGCTACTGGCCATCCCCGGTGCTAAGAGAGCTAAGAACAGAATCAACACCGACACGCCGAGAGTCTTCCGAAGAGCCATCCTCAATCAGACCCTGCCCTGCGGATATGTGCGGTTCCCTTAAGACTTCTCCCAATAGGAGCAAGCCTGCGCTTTCTCTCGCTTGATTTGGGCAATGCCAAAGTGGATGAACTGATTGTACATGTCCACATTCATGCTTCGTTCGTCGAGGAATTTGGTTGCACGGATCGGGAAAATTCAAGTCAACGGGGGATAGCGTTTTCCCAACAGCTTCACCATATATAGTCCGTTTGGATCACTAGATCATGTGAGTGTGCTAGCCTTGGTCACGAGGGTGGGTCTCGCTTCTAGGCTTGACGGAGATGACGCACTCAAGGTCGCATTGAAACTCCACAAGAGCATGACCAAGAAGGGGTTCAAGGTCCTACCTGAAGAGCAGCTTTCTCAGGTTGCAAAGCTACCGGGAGGCGTGCCGTTCTCAAAGATGGATGTAGACCTGATCGTTACCGTAGGCGGAGACGGGACAGTCCTGAAGACGTGCATGTCCATTCCGAGACGAGAGACTCCGATCCTTGCAGTGAATATGGGTCGGCGGGGATACCTCACAGAGGTTGATCCTGAGAACGCGATGCATGCGATTGAAAGTTTCATCAAGGGCACCTGCAAGAGGGAGGAGCGAGTCAAGCTCTCCGCGATGATCGAGGGCGAAACAGCCGTCGACGGCCTCAACGAAGTTGTAATCACATCTGGAACCCCGTCGAAGATGCTTCACTTCATGGTCTCGATCGACAAGTCGCAACTGCTGGAGTTTCGCGGTGACGGCCTCATCGTTTCGACGCCTACAGGATCGACGGCATACTCTCTCTCCGCAGGCGGACCAATCGTGGACAATTCAGTCGAAGCTTTTGTGATGACGTTCATCTGTCCACTCGAGCATCTGACACCGCTAGTCGTATCCATGAGCAACAGAATCAAGGTGGACCTAGTAGCTCCGAAACTGAGAGGAACCCTCGTCGTTGATGGGCGATTCCAACGCGAGCTGCAGCCTCAAGCGTCCGTCACGATCGCCCGATCATCTCACAAGGCGGTATTCGTCCGCCTGGGACCAGTTCGCTCCCTGAGAGGCCTCATGCGCCTCCGTCCCATGCGGCCAAACATGCAAGGACCGTCAAATCCTGCTACCCTTCGGGATACGGTATAGCTTATCGAAGCTCGCAGCGAATGCGAAGACCGATCTCCAAAGGCTCAGGAATGATTCGCTCCGGTAAGCAGGCCAAACAAAGTCATCCATAGCGTCGTCCACTTCACGGAATTGCGGGTAGACAGACAACTCGCGTGGCGACGAGAGGGCGAAAAACTGAGACGTGTGCAGTGCGTGGCGATGTGAATCGGTCGTCGTCCTGCATAGCCGAAGGAGTTCACTGAGGAT
>CAYMZN010000065.1:0-2785 GCA_964394935.1 uncultured Candidatus Bathyarchaeia archaeon | reverse complement strand
AGGTTCCATTTGTAAGTAGCAGTCACCTCTTCGTTTTCATCAGTCAAGGAAACATCAAACGATCTTGTCATTCGAGTTGGCGATGGTTAATAGCTTCGAATGAGCTCTCCCACGAGAAGGTAGAGTAGAACGATGTCGTCGCCACCAGAGATCTGGTCTAAGAGATTCGGCGCAGTAGCTCTTCTTAACGCACTGGTTGCGATAGTCTGGTTAACCTTTCCTATCATCGTTGACACTCGAATTTCCCGTACTATTGCTGGGGGGTCGGTTGGAACGTGGGGATTCTTGGGCTTTCTATTGTTCCTTATTGTTGGTGTGGTAGGCTTCGCAGGATTTGCGTCCCTCTATTATATTATTCCGAAGGCGACGGGAGGAGCAGTCAATAGGGTCCTTGCATGGCTTCACTTGGTGTTGATGGAGGTCGGAACGTTGGCGGGTACGACACTTCTCGGGTACGCTGGCTACATTGGAGGTATTACAATCCTTGATGAGACAGCGAAGGGTACAGCGTCCAAAGAAATACCAGCAATAGTGCACAGCAAAATAGGATTCGTAGTAGAGCCAGTGGCTGCATCCGCCCTTTTGGCGTCTCTCGGTGTTCTGCTGGGCGTCGTTGCGCTCTTTATGAGTTATAGGCGGCCAATCGCAGCTGAGTTGCGAGAACGTGCAGATTCCCCTATGGTTCGCAAAGGAACCTGATCGTAGATCGGCCTACGCGGAGGTCAACGGCTGCGGATCCAAGCAGCGATAGCCTTTCCAAATGGATGGAGATCGGCGAGCATCTGTCGTGGTCAGGCATGCAAGAGGATGCTCTTCCATCTTTTCGCTTAAGCTTTAATTGGACCTGAGAAGTCGCCTGTCTCCACAGGCTCGACCTTGAAGGTTCTGGTGCTAGACACCTCCGCGCTAGTCATGGGGCTTAATCCCTCGGCGCTTGACTCGCCCACCTATTCCGCCCCAGGCGTGATGGATGAGTTGATCCCCGACACGTTGCCCTATACCAGGTTCAGCACATCACGAGATTCCGGTCGTCTGACCGTGGAAAGACCGACTCGCCGTTCCATTGAGGCGGTTGAGGGAGTCTCGGCCAGAGTGGGTGATGTTGGGGTGCTTTCAAAGGCTGACCTTGAGGTGCTCGCCCTCGCGCTCGACCTCAAATATAGTGGAGAATCTCCCACCATCGTCAGCGACGACTACGCTATACAAAACGTGGCCGAAACACTAGGTTTTGAACATGCCTCACTCGCAACTTTTGGGATAACTAAGAAGTTCGATTGGATTTACTACTGTCCCGCCTGTTTCAGAAGATACAGCGTCGAAGAGGCTGGAAGGAGGTGCCGAGTGTGCGGAACCCGTCTCAAGAGAAAAGTCGTGAGAAAGGAACATGTTGCAAAGAAGGTTAGCCGTGGTTCAATATCGTGACGCGTGACTCTTGACAAGACAAGGTTCAGGAATTAGATGCACGCCTTAGACTTAGCTCGGTTGGGGAGTATGCTGACAAGTCGCTGACCATCGAGCGAGGGGCGTCACACCGTCACATAAGCCGACTCTGGCGTGCGTAATGGAACAAGTACAGTTGAACGTACCCGGCCCATGACCCGTACCGTTCTCGAAGAAACCTCGCTGCCTTCTCAGTACTTACATTTGCGCCGTGGAAATACAGCTTCCGAACTATCCTATGAATCCAGATATCCACCGGGGCAGCTTCAGTTTTTCCAAGGCCATAGAGGAGGAAACAGTCTGCTACCTTTGGCCCGATTCCAGGTAGCTCCATCAGCTTTCTCTTCGCCGTCTCATACCCGTGACCTTGGAGTTCTTCAAGACTCAGTTCGCCATCTCTTACTCTGCGGGCCGCTTCGATGACGTACTTCGCCCTATACGCCACTCCGGTCCTTTCAAGATCCTGCTCACTAGCGGAGGCAAGCGCTTCTGGTTTTGGGAATAAGTGGATCGTCAAGCCATCGGGCAACTGTACCGCGCGGCCGTACATGTCTCTGATGAGTTTCACTGATTTGTTCCAGAGGGCTATGGAGTTGTGTTGTGTCGAGATCGAGCTGATCAGACTTTCAAACAGGTTGTTTGCCCGCATCAGCCTCAGCCCCTTCAACGGCTCGAACGTTCTGGTGACGATGTCTCCCTTGGACGAGTCGAATGCTCCATAGAACGCATTCAGGTCATCGTCAAGTCTCAGGACCTTGATTATGTGTTCAGTTACATCATTTGCCAGACATGCGTCGCCGTCCTCTGAGTCTATCGCAACCTTGAGCCGCGGCTCATCTCTGGTTCCAGTCTGACAAACACGATATCTTGCAGCTCTTCCCTTGAATTCTTCTACGTCAGCATAGTATCCGTCCTCGGAATCCCACTGTGGTTCGCTCGTTTGCCCGCTTAGAAGGGTGGTCTCAAGATCGAACGGTCCTTCTATCCTTTCGCGGGGAATCTCTGCTTCCTCGTGCAAGTGACTTCACCGGAGACTTTGGACACGAGGCTCTGAACTATCGCCCTCTTCTCCGCCCTATGTCCACAGCTCCTCTTCCCTCTCGGTCTGAGGGTTCCAAACCTTTCTCTCCCTCTCTTCGACTTCGCTCTTCACCAGAAGGGATCTCTTCGGGTCTCGCAATGGTATGATGAAGTATTCCTCGACCGTTCCGTCGTCGCCTTTGAGCGTCAACTTCGTCTTCTTGTCGGCGAGTTTGAGCGTCTCGGGGTTCAGGTACTTGCACATTACAAATGATCCACGAGAATGAAGAGCCCTAAGCTCCAGCTTCCCTGACTTCCCTTTCGT
>CAYMZN010000064.1:0-9069 GCA_964394935.1 uncultured Candidatus Bathyarchaeia archaeon | reverse complement strand
GCGATAAGCTGGGCCTCAACTCAACTGTTCCAGTTTATTGGAGCGTCTGGAATTTCTCCAAAAGATTGGACCATCAACCTGAACGGTCAATCCGCAGAACAATCAAAGCGTCTTACAGCCCTGAAGGCAGCACGGATCGAGGGATCTGTCTATCGGAATTCGGTCGACAGGCGCCTGAGCCAAGAAGCAGCCCGCTTCCACGGTGAGTCCAATTCTCTCTTGACCTTCTGCGCCTTTTTCGCCACATGAACCAACAGGCGTCCTTTCTTCATGAACCAGTCCTCTACGTAGTAGGTGTTGTCCAGGCTTGCTGCTGACATGATATGCTTGAGTTCGGAGAACACCGCCGAACGGAAGACCTGTCGGTCGGCAAGATAGCCGAAGTATCCATTCGCGCCTAGGAAGACCACAGGCAAAACGGCCAGGCGTCCCAAGAAGACTAGGCGAAGATCCGACTGAAACGCACCCTTGGGCAACTTTTCGTACACGCAGACCGGAAGCCGATGTGGCACCCAAAACATTTGACGAAAGAGCATTCCGAGGCCTACTTCTCTACACGAGGCTCCTCGTCTTAAGGACTATTTCTGTTGTCGATAGGGTCCTCATGACTTCACTGGCTCGGAGGGCTTGGCAATTATCTCACTCACATAGAGGTCAAAGAAGTTGTTGGAATGAGCAGGCCGAACCACGAGTGCCGTGTCCGCTCCACCATTGGTTCCCGCGATCGCGACAATTGGCCTGTCGATAGGAATCGCACCCGCGTCTGCTGCCATAACGGTGATCTCGACGCAGACCTTTGTGCCCTCCCCGAATACTCTCAGGGTATCTGCCATGAGCTCCAGAGGTCCTATCGTACCACGTTTTCTTCTGATTGCTCGCTCGAGGCCTGAAAGCGCGTGACTTCCCGTTACGATAGTGGCTCCACTGGCGAGTATGCTGCTCTCGTTCTCAGGAGTCATCTGTTGTGAGCCGGGACTTTCAAAGCCGGAGTGGTGCCGCACCACTACCAAGCTGAATCCCTTGAACAAGTCGCAGGCTTTTACGCCTGTTCGACCAGACGTTGAAGCCACAACAATGCTCCGGATTCCCAATGATTCCGCTCTTTCCCTAGCGCGAAGAAGCGTGTTTTCGGTGTTAACCTCACCAGGCACTTCGTAGTAGGCAACTGATCTTTCCCTCAAGGCGATCGGCTCCATTCTCAATGACATATAGCGCAAGAGAATCATCACGATAACGCTTTCGGCGTGTCAAATGGATGGGCTGGATTATTGGACATGAGAAGATTCTTGAATCTGAACGCTTGTCGTAGATTGGCGCTCTCTCAGGAAGGACAGAGATTCCGATGAGCCAAGGAACTGATCGGGCTTTCCTTTTCAAGCTCTCGAAGAAGAAATTGCTGGACCTCTTCTATCTTCAGATTCGAAACATTTGGCGCGTTGACGGTCTTTACTTCCTAGGGATTGAGAGGCAGTTCGGCACGGAAGCAGCGTCTAAGATCGACGAAGAGTGCTGGAAGGCGATGGGCGCCCTTGAGGCCCGCCAACTCAAGGAAATCATCCGAGCGAAGAGATGGTCCATTCCGAGGATCATGGAGGCTTTGGCGCTCACAAGCTGGGCTCTTGATCAGCGTGAGAAGCACGTCGCGGTGCACAAAGACCGAGCGGCCCTCAGAGTGGTTACATGTGGCACTCAACTGACGAGGCTCCGAAAGGGCCTCAAAGAGTTTCCCTGCAGGCCTGTTCGTGAAGGCTACCTCAAGGCATTCACACAAGAGCTGAATCCAAAGGCTGATGTCACCTGCAAGGTTTGCCCTCCGGGGCCACATTCCGAAGACGCTTGGTGCGAATGGGAACTAGCGATGTCTGAATGACTTGTCAAGATAGATGACTGCCGGAGTAAGAAATCTACAAGTTCCATGAGGAGTCCACGGGACGATCCTGCCCCAGTTCGAACTCTCAGAATAACCAGCCGTGTTCGTCTGTTCATTGACTGTTGAGTCGTACGATGTCGCACGCGAGTTTTCGGGCCTATATAGAAAAAGTTGGGCGTCCTTAATATTCAGGCTTCTCTGTAGACGCCCGAACTTTCAGGAGACAAACATTGCTTCATGAAGTAAGATGGCATGGGCGAGCAGGGCAGGGTGTGATCACATCCAGTAGGTTACTTGCGCAGGCTGCGCTTCTTGAGGGGAAATACGTACAGGCATTTCCCGAGTTTGGGCCTGAGCGGCTTGGCGCTCCCATATCCGGATTTACCAGGATAAGTGACGAGGTCATAGACACTAGAAGCCAGATCTACAACCCTGGATTTGTTGTGGTTCTAGATTCATCCCTTCTCGGGATAGTCAACGTCACGAAAGGCCTCTTGGAGAAAGGTAAGGTCATCCTCAATTCTCCCAAACGCCCAGCAGAGATGGCATCAAGACTTTCACTGGATCAAGATCAGGTTCGTACGATAGATGCCACACACTTGGCGATGGAGATAGCTGGCCGGCCGATCGTCAATACCGCGATGCTCGGTGCGCTGGCCAGGGTCGCGCGGCTTGCCTCTCTAACCTCGATAGAGAGTGCGATCAAAGAACGGTTTGCGGGAAGTCTCGCTGAGAAGAACGTCGAGCTCATACGGCGTGTTTACGAGATGGTGGAATAGGGTATGAGTGCAGACGAAGAGAAGCCTGGATGGACCTCGCTTCCCATGGGCGCGGTGCTCGTTACCCCCGGGTCGGCAGAACGAAACAAGACTGGAACGTGGCGGCTCAAGCGCCCGGTCTTGGATGCGAAGAAGTGCACGAACTGTCTGATTTGCTGGATCTACTGTCCAGACGCGGCAATCATGCGAGGGGCGAAGACGGTTGAGTTCAGCTATGATTACTGCAAGGGATGCGGAATCTGTGCGAATGAGTGTCCGCTGAAGGCTATTGCTATGACAGAGGAGACCTGAGTTGGCAAAGACGATTTCACAGAAGATCATCGGCATGAATGGTGACGAGGCGGTCGCGTTCGCAGCCAAACAAGCCAAAGTTGATGTTGTCTCGGCCTACCCAATCACTCCCCAAACCATCATAGTTGAAAGATTCAGCGACTACGTGGCGAACGGAGAGGTCGACACGCAGTTTGTCTGTGTCGAGTCGGAACACTCAGCGCTTTCTGCGTGCGTCGGATCGAGCTTGGTAGGGTCACGGGTCTTCACCGCGACGTCAAGTCAAGGTTTAGCCCTGATGCACGAAGTGCTCTATCTTGCGTCAGGTTTGCGTACCCCAATTGTTATGGCGGTAGCCAACAGGGCCCTTTCGGCGCCGATCAACATTCACAACGATCACTCCGACATGATGGGCTCCAGGGATTGCGGGTGGATCCAGGTATACGCGGAGAACGCGCAAGAAGCCTACGACTGGACTCTTCAAGCTTTCAAGATCGCCGAAGATCCCAAGGTCTCGCTGCCCGTGACTGTGAACCTGGACGGATTCACAATCTCACATGCGATGGAAGGTGTGGCGGTCCTAGGGGACTACGAGGCAGACCAGCTAGTCGGGAAGAGGCACGCGACATACACGCTGGACACGGCCAATCCAATGACGTTTGGAGCGCTAACGCTTCCTGACTACTACTCGGAGTTCAAGCGTCAGCAAGTCGAAGCGATGAACAACTCTCCCCCGGTCATAGCCGCAGTGACGGACGAGTTCAAGAAGATCTCGGGCAGAGAATACTCGGCTATTTCAGCCTTCAACATCAAAGACGCCGACGCCGTGGTCATGTGCCTCGGAAGCATCGCTGGCACAGCGCGCACCGTTGCCTCAAGACTGCGAATGCAAGGGAAACGTGTAGGCGTCATCAAGATCTGGCAGTACAGACCCTTCCCGACCAAGGAAGTTGCGGAGCTCCTGTCGAACGTGAAGTGTCTAGGCGTCATCGATCGCGCTGTGTCGTTCGGGGCGCCGTACGGCGCGCTATGCAGTGATGTCGCATCAACGAAAGTCTTGACAGGAATTCGGACCAAACTCTTCAATGTCGTCTGTGGGCTGGGTGGCAGAGACGTGAAGCCGTCAGATATTGAGGGCATCTTCAACAGGGCGCTCAGGTACGCGGCAGGAGAACCCGTCGACGAGCCGTTCTCGCTCGTTGGGGTGAGAGACTAATGGTTGCTTTGAAGGAGCTTCCAACCCGAGAACTCTTCGGGCCTGGCCACAGACTGTGCACTGGATGCGGGCCCGCGACGACAGCCCGCATCACAATGAAGGCCCTAGAGAAGCCCGCGATCATCGTAAACGCTACTGGTTGTCTCGAAGTCGCGAGCACGATCTACCCGGAAACGGCTTGGAAGGTACCTTGGGTTCACACACTCTTCGAGAATACCGCTGCAGTCGCATCGGGCATCGAGGCGTCTCTTCGAAAGCAGGGAAAGGCTGACGAGGCCGACATAGTCGTCTTCGCTGGAGACGGTGGGACTTTTGACATCGGACTCCAAGCATTATCAGGCGCTCTAGAGAGAAAGCATGACTTCACGTACATCTGCTACGACAACGAGGCCTACATGAACACAGGAATACAGAGGTCCGGCGCAACACCCTACGGAGCCTTTACGACGACAACGCCAGCTGGCTCGAAGATTCACGGGAAGACAGATGCGAAGAAGGACCTGATCGGCATCTGCGTTGCTCACGGAGTCGAATATGCTGCTACAGCGTCAGTAGCCTACTGGAACGACTACATTACGAAAGTTCGACGAGGTGCGGCAGTCAAGGGGCCGACGGTGATACATGTCCTGGCGCCGTGCCCGCTCGGGTGGAGGTTCGAAAGTAGCGATACGATGAAACTTGCCAAGCTTGCTGTTCAAACAAGGTACTTCCCTCTGTACGAGGTCGAGCAGGGAAGGTACAAGCTCAGCATGAAAGTTCCAAAACCGGTTCCTCTAGAGGAATTCCTCAAACCTCAAGGGAGATTCCGACACTTGTTCGCTCCTGAGTCTGCGCAGGATCTTGAGGAACTGAAGAAGCAAGTCGAGGGCAACTGGAACAGGATAACCCAGCTTTGCGGTGAAACGGGAGTACAGACACAGTAGTCTTCAAGCTAGTCTGCTGGTTCGTCGAAGCGCTTAACGATTATATCCAGTTCATCTGTAGTAGGGACGCTTGAAGCTGAATCCGATGCGAGCAAGAAGAATCATAGCAGTCGCGGTGCTGCTCCTTGTCGCGTTCCTCATAGTATGCCCCCCGCTCGCAAACGGTGGCGTGAAGGTAACCTTGTCTTCATCCCCTCCGGTTGGTGTAGAACACCTGTATGTTACCATCAGAGAGATCAGCGTGCATAGAGCCGATACGCGCGAACCTGAAGGTTGGTTCGTGATGACCAATCAATCCAGGCAGATAGATCTTTCAGCAGTCAACTCCAGCCAGACCGTAGGCCTAGGCTCAGCTTCACTTGGCCAGTACGACATGATAAGAGTGAGAGTAACAAACGCAACCGCGATCCTGAACAATACCTCTAAGCGAGTTCAGCTGCCGTCCAGTGTGTTCACGGTTCCGTTCTCCTTCCTGGTGCGACTTGGAGTGCAAACTGTCATCATGCTCAAGGTTGCTCCAGAGCTTGAGGAGACCCCAGAGGCCATGAGCTTGAGATTATCATTCACAGCAGTCCCGATGGCCTCCGCAGCCTGACTTTTCGTGAATCGTAACATAGAAAACAAGGATCGAACGCTTCTCGAAGCTAGGCCAGGGGATGGCGTTGGGCATACAGGGAAGAGAGAAGATCGTTGAGCTTGTGAACTCATTCAAGTGCATTCACCCGTTTGACTTCAACCTTCTAGACGGTGACGGCTACGTTCTCACAGTCAGAGACGAGACGACTCTGCACTACTTAGAGCACAAGAATCTGATTTCTCACGAGGTGGTCTTCACCCCGCCGAGCTACGTCGCGCACCTCACTGCCAAGAGTCGATACGGAAGAATGGGGCTGTCATTCTTGAACGCTGCAAAGGTCCATAGCGGCTTCGTCGGCAGGCTCGCTCTCGAGCTTGTCAACCTGAGCAACGATCGCCAGCCTATAACCATCAAGCGCGGCGACCCACTCATGCACATCGAGTTCATCACAAGAGACGGAGAACCCTCTCCCTACCAGGGCTCCTACATGTTTCAGTACATGAGCGAAGATGAGGCCGCACTCTACAAAGGGATCCTGCAGAGGCATTTTCCCTCTCTATTTGCGGAAGAACTACTGGCCCGCATGGTGCGGGACCGCATAGGCGCCTAGATCGGGCTACCTCCGTCTTCGAAGCACCTGTCTCCGTCGCGACCTGTAGCTCCAACTGGCCATGACGGCGACCACGAATGTCACAAGGACGATCGCCAGCATGAGGAGCGGCTCAAACCCGCTGGAAATGTCGGTGCTAATGACATCCCCGTTTGCCCGAGCAACGCCTGAAACGGAAAGCGTAGCGTTGTACTTGTAGAAAGCATGGCTAGCAGACGGTGTCCCATTTCTTGGAGTGACCATCATTGCCAGATCCACCGCCGGATGGGGATTGAACACCAGCTTCGTCAAGCCCTCGGTCACGTTGTACTTTCTTTCCCACTCTTCAAACCGTGACGCAAGGTTCCCGAAGTCGAGCAGAGTGGCGTTTCCAGCTCTATTGACAGCCACTCTCGGCAATAGCTCCTCTGGTCCGGATAGGTATGTGACAGTTGAGATAGTCTCATTCAGAGGCGGCTTTTCATAGTCGACGTACCTCTCGAATGCGGGCCTAATGTAAGTCGCACCGATCAAGTTGTAACTAATGTCTCCAAGTCTAAGGTCGCGGGAGACATTGAACGGTATCCATGAACAATTGAAAATCAGAAGACTGCTTTTTCGGGCCGATGTCCCAGTGATTTCGAATTGAATCGTAGAGTTGATCCAACCTTTCGCGGACACTAGTTCTCCTGAGAGTGAAGACAAAGAGATGTTGGCAACTCTCTTCCTCAGGCTCTCCTGCAATGCGACGGTCAGATCCTGCGCCGGCAAACCGGTGAATGTTTGGTTCAGCGTTGGCACCATGGTTGCATTCTGATAGAAGTGCAGGGAAAGGGCTACTGACACCTTCTCGTCACGTATTGTGTAGTCTAGTGACGCGGCATGGACGCTGGCCGCTGACCAAGAGGACATCAATATGGCCAGCAAAGACAGCGTGAGAGCCGTTCGCCTGTGCATTCGAGAGTCTCCATGCCCTAGTTTTGCGAAGTGGCGACACCCATTGACCGTGTAGATATATAAGATTCGGTCGTTGGGCCTGAATTGATCTTATCCGACCCTATCGTATCTTCGTACCGGCAGGAACGCCTTCTGGAAGAATAAGCCAAATCGGTTTGCCACGATCATCCGCAGCAAGTAGCATGCACTCCGATTTGACCCCTGCTACGGTTCGTGGTTCCATGTTTGCAACAACCGCGACAAGTTTGCCGTTGAGATCCTCGGGTTGGTAGTATTCCGCGCCGCCTACGATCGCGTCGACGATTCGATCTCCAAGATCTACCTTCGCTCTCATGATCTTCTTCATCCCTGGCAAGCGCTCCACCGCTACAAGTTTGGCAACGCGGAGGTCGAGTCTTTCGAAATCCTTCATTGAGACGTTCATTTGCCTCATGCCTTCACCAGCTTGATGATCTCCTGCGCGACTGTGAGACTTTCAAGTCTTTGACATTCCTCAGTCTGTGCGCCAATATGGGGAGTGCATACGGAACGTCCATCGTGCAATGCCACAAGCTCCATCTCCCAATCCTCTTTCGGTGGCTCGTCGTGGAAAACATCAAGGCCGGCGCCCGCGATCCTTTGCTCCTTGATTGCTTGGAGCAGCGCTCTTCCATCAACAATGTCACCTCTAGAGGTGTTGATCAGGATGGATCCTTTCCTCATGCGACGGATCTTGGCCTCGTCTATCAGATGGTGAGTGGACGGAAGATAGGGCACATGGATCGTTACGATGTCAGCCTTCTCAAGCAGGGCCTCGAGTGTAGGGGAGACTTCGAATCCAGCCTCTCTCGCTTTCTCGGCTATGTCGATCACATCATAACCGATGACGTTCATGCCAAACCCCTCCCGGGCAATGCGTGCTACCTCCGCGCCAATCCGGCCTCCAAACCCGACTACTCCGAGTGTCCTTCCTCGGAGTTCGTGTCCCAGCAACTGAGACTTGGTCCATTGGCCTTGTTTCATCGCCTGATCTGCAAGGGGAACTTGGCGAAGTATTGAGATCACCAGACCAAGGGTCAGCTCTGCCACGCTTGTGACCGGCGCGCCAGGTGTCGAGATGACAAGTATCCCCTGCTTCTTCGCGGCCTCAAGGTCGATGTTGTCAAGGCCGACTCCTGACCGTGCTATCGCTTTCAGTGAGGTCGCCGCTTGAATGACCTCTGATGTAACTTTGGTTCTTCCTCTGACGACAAGTACTTGGAAGTTCTTCGCTTCACCGAGAAGCTCCTCTCTAGTTATCCTTGGTTTCTCAACGACATCACAGCCGGCATCCCGTAGGAGATTGACTCCGTCCTGGTGAATTGGATCACAGATCAGAACACTGAGGAGCAAGAATGTAGTCCCATTCGAGGATCGTGGATCTACAGTAATAGCGTTTTCCACGGGTCATGCAGACGTAGAGACGGTCGGTTGCCAATCCAAGTGAACACAGCCAAAGGCCGCGTTCGGCGCAGAGAACTTCCAAACAGGAGCGAAATACGAAGCCTTGACGGATCCGCCTTCTAGACACTGAGGCGTCCCGGACCCGACTTGATTCTCGCCTCCATGCGGATGGATTCTTCGTCCCCGATAGATTCGAGAGAGTGTTCAAGCATCATCGTCTGCTAAGGAACAAGTCTGCAGTTCTAGCGTGCAGCTCGCTGGGCTGAGACCTACGAATAGCGGCCGCGCGGAAAACTCATGCACAACCGCATGGGCGGTGAGATGCGTGCGACATACATAGTCTATAGTCGTATGTGGCGTATCCCCCTATAGGGGGGTAGGGGGATCTCTGTCAGTGGCTCGCGGAGACCAAGTTCAGCGGCGGTGGAGCTACGCTTTCCTGAAACGATCTTTGAGCTTCTTCAGG
>CAYMZN010000063.1:0-9309 GCA_964394935.1 uncultured Candidatus Bathyarchaeia archaeon | reverse complement strand
CCTTCAATCTCCAAGTATGAGACGCCGGGGCGTAGAACTATGCCGTCTTGCTGAACGCCCTCGCCATTCAAGATCACGGACCCTTGACCGATGATTCTTAAGTAGGCGTCATCTGCTCCCGATGCTTCAATGTCAACGGCCTCATTGTACGTGCCTTCGTGGACGACGAGTATGTCCCCGGGCTTCAAGTTTGATACCCCACGAGATATTGTCCTCCAGGGGAGCGACTCCGATCCATCGTTTGAGTCATCTCCAGTAGCCGTCACATGATAGGTTGTCGAAGACTGCAAAGGAGGCAGGTGCACCGAGAGGAGGAGTACCGCCAAAATGGATACAACAGACAAAGTCTTTACTTTGTTACAGTTCTTCACCAACGCTCTCGCCCCTGGACTTGCTCTCGATTCACCGCGCCTCGTTGAAAAAAGAAGAATGGTGAACTCAAACCGACTTTCCAATCGTATTTAGGGTTTCCTCTAAAGACATGCATTACGCCGAACTGTCGTTCTCGGTACGACATAACCGCGGTTCATTTCTCCCGGTCTTGTTTCTCCATCTGCGAATTCTGGGTTCGCATCCGGTGGTACTCACACCTTACTAGGGGCAGATACCGCACCCATGCGCCTGCCTTGATCCCGAGAGAACGACATGGGCTCTTGCACGAAGGATGTAGTAACGCCCTTCGAAGCTAGAACCCACAAGGAGTCGTTGCCGGTTCAGTCACCTTCCCGGGTTTGAGCCATAGACGCAAAGCAAATCAGTCAGCAAGGTCTAGTCTGCAGATTTGTGAGAGGTTAGGCGCCCACAACGAGCAGGGTTCCGAACCTGACTGGGTCCGAGTCCCTCCCGACATAGTCTTCGTCATTCTCGCTGACTAGTGTTGTCAGTAGTCAGTCTCATCCGCATCTGCGCGCAGAGGAGAGGTTGGGACAGGTTCAGGCTCTTTGGCGGTTACATAGATCATTGTTTTCTGATCTAGGTTCCTTGGTGGGTGAAAAGGAATTCGGTGTGCTGACTGGCCATCCATCCGCCGTCAACAAGGAGAAAGGTTCCCGTTATGTAATCGGTTCCGTCTCTCGCGAAGAAGAGTGCTGCCTCTGCAACATCGGAAGGTATTCCATCTCTCCTAATGGGCGTCCGTGCTACCACTTGGTCTCTCAGCGCTGGGTTAGAGAAGATGAATGCTGCCATCGGAGTGTCTATGATGCCCGGAGCAATGGTATTAACCGTGATGTTTCTCGGTCCAAGTTCTACGGCCAGCTGCATGGTCAACGCCGCCATGCCGCCCTTCGACGCACAATACGCGCTTGAATTAGGTTCTCCAGAGACAGAGTTCGTCGAAGCGACATTGACTATTCTACCCTTCCCTTGCTTTGTCATGTGAGGAATCGCTGCTTTCGAGCATAGAAATGTGCCTTTCAAATTGATGTCAAGAACGCGATCCCATTCTTCCTCTGTGGTCTCCACAATAGGCTTGTCGAGGTGAACCCCTGCGTTGTTCACCAAGATGTCGACCTTGCCAAATGTTTCGACGGTGCTCTTGAATAGTCGCTCAACATCTTGGCTGCTGGACACATCTGCTCTGACCACTATGGCCTCCATGCCCAGCCTGCGGATCTCTTGGACTGTTTCATTTGCAGCGACTTCTGATCGTCGATAGTTCACTACTACCTTGGCGCCCTCATCTGCGAATCTTATGGCTATGGCTTTTCCTATTCCTGTGCCTGACCCAGTTATCACTGCCACTTTATCTCTTAGGACCAGATGATCCATATCACTCACCCTAGGCGTTGGATTGCCATGTCAACACACAAAAAGGTGATTGTCAAGATCTCTTGCCGGGGTCGTTTGGATACAGGCCCTAAGTTCTCTCGCTCACTTGAGCACATATCTTGGTTCTCGGAAATCTGCCACCAGTGAGCGCACCTTCCTCTTCACGGAGTTCGGCGACTCCTTGCCAAGGACTATCAGACTGACCAATTCTGCCACTCTTTCCATTTCCTTCGTGCCCATGCCTAGCCTGGTTGCCTCAGCGACTCCTAGTCGGCCACCATTGTCGATGATGATGTTTGCCGCCTCAAGTTTGTCCGCGAAGATTTCACGTTTCTTCGCATCATAATCTAAATGTACTTGATGTGATGACGAATAGCCCAGATGGGCGGCCTTAACTTTCACGTTCAGTCTCTCAAGATTCTTTCCAAGAGTGCGAGCATTCTCGACTACTGCCGTGGCGTACGCCTTTCCAAACTCCAACATCTCAACTAGCGACAGAGCCAGGGCTGCAATTCTGTGCAAATGAACGTTGTCTACGATTCCAGGGACCATGTTTCTCGCAACTTCTTCAAAGACGCGTTCGTCATTGGAGAGGATTATTCCCCCCTGAGGACCCGGGAAGCTCTTGTGCGTGGATCCCATGAGCAATGAGCATCCTTCTCTGAGCGGATCTTGGAATTCGCCACCAGCAATCAACCCCAGCACGTGAGATCCATCGTAGACGCAAACCGCGTCCTGGGCGGCGCTGGAGATGGCCTTTGTCGGCTGCGGGAAAAGGATGTAGCTTGCACCGAAAACTACTAGTCTAGGTTTCTCCCTGGCGATGAGCCGGATTGTCTCTTCCACATCTATGTTCATATTCTGCCTCTGGTACGGGAAGAATCTGTCCTCCAGTCCAAGGAACTTACCCAGACCGCGTTGAGTTGTGCCCGGATAACCTCCATCCTCCGGAGAAAGCGAGAGTATCTTATCGCCTCTCTTTGTGAGTGCCATTAGAACGGCCATAGCTGCTAGATGTCCAGATATCGATCTGACGTCTGCGAACTGTGCATTGAAGACCTTCCTTGCAGCCTCTTCAGCAAGCTCTTGCACCTCATCCAAGAACTGCGCGCCTCGATGGAAATTGCTCAACCTTGGGTTGGAGTATCTGTTTCCTAGGTCTGTTTGAAGAAAGGATCTGGCCTTCTTGCTCGACCTGTTTTCCGCCGCTGCTAGGTTTAGGCACTCGTTGACTCTCCACTGTTCGTGTCGCCTTACTGCGTTCTCTAACCTTTCCAGATAACTATTTGACACTCTTGTGCTCACAATCCTTCGAATGGTGCTCGAGATTGCAGTGATCTCAGGACTTCCGATATAGGTTCTTGGTAAGCTGCCTCATCGAGTAATGGTTCCTAATCTGAGCGCGTCTATTACTTCGACTACGACTTTTGCGGTTTTGTCAATCAAGATCTTGCCTTTCTCGGGCGAGGCGGCAAATGGTTTCCCTGCGTAGCCTTTAGGATAGGAAGCGCGCCTCACATCTTCGTCGAATAGATCACCGGAGGTCCCCGCCATTGGAGCGGGGGGGTAGCTCTCCTCTTTCTTGGGAATGAGCTTCCTATCAACATACTTTTCTCCCACGTGCATCAAGATCGAGGTCTCCGCTTCTCCCGCGTGTCCGTCCAGATCTTGCGCAACTCCTGCAAACTCATCACGAAAACCGCGGACCCACCAGCTCAGTACGATCGTCTTGATTCCCAGTTCTACCGACTTTTCTGCGGCCGCGTGCAGCGCCTCTGTGTTTTCACCGTGTCCGTTGAGAAGGATCACGTATCTAATCTTCCAGGGTTGAAATCCCCTGATGACTTCGAAAACAAACTCCGAAAGAGTCGTTACAGGCATAGTGTGAGAGCCCGGACGATCTTTCATCACCCAGTTATGCCCGTAAGGAATCAGCGGAGCGATAATTACTCTATCTCCCGCAATTCTCTCAATTTCTTCAGCAATCCCTTGTGCTATGAGCGCGTCCCCCATGACGCTACAGTGCGGTCCATGAGCCTCTATCGTTCCAATAGGTATCAGCAACACGTCAACCTTGCCCAAGAGCTCAGCTATTGTCGTGCTGGTTGCCTCTTCTATACGCATTTTTCATCTCTCTGCTTACTCAAAAAAAGAGTGGCCGCCTGCGGTTACTACGCAGGCGGAACCTCGCGAAAGCCTAGGCTCATGTCTATGCCTATGCGCTGGTTGTACCAGTAGGCAATTCCGTATATTACCAGTGGGATGATCGCGGTAACTGCTATTGCCAGGATGTAGGCTGGTTCGATTGGGGCACCTGTGAAAACTGGCATCACAGAAAAAACGGAGATAAAGGCGCCTACCGCGGTCGTAATTGCTCCGAGAATGGTCATCAATGGGAATCCGCTGACCCGAGTCTGCACAAGCTTGGGCGCCGTCTCAAAGATGTCCTTGCGTCTGAACGGGAAGACCATCATCGCGATTCCGATGATAAAGACGGGGATGAAAGATCCTAGGTTCCCATAGGCCAGGTATTTCAGCACGCCTGTGAAGTAGTTCAAGAAAACGTACATCAGAGATACGACGAAGGCCAAGGCAACTGCATTTCTTGGGGCGCGGAATCGTTGATCGACGTGTGAAAAGCCTATTGGTATTGCACGGTCAAAGGACCAAGCGAAGATGCACCTCGTCGCCATCGTTACCCACGAGGTCGAACACGCCAGAACTGCGCCAGCAAGTCCAATTGCCGGCAGAGCTGCAATCCACGGATTATCCGTAGCAAATACCACGAGGTAGTTCAGGGCTGGTGGCACCGGCGCGGTCCAAACACTGTTACCAGTTAGTGCGAGGTACGATGCTCCATTAATGAATTCTGATCCTGCTACTACGTAGGTAACCTGATAGATTATGAGCGTCCACAATCCACATATCAGGACTTGACCGAGACATGCGATCATCTGAGACCGTGAGACATCTTTCACTTCTCCGCCGACATATGTGGCCCACTGATAACCTAGTAGATTAAGAAATGCGAATACGGTTCCAAGCATAGTGCCTGAGATCGCGAAACCTGTGAAGTAGCCCCCAGATTGCGCACTACTAACGATGTCAGAGTAGTTTAGACCCGAGAGTTCATTGAACCTAGCGACGAACCCCTGGTGTCCTGTTGCGAGCATAGGGATCGCATATGCAAGAAGTCCAATGGCAGTGAGTCCGAAGCAGACCCAATAGTACCTAAAGAGAGTCTTCGTGCTGAAGAAGTGTATGCCGCATCCAATTATCGTAACAATCAACGATGTCGCAAATAAGTTCGTCGTGTTCACGAGAGCGCCCGCTTGCTCAATCATCGCGGGGGTGTTAGTCAATGTTCCCCAGTTGACGAGAATGCTTCTGAAACAAGGGTCCAGAGGCCACGCTCCCATGGGTCCAAAATACGATAACAGAACCGCCATCCAGAGGAAGCTCTCCATGAAGCCGATAGCTGGATGAAGCGAACGACTGACCCAAACGTAGTCTCCCCCAGAGCGAGGCATGGTCACCGCGAAGAAGTAGTACGAAAGCGCAACCAAGAATGTGAACGGTATGGCAACGACCGTGGCGAGGCTCATGTTTACACCTTGGTACAGCACGGCTGAGAACATTATGAACATGAATGCGAAGGTAGGGGCCGAATTTACTACGTTGAGTACCAGCGCATCCTTGGCAGAAATCTGTCTCACAAGACCTGAAGCTTTCCGAGCGAAAAATTCGCGCTGCATATTTTCACCAACAAAAAAAATGCTGACAGTGCGGATATAAGACCTTCGGGCGGCCGCGCTCGTAAGCAGAGTCCAGCCAGCATCGCGCTGGAAGGAAGTCTTATATTGGTAAGACTTTTTCCGCTATCATCTACGTGATGAAAAACTGTGCCAAACAAGAAATTCACGCGAGTCTTTTTCGCAACAGACATTCACGGGTCGGAACGTTGTTTCAGAAAATTCCTAGGTGGGGCGAAGTTCTACAAGGCAGATATCCTGATTCTGGGAGGAGACATAACTGGCAAGCTTGTGATACCTATTGTCGACCTTGGCGACGGAACCTTCAGGTCAGACTATCTCGGCAAAGAAGAGGTTGTCAGGACGCCTGAGGAACTGAAGCGGTTGGAACAGCTGATCGCGGACAGTGGATTCTACCCGTATCGCTGCAGTAGGTCAGAGATGGACGACCTGAAGGAGTCAAAAGAGAAAGTCGACAAGGTCTTCGTGAATGTCATGAAGGAGACACTGACTCGGTGGGTCCGGTATGCTGAAGACGTTTTGCAAGAGATAGGCACGGTCTGCTACGTGACCGGTGGAAATGACGATCTTCAAGAAGTTGTCGACGAAATTCGAGAGACGGAACACATAAAGAACCCTGACAATAAGGTCGTTAAGATAGATGCGGTCCACGAAATGGCAAGTATGGGCTGGAGCAACGTGACCCCTTGGAAGTGCCCGCGTGACTGCAGCGAGGAAGAACTGGGCCGACGCATAGACAGGCTTCTTACCCATGTATCCGATCCGGCCAATTGTGTCTTCAACTTTCATTCGCCGCCTGCAAACTCCGGGTTAGATACGGTGCCAAAACTGGACGCCTCCGTAGATCCCCCAAGGCCCGTGTTCGATCGAGGACAGCCTGTGATGATTGGAGCAGGTAGTGAGTCAGTACGTTTTGCAATTGAGAAGTATCAGCCGCTTGTTGATCTTTGCGGTCACGTCCACGAGTCTAGAGGCGTCTGCAACATAGGAAGAACGCTCGTGGTCAATCCTGGCAGTGAATACACCGAGGGCATACTCAGAGGAGCGATAGTCAACCTGGCGGACAAAAAGGTGCTCAGCTGGCAACTAACATCTGGCTAGAGCTAAGTTGGAGGGGCGCTTGAGCTTGGATGAAAAACTCCTGCTCGACGAACTAGCAAGAATTGTCAACCATGCAGAGAGGCGAGGGGCCATCCTGCGTGGGCTGGGAGCCACGGCCATAAGGAGTCACTCACTCAGCTTTGCCGAGAAGTGCCCAGCCATCAGAAGAGACCTGACCGATCTCGATCTCATAGCCTATTCAAAAGATGGACAGCGGGTAATGGAATCGTTCAAGGAGTGCGGCTATCACCAAGACCGCGCCCGAGCATACATTGCGACAGTCGTCGGTCGTACAATTCTTGAGAACCCCGATGTTCATCTGATCATTGACCTGTTTTTCGACAGACTTTCGTACAATCACACGCTCGACCTGAAGGGACGCCTCGAACAAGACCCACTTACAATCCCTCTTGCAGATCTTTTTCTTGAGAAGACGCAAATCGTCCAGGTAAACGAGAAAGACGTGAAAGACTGCGTACTGCTGCTGGGCGAACACTCGATTGGAGAGGGAGACAAGGAGATCGTGAACGTGAGCAGGATCTCGAAAATTCTCTCGGGTGACTGGGGATTCTACTATACCGTGAGTACCAATATGCAGAAGATTGCCGACTACGCAAAGACCTTCCAAGGGTTGGCTGAGGACGATCGAATCGACATCCTGTCGAAGATCCAGCAGCTGAGAAACGCGATCGAGGCTTACCCCAAGAGTTTCGCTTGGAAAATGCGGGCGCGTGTCGGCACTGGCAAGAAATGGTATGATGATGTTGAGGAACTATATGCGGGACATTAGGGATGCGCTTGGCACTCGATGGTGAAAAAGAAGTCGAAAGCATCGCGATCAAGCTAGCAGTCGCCAACCCAGATGACATCCGGCATTGCATGGAGCTGCTCCTCCTAAGACCGGTCTGTTCGCTGTACAAAGAGCAGAAGGTCCAGCGAATCGCCAAGCTCTTCTCCTCTGATGTCGTTGCTCACGTGGTCGACCATTTCCCACAATGCGTTGACCAGCCAAGCAAGTTCTGGAAGATCATAGCGAAGGCCGTAGGAAGTTCGCCGGAGAAGAAGACTATTGCATTTCAATGAAAGCGTTTGATCTAGCAGTGTTCGCCAGCTCGGGAAGGTATCTCGTATTCGAAGAAGAGCCTCCAATCGCAGTGGACTTCCACATCAGGAGAATCAGTGAGATAATAGGTCTCGTTCGCCGAGAGATCTCTGACGATGAGATACGCCACCTGTGGTTTCGAGTGTCAACTGAAGCCTCAAAGAAGAGCGGGAAGCCCATTAGTCCTTTGAGAATTGACAGTCTGATATGGCAAACGGGAGTCTCAACTTACGACCCAAGGGTCAAGAAGCACGTGAGGTCGCGGCTTGAGAAACTGGAAAGCGACTTGGCCGAAATCGGGATAGCTGGAACTGTCATACAGCAATCAAAAAGATTCCTTCACTACAATGTCCCAAGTGTCACGCGTGATTCTGCCCGAATTGCGGAGCGTGTCTCTGTCCTTGGAAAAGGCCCTAGAGAAGAGAGAAAATGGGCGTGGAATCTCTGGCACAAACACGTTCGGAGCGGAACAAGCATGATCCCTCGCTCGTGCGGAAGGAAGGTGGAATGAGTTGGATGATCGTAGGGTCAAACGTGATCTGAGGAGCCGGTACGGCACTCGGAGAAGCTCGTGTCCTCCAAAGCTGTCGAGAAGCAGCGGAGGTTAACATTTGCATAACTGGGCATGCCGTTCTGTTCGCCGCCATGTGTAGATCTTCTACTGCTGTGTCGGTCTGAGGGAGCGTTTCAGGCGGGGTTCTGAACCCTGTTGGGTATGGAAACCTCCCGACCCGCCACCTTCTCCGCAAGCTCATCATATTCGCATCGTCACGGAAGAGCGATCATAGACTGATGGCAAGGGAAGCCGTCGAGAACTAGTTGTCCAAAGGCTTGAACGGTACTGCTGAGCGATATCCCGCTCATACACAATGCCTCACTCTGGTCGTTGCTCAAACTTGGTATGGCGCGTACTCGCAGAATTCGGTTCCACATTGGGGACAGTACCAAGCCATGCTTCTGACCACTTGGTCGAATGTGAGGAACCCAGATCCGGGCCCAATCTCGAGCATAGTGTCCGATCGGCACAGTCCCGCGGAGCATTTTTTCAGCGAGGGCTAATACCTGCGCCAGAAGAACCCCATTTTATCTGTGCAAAGGGCCTTTCCGATCTGCCTTGGTCGTATGACGGCTACTATAGAGTGGCTGACCCGTCGTGCTTATCTGACTGGAATTCGTCACCGGAATAGGGAGACGAATTCAGCATTGAGATTTCGGGACCTATTGTCAGGCTTGCGGGAATGGGTCGGCCGAAGCGCAGTCTTAGCTATCGGAGGATTCGACGCGGTCCTGGTCTCCACACATTTTGGGACTTCCATCAAGCAGGCGTCCAACGGTCTTAGGCGGCTGCATCAGATGGGCTTCTTGGGGAGAAAGAGGGCGAGGAGGGCCTGCATATCCTCTAAGACTGGGAAATTGTGTAACAAGGGCTACAAGTACATTTATCGGCTGAGGAAGCAGGGAATAAGCTACGCGGAGTGGCTCAAGACTGGGAAACCTCTTGAGGACTTTGCCTACTCCAGGCTCACATTCCAGGTCATGTCGTACCTTCCGCAGGACCTCAGG
>CAYMZN010000062.1:0-9690 GCA_964394935.1 uncultured Candidatus Bathyarchaeia archaeon | reverse complement strand
TTCTTCGCAGCCTTTCCGCGTGGCATCGACTACGAAAGGATTAAGACTTCTCCGTACACCCTACGTCTGTAACAACCGTCGAGCGGATCAGACTTTGGTTGATTACAAGGGCTATGTTGGAAAGATCCTGCGCGTTGACCTGGGTCTTGGAAAGACTTGTGACACGAAAATTGATAACGATTTTGCAGAAAAATGGATCGGTGGAAGAGGCTTCATCGCAAAGATCCTCTACGACGAGCTCCCCCCTAGAGCTGATCCATTGGGACCTGAGAACAAACTGATTTTCATGACAGGCCCACTGGCAGGCACGCGTGTGCCTCTGACCGGCAAGTACACTGTCGGCACGAAGTCGCCATTGACCAACACGATCTCGGTTAGCTATTGCGGAGGGCATCTCGGGCCGAACATCAAGTTCGCCGGATATGACGGAGTCATATTCGAGGGCGTCTCCGAGAAGAAGCTGTATGCATTCCTCAAAGACGGCAGACTGGAGCTGAAGGATGCCGGGCACCTTTGGGGAAAGACAACACATGAGACCGAGGAGCTAGTGAAGGAGGAGGTCGGCACAAAGGCCAGAGTGGCTTCCATCGGCCCCGCCGGGGAGAAGTTGGTGCGATTCGCATCGATAATGAGCGACCAACATGCGGCCGCGGCAAGATGCGGCCCAGGTGCTGTAATGGGTTCAAAGAACCTCAAGGCGTTCGCCGTCTGCGGCTCGGGCAGGGTAGACACATTCGTTGACAAGAACACGTGGAATAGAACGCTGGACTGGATAGGAAACATCGTCGACACCAACGACGTAGTCAAGCTGTTCAATCAATCTGGAACGACGGGATCGGTCTCA
Organism: uncultured Candidatus Bathyarchaeia archaeon; assembly: GCA_964394935.1. Lineage (GTDB taxonomy): Archaea > Thermoproteota > Bathyarchaeia > 40CM-2-53-6 > 40CM-2-53-6 > CAVPLU01. Next base: position 8,846 of record CAYMZN010000062.1, on the reverse strand, counting down.
GTTGTCAACGAGATGGGACTGATGCCTACTAGGAACTTCCAGACAGGCTACTTTGAAGCCGGTAACAATATCGACGCGGACTACATCAATACTCGCTATCCGCAGAAGGGTTTCGTTCACTGCTGGGGATGCAGAGTCCTCTGTTCGAAATGGATCCATGTGAAGGAGGGAAAACACGCAGGCGTCAGAACAGACAGACCCGAACACGAGAACATATTCGCGCTTGGAGCAAACTGCGGAGTATCCTCATTCGAAGCAATTGCGTATGCGAACCTGCTTTGTGACAAGTACGGAATGGACACAATCTCAGCCGGAGTTGTGGCAGCTTTTGCCATGGAATGCTATGAGAGAGGAATCATCACTGACAAGCACATAGGTGGAATGAAGCTGGGATTCGGAAATGAGGATGCGCTTGTCTGGCTCATGGAGAAGATCGCGCACAGGGAGGACCTAGGGGATGTTCTGGCCGAGGGTGTGAGGATCGCTGCGGAGAAGCTGGGTGCCAACGCATGGAAGTATGCGATGCATGTGAAAGGACTCGAGATGCCTGGTTATGACCCGAGAGGCGCAAAGGGCATAGGCCTGAACTATGCAACCGCATCTCGTGGCGCGGACCACAACGACGGATGGACAATAGCGGTCGAGCTTTTCGGAATGCCTCAGCAGGTTGACAGATTCTCAGAAGATGCGAACAAGGTCAAGTGGGTCATCGACTTCCAAGACTCCACAGCAGCGCCGATCGACTCTGCGGTCTTCTGCGACTTCTGCCTAGACTTCGGATTCAGCCCTGAAGTGATTGAGAGACTTATCCGTGAAGCGACAGGAATGAAGTGTGGCTACGCAGACATGGTGAAGGTCGGAGAAAGGATAGTGAATCTTGAGAGGCTCTTTAACGTCAGAGAGGGATACACTCGCAAGGATGATGATCTTCCGGATCGATTCCTAGAACCCATGCCCGAGGGTAACTCCAAAGGACAGACATTCGACGCGAACAGAATGCTCGACAACTACTACAAGATGCGTGGATGGAACGAGCAGGGAGTTCCGACACAAGAGAGACTAAGGTCTCTTGCTCTCTAGGAATGCCAGTGAGGGCTTGGATAATGACTGGGCTTATTTGAGGCCCGAAACTCTCGCTCTCTTTGCTCGCACAATTCTGACCCACGTCAGTCGGTATCCATGATATTGCGTGAAGCATTGTTCTTGCTCTATTCTCGCAATCCCACCATCAGGTGAGCAACTTGTTCTCTAGTGGCCTGTTCTCTTGGCAGTAGCCCAATGATCTGTCCTCGGTATATCACTCCTATCGTGTCGCTCAGACTGAAAACCTCATCTAGGTCATTGGAAATGAGAACAACAGCTGTTCCTTGCGAGGCTTGCTCAACTAGCTTGTGATGGATGTATTGTGTGGTACGCGCGTCGAGTCCATGCGTGGGTTGGTTTGCGACGAGCACCGACGGATTTCCGGACATTTCGCGTGCTACAAGAAGTTTCTGGAGGTTTCCTCCCGACAGAGTACGCGTGACCGACTTTGGACCTCGAGCAATGATGCTGTACTCCTGTATGAGCCGCTCGGTCTCTCTCTCAACTCTTTTCCAGTCTATGACGAGGCCACTTCGGTATGGGGGTTTTCTGAAGCTCTTGAGGACTACGTTCTCAGCGACGTTGAGATCTCGGACCAATCCCTCTCCGACTCGGTCGTCAGTTATGTAGCTTACCCCGAGATCGTATTGCTTCGCAGGGTTGCTGCCGGATATGCTCTTGCCAGCAATGAGGATCTTCCCCGCTTTGAGGGGTCTTATGCTGGCGAGCGCTTCAGCGAGCTCCTTCTGGCCGTTTCCCTCAACGCCGGCCACGCCTAGTATCTCGCCTTTGTGAAGGGTCAGACTGAGATCTCTAACGACCTCGTGACCAAGCTCATTCTCCACGACTATACCATCGAGTCGTAGAACCTCTTCCCCCACTTTGGTCACGCGTCTTGTCGCTGTGGGCTCGATCTCAGCGCCGAACATCATCTGAACGATCTCTCTGGCTGAACCTAGTCCGCTCCTGCTCAGTGTACCTACTTTGATTCCTGATCTGAGGACGGTTATCCTGTCACAGAACTCGAGGGCCTCGACGAGTTTGTGGGTAATGAAGACGATACTTCTCCCTTGACTTGCGAGAGACTTGATAGTCCGGAAGAGACCTTCTACTTCTACGGGAGCCAAGACAGAGGTTGGCTCATCAAGGATGATGATGCTGGCGCCTCGAAAGAGTATCTTCAGTATCTCAACACGCTGCTGCTCGCCTACCGAGAGTTCCGAAACCTCAGCCCAAGGATCAATCGCGAATCCCAATTCCGCCGCGCGCTGGATTATCGCGTTTGCCAGCGTCTTCAAGTCCTTGACATCTTGTCCTGCAACGTCCAAACCTAGCAGGACGTTCTCTGTCACCTTGAATCTTGGCACAAGCGAGAAGTGCTGATAGACCATGCCTATGCCAAGCTTCAGCGCGTCCTTCGGTGAGCGTATTCTCACCAGCTTGTCGCGTACGTAGATCTCGCCTTCGTCTGGTTGATAGTATCCTGCGAGAATGCTCGAGAGAGTGGTCTTTCCTGCACCGTTCTCTCCTAGCAGGCCGTGGATTTCGCCTGGGATTACGTCAAAGTCGATCGAGCTGTTCGCTACCACGCCGGGGAACCGTTTTGTTATCCCGACTGTGCGAACCGCGTTTTTCGGTTCGTCCGGCATTACAGCTCCCTCCGATAAGGTCTTGCCAAGGCAGGAGGCAGACGTGCTCGTCTTGCGAGCGCAACCAAGCCCGCGATCGTGAAGATGTACGGAAGCATCAGCACGACTTCGTTGGGTATTGTTCGCAGGAATCCTAAGGCTTGCACTCCGCCAGCCAGTGATTCAGCTCCACCATACAACAATGATGCAAACAACACGTTCACTGGATTCCATCTAGCAAACATTGTGACCCCTATGGCGATGAAGCCTCTCCCTTGAGTCATGTTGTCACGGAAGAATGAGACTTGGAAGAGCGAGAGGTACGTGCCGGCCAAGCCCGCCATTGCACCGACTAGCAGTAAAATCACATAACGCAGCAGGAAGACATTCACTCCGGCTGTGTCAGCTACCATCGGATTCTCTCCGAGTGTACGAACTTTGAGACCGAAGCGCGTCCTGTAGAGGCCATAGTAGAAGATCGGCACAAGTAGTATCGCTAGATACACCATGAATGGTTGATCAAATAGCGCCCCAACTATTGGGATCGATGACAGTGGAGCGATGTTAATCGTTTCTCGCGGAGGTAACAGGGGCAGCTGAGCAGTTCCATAGATCACGCGAAGTCCTAAGCTTGTCAACCCAACCGCTGCTATGTCGAAACCGACACCAACCACTATCTGGTCTGCCTGAAGCGTTACAACCAGAAATGCGACTATCAAGCCAACCAACATGCCAGTGCCCATTCCCGCCAGCAATCCTACGAGGACCGAATTTGCAGTAACGCCTGCCACAAATGCTGTGAAGGCCGCTATGAGCATCATGCCCTCTGCTCCGAGGTTCAGTACGCCGGCACTTTCGCCATACGTCTCTCCAAGAGCCGTCAGAAGGATCGGGGTGGCGCTCCTAAGCATGCTTCCAAAGAAGAACGTCAGAAACATCACAATGATCGGGTCGATCACTTCGCTCAACCTTTTCTCCTCCTCCACTTCAGCTGTAGGTGGCGCACTGCCTCGGCGGCCCCGAAGAAGATCAGCATCAGTCCTAGGAGGACATCGATAAAGAATATCGGCAGTCCTACCGCCCTATGCATCAGATCACCGCCAACCAAGAAGGACGAGAAAAGGAAAGAGAATGGTATGATCGCCAGTGCATTGAAATTGGCAAGGAAGACCAACGGAAAGGCCTCAAAACCATAGAAGGGTACCCACTCGGGGTCGATGTTCCGCATGACTCCAGCCACCTGCACTGCTCCGGCAAGTCCCCCAGTAGCGGCGCTTACCAGAAGCGACATGACAATAAGCCGGGAGATTGGCAGACCCGCATATCGAGCTGCGTTTATGTTGAAACCCAGAACGCGGAACTGGTAGCCCAATGCCGTCCTGGACATGAGCAGATATATCACAACTGATAGGCCAAGCGCGATAAGGAGGCCGATATGCACTTGTGTTCCGGGTATCTTTGGCAGTTCGGCAGTTGCGACGACGGGAGTCGTCATTGGATGTGTGGAGATCTTCGGATCTCTCAGAGGGCCCTTGACAAGGTAGAGCTCCAGGTCGATTGCGATGAAGTTCATCATGAGAGTGGTAACTATTTCATTAAGGTCCCAACGGGCCTTCATGACGGCTGAAGGTAGCACCCATAGCATGCCGCCAACCATGCCTGCCATGAGCATCAGGGGGATAATCAACAGGGAAGGCAGTGGGCCCAAGACGTACCCTACGACATTCGCGAACAAGCCCCCTACAATCATCTGACCTTGCACGCCCACATTCCAGAGTCCCGCCCTGAAGCAGACCAGCAGCCCAGAAGCGATAATCAAGAGCGGCAGAGTCTCGATCAGAACCTTCCTGATTCCGAACTCTGTGTACCATGCCTCATGAAACACCGTGTAGTACACTTCACCAGGGTTGAAACCTATGCTGATCAGGATCATTGCGCCAGCGACCAGAGCCCCAACGATAGCAGCGATGGTGGAGAGAGCCGGACGAAGAATTGAAGTGGACGACAGAATCGCGCCGCGAAGTGTGCCGGATTTCATTGTCGGCCCACCCACATAATCGTGGACCCCTCAGCTAGACTACGCATTAGACATCCATGCGTAAGCGAGCCAAAAAAAAGGAGGGGGGAACAGGCTACTCGAAGCCTAGTTCCTTGAAAAGCGCATGCAGTTGGTCAGGGGTGTCGACTAACTTGATCGTGATCTCTCCCTTTCGCAGCTTCTCCGACACCGCATCCACTTTGGCCACTGTGTCCGCGGGCACCTTCGGGTTTATGGGCAGTAGGTAGGCTCCGCCATTTGCAGGGGTCATGTGGAAGAACCTAGTGCCGAAGTTGCCATTGTAGACATCGATCACAGCTTCTTGGTAGGCGACTGTGAAGTCCCATATGACAGAGGTCAGAAGTATGCCTTTGGTGTCGATTGGTCTCTTGTCACCTATGACGTCGATGAACCAAGCGCCTTTCTCTCCACATGCGTCCATCTGTCCGAAGGAGGTCCCGTCACCCATTCCGAAGACGATGTCTGCGCCTAGTCCTATCTGACCGAGTGTAAACTCCTTGGCTTTGGCTGGATCCTCGTAAGAGCCCACCACAGTAAAGAGTAGTTTTGATTTGGGGTTAGCTGCCTTCAGTCCCTGAGCGAAGGCACCGCTCATCCTAAGCCAGTTGGCGTCTGTCTCCATAGACTGACTGATTGCAGCAACGTTCGTCTTGGTCAAGAGTCCCGCTAGGTACCCGGCAGGATATGCTGCTTGGTTGCCTTCCCAAAGATATGTTGCCAACTTGCCTGGGATTGCATCTTCGGGTACTTCGCCGTATCCGTGGATGAGTATCTTGGTGTCCTTGTTTTCGCCTTTCCTGACGATTTCCTTCGAGAACTCCCTGTAGCCTCCGCCATGTTCGACGACCAAGTCATAGCCCTTCCTGATATAGTCCTCCGTAGCTCGGATTGGAGCCTCGCCGTATCCCAATCCTTCGCTAAAGGAGAACTCCGAGGTGAAGCGTTGAGCTACCGTTTGTAGGCCTTCAACGCCCATTTGGCCCCAGCTGTAGTCGTTTGCGCGGCTCGGTGTGACGACGGCCACCTTCAGCCTTCTACCGAGAACTCCAGCGCCAGGTACGGTCACCGTTGCTCCCGGCGCGGTGACTGTAGTCGTCACTCCTGGACCGGCAGGTGGAACTGACGCCACTCCGGCATAGTAGCCGGCTGCAGCGCCTATCACACCCGCTACAACGGCAGTTGCACCCATTCCTAGAAATGATCTACGAGACACGTTTTTCTCAGCGGTCATGGCAAGACCACTTGCGCAAGAGTTCGCGCAAGTTCCCTATTTAACGCTATGGCCCACGGATTCTGCCTCGAAGCAACCACAGTTGACGATGGAGGCTAGCGGACATTGTAGGGGAAAGGAAACTTCCTCTTGCGGAATGCAGCAGTGAACAAACTTCTCGATCACGCAATCCTGGTTGTCTCGCTGGAGTGGCCAGACGGGGCTTGCCCGTTGCCTGGAGCAGCGGTACATCCATCTCAAGCTTCAAGAACGGAAATGCAAGTCAAGTTCTGGATGCTTGGTTCCCTTGGAGAACGAGGGCGCAACATGCTACGATCTGACCAGGAGCACGTTTCGAGCGTCTCAGTTGAACTGAGTGAAAGTCTTAACTATGCTCCGGCTAACCCGATCTAGAGCGATTCAGAGGTTCAGCATATGATATTCGAGAATATCCAAATCGTCGACGCACACACGCATCTTGGATACTTCGGTGGGTGGGCAAATGTTGGAATAGCAGTCGATGAGCTTCTCGCATTGAACAAGGAATTTAATGTCGTGCATACGGTTGTCTTTTCCCTGCCCAACAGCATCACAGCAGAAGCCGCCAAGAAGCACCCTGACAAGATAAGCGGATACATTTGGTTGAACCCGTACGACGGCGATAAAGCGGTCGAAGAGCTACGCAGCGCCGTGAAGGAATGGGGATGCAGAGGCGTGAAACTTCATCCCCTATTCCAAGCCTTCATCGCGGATGATTCGGTCGTGTATCCGATCATGGATGAGGCTAGGAAGCTCAAGCTACCCGTGGCAATACACTCCGGGCATCCACCATTCTCACTGCCGTGGAGCATTGGAGAGCTGGCAGAGGTCTATCCTGATGTCACAATTGTGATGCTTCACATGGGACACGGACACGGCGTCTACATACGAGCAGCAATCAACACAGCGCACAGGTACCCCAACCTCGTGCTAGAGACTTCTGGAATGCCGATGCATACGAAGATCAAAGAGGCGATGGAGACCGTTGGGGAGGACCGGGTGATGTATGGATGCGACATTCCGTTTCATCATCCCTCAGTTGAACTTCAACGCGTGAAGATGGCCGGACTCAACGATCGTCAGCTTCGAAAGATCCTCCACGACAACGCCGTGGAGAAGCTGGGACTTCCGGTCAAGTAATCACGCAACGCTGACGAGACGATCCATTCAGAAGACAAAACTCCGCACAGAGCGCGCACTATTCATTATGCGACTGAGTATCAGGAGGTCGCGCTTGACTGTCATCGAAATGACGGAATGATTTCTGAGGCGAAGACTTCCATCATCTGATGGAAATTCTTGATTGTCGGATAGACGAACTTGAACTCAAAATAGTCGAGCCCTATCTTTTCATAACGCTCCATCTTGTCAGTGACGGTTCTAGTCGTACCGATTAGACTTCTTTTCACCCCTTCCTCGACTGAAGAGAAGTTCTTCGTTAGACTCGCTGAATTCGTAGCCACTGCTTGGCTGTCCGACGACCCTATCCCGACGAACATTTCGAGGCCGACGATGAATTTCTCGTTTCTCCTGCCAACTCTCTTCGCGCCTTCGTGTAGTTGCTCGATGCCTTCTTCGAGTTCGCTTTCAGTCAAGTATGCTGGTATCCATCCGTTCCCGAGTTCCAAGACCCTCCTCAACGCGCGAGGGCTTAGTCCTCTTTCGCCGCCACCTATCAGAATCGGAGGCCAAGGCTTCTGAAGAGGCTTAGGAAAAATCTGCGCCTCCTCGAAGGAGATGTACTCACCTCGGTAGCTAGCAAGTGGCTGTGTCCAGATCGCCTGCATTGCCCTTAGATAGTCGTCGGTGATCCTGCCTCTTTTGTGATAGTCCACTCCGACGGCAGCGAACTCGGGTTCAGAAATCTTGGGCGCCCCTGGTGCGACCCCCAACAGAAGTCTACCCCCAGAGAGGGCGTCGAGAACGGCGGCCTGCTTCGCCAGAACGACAGGATTCCTCAGTGGCAGTATTACAACAGCGACGCCGAGTTTGACCTTCTCGGTCGCCCCCGCCAGCACAGCCAAAGTTGTCATGGACTCGTAGAAGTTTGGCAGCTGCGCCGAGGTCAGAGCTTCAGCTGACCCGGATGACAGGTGACCTCGGTGCTGTTCTGTTCCCCAAGTTATGTGGTCGTGAACCCAAACCGAATCAAATCCTAAGCTCTCGGCTTTCTCAGCAGAGCCTAGAATCGCCTCAGGACTAGCCAGCGGACCGGAGTTAGGAAGACGAACGCCAAACTCCACACATTTCACCATTCAAGCGTTTCTTACGCTCATGAGAGAGAAGAGTCTCTCTTGGGTTATCGGGAGTTCCTTTATCCTTATCCCCGTGGCATTGTAGATCGCGTTTGCTATCGCCGTTGGCGTGCATACAAGGGTCATCTCACCGACGCCCTTGGCTCCAAAAGGTCCCTCCTCGTGCGTCGCTTCGACTACTATTGGTACGATGTCAGGAGCATCTGAGGCCGTAGGAATTCTGTAGTCTCTGAAATTGGGGTTCAGCATTTTCCCGTAGTCGTCGTACTTCACTTCCTCGAATATCGCCGTCCCTATGCCCTGGACGACGCCTCCTTCGATCTGGCCCTCGCATGCCTTCGGGTTGATCGCCTTACCTACGTCGTGAGCAGCTGCAGCCTTGATGATCCTGATCTTGCCCGTCTCAGGATCGACGTCAAGGTCGACGGCCTGAGCCCCATACATGTAGAAGATGCTCCGTGCTGAGAACATTGTCCCTTGGATCTCCGGGTAGTAGGATCCACGACCGAGCACCGTCAGTCCAGCCCTGTACCGGCCCTTGATCACTTCAGCAATTGTCATCTTCTTGCTGC
>CAYMZN010000061.1:0-9910 GCA_964394935.1 uncultured Candidatus Bathyarchaeia archaeon | reverse complement strand
TTGGCAGCGCTGTTGATCTCACTCGGTTCAGCCCTCTCGTTGCTACTTCAGAGTCAACGACCGTCTACGAATCTGTACGGTGTTCTTCTGATCGACCCTCTCTCGCTACTCTTTGCGGTTATTTTTCTCTTCATTTCCACGCTCGTAAATGTCACGTCGATCTCGTACATGCGATCGACAGAGAACCCGCTTGCCTACTACGGACTCCTTTTGTTCTCCACATTTGGGATGGTATTGGTGGGCCTCTCGGTCGACTTAGTAGTTCTGTTCGTATCTTGGGAACTGATGAGCATTCCCAGCTACGTTCTGACCGGCATTCTGAAAAAGGATCCCGCCTCCAACGAGGCTGCTGTGAAGTATTTCCTCATCAGCGCACTCTCTTCTGGCCTGATCATCTACGCGATATCCCTGCTCTTCGGAGTGACCGGAAGCACGAGCATGATGGTCATCGGGGAGAGGCTGAGCGGGAAGAGTCTACTCTTTGAGCCGCTGACAGTACTCGCCATAGCTCTCTTCATCGCCGGCTTCGGAACGAAGGTTGCAGCCGTTCCATTCCATATGTGGATACCTGATGCGTATGAAGGTGCGCCAACAACAATCGCTGCCCTTCTCGCTGCCGGAACGAAAAGCGGCGGATTCGCAGCGTTGCTCAGAGTATTCCTCGTGTCTCTCACTCTCTTCAGGCCTGATTGGTCAACGGTCTTCGCTGTCGTCGCTCTATTGACGATGACATTGGGCAACGTAGGAGCGCTGATGCAAAAGAGCTTCACACGTCTTCTGGCATACTCCAGCATAGCCCAGTCAGGCTACATCCTGATCGGGCTTGCCGCCCCGACAACGCTTGGCATAGGCGGCGCCTTGTTTCACATTCTGAACCATTCCATAATGAAGTCGGCCGCTTTCTTCGCGGCTGCAGCGATCCTGATGAAGCTGTCAACCACAGCCTTGGACGGATATTCTGGTCTGAGCAAGAGGATGCCGTACACAGCACTCGCATTGGCGATCTCACTGTTGGCCCTTGCAGGGGTTCCGCCGCTTAACGGGTTCATCAGCAAGCTGGTGCTATTCACGGCCGCCGTAGACTCGGGCTTCATCTGGCTGGCGCTGGCGGGCGTCCTAAACAGTGCCTTCTCGCTAGCGTACTACGGATGGGTCATAAAACGAATGTACCTCGACGACGCTAACGACATGACACGTGTGCGAGAGCCCCCCCTCTTCGTTGGAGTCCTGGCGCTCTCCACTGCGATTATCATCTTGGTTGGCGTGTATCCTGAGCCGTTCTTGTCGCTGACAATGCGCATTGCGGCGGGACTCTAGGCTTTCTCAAGCCGACAGATCTCGCTGGGCGCCTCTAGTGTGCGGTTGATCGATATCTCGCCTATGATCTTGGCGTACTTAGCTATCTCGGCAAGACTCCAGACGATCGTTCTCAAGCTGACGGCCAAACTCACGTCTTTTACCGAGGTGAGGATTCTCTCCGTGAGCTTCCGCTGCTCCTTCATTGCGGCTTCCGTGCTTGCAATGGCGTCGTTGGCAAGCTTCACGTCCAGGGTCAGGAAGGCCTTCATCATCTTGTCAGAAAGAGACTGAACCATGGCGCTGAACTTCGAGATCCCTTCAAGAATGGACTCGTTGGTAACATTCAAGTCTTTGATCGTTAAGACCTCCCTCGCGATATTCTCTCCCGAATCGCCCATCTCTTCCAACGTTTTGGCGACTATTCTGTTACCAGCAACGTGCGTTGGCGACTCGATTCCAATCTTTGATCCTACGCTCCTGTCGCGGATTGCAAGGAGGAGTTGTCTAACGACCAGCCAGTAGATTCTATCGGCCTCCGATTCCATGTGGAACACCTCGTCTGCTAGATCCGGGCGCTTTTCGACGAGAGCTTTGACAGCTACTTCTTGCATTGACGAGATTACAATGTGCAGTCTACGAATCAGTCCGTAGACTGGGAACTTTGTCGGGTCTACAAAGCTCTGAACTGTGACTTGCCTTAGGGTTTGTTCGACTATGCCGAGGCCCGTAAGCCGCTGTGTTGCTCGCCTAGTCTCCTCGAGATGCTCCGGCTTCAACTCCCGCTTGGAGACCACTTGAATGGTATCATGCCCGAGTATGTAATTGCCAGTGATTAGCCGCGTGATGAGATCCGGTTTGTCGCAGAGATCCGCATCGATTATCGACTTCTTGGCTTCTTCGTGTTTCTGCTCAAGGCCGCTGAATATCCTAAGAGATCCGTCATCCTCTCTTCTGATAGAAACCACGTCACCCTGTTTGAGATTGACCTCCTGAACCCAATTACGCGGTAGGGAAACCGTTAGTGTCGAGTATCCTACTCGCTGAACCTTCCTCGCTTCCAACGCCGTCTCCTCTTTACCCTATTTACTGGAGGTACGCCCGGCCGCATTTATATAGAATGTGCTTTTGAATTGACCAATTCCAAATCAGAATAGTGCTCGAACATACAACCGCTTATCTGCCCGAGGCGGGCTCTCCCCCTCGCCGCCATCGAAATATGTGATGATCCAGCAATGGCCAACCCACGAAAAGTCGAAGTCATAATCGCGGGCGCCGGTCCAGCCGGACTACAAGCAGCGATCGCTGCAGCTCGGCTGGGAGTCTCAGTCCTCGTGTACGACAAGAAGAGTGCGATAGGTGTGCCGGTGAGATGTGGTGAATTCTTTCCATCCAAGGAGGAGATGTTGGATCTGTTACCAGGATCCAGAGATCTCGCAGATCTCTTTGATATACCATCCGATGCGATCAGCAACGAGTGTGATACAGTTCGCATGTACTCCCCGCGAGGAAAGTGCTGGGAGTTCCCGTTCCGTGCACATGTCCTTGATCGGATTCGTTTCGAGCGGCATATGGTCGAAGTAGCCAATGAGCTCGGTGTCAAATTCAAGCTGGGGCGTGCTGTTCGAGTCTTCCAGAACAGTGATAGATTGAGAGTGGGTCCGACGCTTGCCGAATCATTCGAGGGTGCGGTGGTCATCGCAGCGGATGGCTTTCCCTCTACGGTCTCATCATCATTAGGTTTGGCCGACGATCGCTACGTGCTTCGGGAAAATGTTGCGATAAACTACCAGTATTTGATCGAAGACGTGAGCATCGAGTTGAACGTTACTGAGATGTACATGGGTGCCTCCATCGCTCCCGGCGGGTATGCTTGGATAATCCCCAAGAACGAGACGGCTGCAAACGTCGGCGTAGGTGTCCGAACGACCTTTATGAAATCAGGCAAAGGAAGGGACTATCTCGACTACTTCATCCGTCGATATCCTCTCACGGGAAACAAGCTCAGATCAGGCAAGATTCGGGCAATGATCACCGATCTTCTCCCGATCGACGGCGCAATGTCGAAGACCTATTCTAACAGAATGCTGTCAGTTGGAGATTCCGCCGGAATGGTGATGGCAACCAATGGAGGAGGCATCGCAACAGCAATGGTCTCGGGCCGCCTCGCAGGCGAGGTTGCAGCCCTTCACGTGCAAAGAGGTGAGCCCCTCTCGAACTATGAGGCCAGGTGGAAGAAAGCGCTCGGGCGGGAGCTAGTAGCCTCGGCACGAATGAGGCAGTTCGGGGACCTCTTCATGCCTCACGACAGGCTCTTCGATTGGGCCTTGAGAATACTCCGAACTAGCGGGATCAAGAAGGTCGTTACGTGCAAGATTCCAAGGGGCCTTGATACTCTAATGAAACTTCTCGGATACTAGGGCCGGATAGGATCAGAGGAAGGTTCGGTCCAGCACCATGCTCAGAAACAAGACGAACAGATAGGGACTTGAGACCTTGAACGCACGGTACGCGTTCTCTCTGGTAGGGCGCACGAACAGCTGCAGATTGAGAGCCAAGATCACCAGTCCTACAATCACGGCAGTTGCGGCATAGATCCAGCCGAAGCCTCCCACCCAATAGACTCCCAGCGAAAAGGGAATCATCAAGACCACCGTCGCCACGATGCACCGTAGGGCCGCCTTCTCCTCGATCACGACCGGAAGCATCGGCACATTCGCGCGAGCGTAGTCGTCCTTGCTGAACAACGCCAGACTCCAGATATGGCCGGGGATCCACAGCACGACCAGGCCTGCAAGCAGGACCGACAGCAGATTGATCGATCCTGTGACTACACTCCATCCAAACATCGCCGGCAATCCCCCGCTGAACCCCCCAAGGATTATGTTGACCGGGTTTCTTCTCTTCAGCCAGAGACTGTAAACAACGACGTTGTCAAGTACACCCAACAATAGGATCACGAAGGAGAGGAGGCTGATCCAAAACCCCAGCATAAGACCAACTGCGATCAGGAATAGGCCCCAGAGCAATGCTCTCTCTGCTGGTGCGATTCGGCCTGCAGGAATTGGTCTGTGACTTGTCCGTCGCATCATGGCGTCGATATCCCTATCAATGTAGCATGTGATGGTGTTGCACCCGGCCGTTGCAGCCGTAATCGCAACGAGAGCAGCGACCGACACGGAAGGGACAAACCAATTCGCCGACAAAGCCGCGATCGCCATCGCAGTAGCTGAAGTGAACACGAGCAGAGCGACCGTGCTGGGTTTCGTCACATCCAAATAGCTATGCAGGCTGTCAACGAGCTTCATCATGGTCACGGAGGCCTTTCCGGGGCCACAATCCTCTTTAGCGCGAGGACTTTCTCAGGAAAGGCACGATGGATAGAGGAAGACGCCAATTAAGTATTCAGGCGAAGACCCTCTCAGGTCACGTTCCACGGTGCCATTCAAACTCTAGGGCTTTGGTTTCTTGCCGCCGGACGGCCTACACTATGCCGTGGTAGAGTGTCTCACACAGCTCTGAGAGCCTAGGACTTAGACGCACAGGTGACTCTGCCACGCTGCTGAGATCCTTGAACTCTTCTGGGAGACTTTCCATCTGTTTCCTTCTGTGCTCACGAATTTCCGATAGAGATGGGATTTCGTAAACAAGTCGACCTTTCTCAACAATCTTCGTAAGAAGGGGTTGAGCCGCGGTGTGAGGAGAAGGTTCGCCATCTATCGCGATGACATCTTCTCTTAATCGCTTGGAGTTTGAGTACGAACGGAATACTTGTTTGCGCTCCGGAATTGTGACCTTCGACGGACTGAGCTTAACACGAGGAATGGTCTGCCGTCCACGGCGTAGCTCAACTAGCTTGTATATCCCTGGCAAAGCCGGGTCCTCCCTCGAAGTAATCAGTTCCGTTCCAACACCAAACGCGTCAATTGGCGCCCCTTTGGACACAAGCTCATGAATCTTGTACTCATTGAGGTCTCCACTGGCAAAGATCTTTGTGGCGCCGTGCCCTGCATCATCGAGTATCCGTCTCACCCTCGTGCTCAGATCCAAGAGGTCGCCGCTGTCAAGACGTACAAGCGTCGGAGAGATCCCGAGGCTGGCAGCTGTCCTTGCGCCCTCAATCGTATCATAGGTGTCAATCAAGAGCGCAGCATTGTCTGGGAAGACTTTCCGGAAGGCCAGGAAGGCTTCTCGTTCTGAATCAAAAGCCATTATGAACGAATGAGCCATCGTCCCATAGGTCGGGATTCCGAGTTCATAACCTGCCAGCAAGTTGGAGGTGCCAACGCACCCGCCAATGTATGAAGCCCTTGCGGCAAGAAGGGCAGCCTGTGGGCCGTGCGCTCGTCTGGAACCGAACTCGACTACGTCGCGGCCTTTCGCCGCTTCCACGACCCTCGACGCCTTACTGGCAATCAGAGTCTGAAAATTGATCATTGCGAGCAGGTACGTTTCCACGACCTGAGCTTCGATTAGGCTTCCTGCAACCTGGACGAGCGGTTCTCCTGGAAACAGGACTGTCCCCTCAGGAGCTGCCCAGACATCGCCTGAGAACCTCAAGTCCCTCAAGTATTCAAAGAATCCCTCGCCCACGTGCCGAAACGATGGATGCGCCTTGAGAAACTTGATCTGATCCTCGGTGAAATTCAGGTTAAGAAGATAATCAAGCGCCTGCTCGAGTCCCGCCGAGATCATGTAGGAGAAGTTCTTTGGAAGATGCCGAACGAACAGCTCAAAAACGGCTTCCCCAGGAACATGATTTTCGAAGTACGCGGCGGCCATGGTCAACTCGTAGAGATCAGCCAGCATCGACGTGTTCGACATCGTAACGAAAAGGCCCTTCGGCTTTTCCAACTCCCGCATGTTGGGCATCCCTAACCGGGCAGACATCTTGCATAGGAAGCTCATAAGGAAGCTAGATCCTGAAACCTAGTCGCGCATCGGACGACATTCGGACTTGCGGGAGAGTGTCAGGTGAGATAGACCTTCAGCCCATCAGGGCGACTTGAAAAGCATCTTTGCAATTGCAGGCTCTTGCTGTTACCGAAGAGTTACGACAGATGCGACAAACACGCGACGACAGAGGCTAGAAAGACATAATTATGCCAGGTCTGTATGCCGTTAGAAAATTCAAACTAACCTGCAGTTTCATGAAGGGAGCCCGTTGAGGCGAGTTATCGCATCATTTGCATTGCTTCTTGGGCTTACCTTTCTGACTTTAACGTTGTACCTTGGCAACACTGAGACCATCACGAAGATACTGGAATCGTATGTCCTATCATTTCCCTGACTGACGAAGTTGAGCATCATGGCTGAAAAGGAGAAGAGGCGGTTCAAGTTCAAGTATGGCGTACCTCGCCTTATCGTCCAGCTTGCTTGCCTCTTGCTGCTGAACGGCTTGGTGCTCGTGCAACTCTACCCTGGTCTGAAAGTCGAACGGTATTTGGCGCCGTTTCCGATCCTACTGAGCATCAATGCGCCGACGAACCTTGCATACGGAAGCTTGGACGTGATTCAGGTCGCTCTTGCCAACCCGGCTGCACCATGGGTCGCGCTGGCCTTCATCTTTGTCATCGGCGCGATCCTAGGGAGAGCCTTCTGTGGTTGGGTCTGTCCGATGGGTTTCCTCCAAGACATGGTCACAGCAACGAAAGGAAGCCTCGGCCAGGTCAACGTGCGCACTCATGAGAGCGGAAAACGCGTCAAGTACTTTGTGCTGGGGTTCGCGCTCCTGATCAGCGTCTCACTGGCGATTTCCCTCTGGATGGGTTTCGGGTCCGACTACAAGCAGTCGCTCTGGATCTTTGCGAGCGGCCCACTGATTCCGCTAGCGCCTGAAGGCACGCTATTCTCGACGGTTCCCCGAGCGATTCTCTACATCAAGGAAAACGTAGCCCCAACATTCTTGACAAAATTCTCAGCTGTACAGCTAGGACAATGGCTTCGATCGATTCCAATACTGCTCTATGCGCAATTGATCATCCTCCTCGGCTTCTTCTACGGCACATACAGAGTTCCACGGTTTTGGTGCAGATACATATGTCCAGTTGGAGCGAAGATGGCTCCGTTCCAGAAATACAGCTTCTTGGGCATGAAGAGGGATCCCGTGAAGTGTAGCAAGTGCCCCCACTGTGAGGCAGCTTGCCCAATGCAGATTCGAATCCTGTCGCTGCCGTGGGAGAAGTTCAATGATCCAGAGTGCATTCTGTGCGGCGATTGCGCGGACGCCTGCCCGCAGAACTCACTGAGCTACAAGTTCCCCTAACTCACCAAGAGCGTCACAGCTGGGGGTGGTTCTCACCACCCCAAAGCGTTGGAGTCTTAATAATCGGGGAGTGTATCCTCTTCGGAACAGAGTTGACGAGAGAACGGCGGATTTCACTGAGAGACTACTACGCTCGCCAAGAAGTTATGCGAGAACTCGGTTCTGAGGGGCAAGAGAAGCTCCGACGAGCATCCGTCACAGTAATCGGACTTGGAGGCTTGGGCACCGTTGCTTCGGCGTATCTTACGATGGCAGGCGTCGGCAAGATACGATTAGTTGATCAGGACACAGTTGAAACTCACAACCTTCAAAGGCAGATCCTCTACAGCATCGACGATGTGAGAAAGCCGAAAGTGGAAGTTGCAGCTAGGAGACTGGAGAGACTTAACCCGCAGGTTCGCCTCGAGCTGGTCCCCGAAAATGTGCGGGAAGCCAATGCGGATGAGGTAATCTCTCATTGCGATTGCGTTGTGGACGGACTCGACAACATGGCGACCCGATACATAGTTAACCGCGCTTGTACGCGGAACTTGGTTCCGTATGTCTTTGCAGGCGCAATCGGGATGGAGGGGAACATTTCCGTATTCAGGCCGCCAGAAACGCCGTGTTTGGAGTGTGTCATGCCAGACTTGGACGACAGATACTTACCGACCTGCGAGACACGTGGGGTTCTCGGACCTACCGCCGGGAGCATCGCGGCGCTCGAAGCCACTGAAACAATCAAGCTCTTGGCCGGGATCCAACCGCTTCTAGAAGGAAAGCTGCTAATCTGCGATCTTCGCGAGATGGACTTCAGAACGATAGATATTCAGACAAGGCCGAGCTGCAACGTGTGCCAGCTCAAACAGCCGGCCCCCGTCGCAGAGCAGGAGAGACTAACATGGCTCTGCGGCCAGAACACCGTAAATGTGAACCCAGCAAGGCCCCTTAGGATTGACCTGAAGTCTGTTCCAAGACGCCTCGGAAAGGGGTCCAAGATCCACCTCAGAACCCCAATGGCCGTGGTTTTCCAATTTGACCGCTACGAGGTAAGCCTCTTCAGCCACGGCAGGATGCTCATAAAGGGCATCGACTCTGAACAAAAGGCGCTGGAACTCTATGGAAGAGTGATGGCAAAAGTGGGCGCAAAGCCGGGTCGATGAGTGTGATCGACGCAAAGTCGGTGCTTCAGAGTCCGATCAAAGGTTTCTCAAGAGGAAGAGCTGTATGCTTGTTCTCTGGAGGCATCGATTCTCCCGTTGCTCTGTGGCTGACGATCAAAGCTGGGATAGTCCCCGTTGCTGTCTATTTCGACAGTTACCCTCTAAGTGACCAAAGGGCCCGAGAGATCGCTCTCCAAGGGATCAGGAAGGTGCGAGAATATGCTGAGGCGCCACCGATCAGGACGTACGTAGTCGGGCACTCGATAGATGCATCAGAGATCATCTCCTCCTGCCAACGAAACCTGGCATGTGTGATCTCGAGAAGGATGATGTTTAGGGTTGCAAGTGAAATCGCGCGTCGGGAGGGCGCGGACGCGATAGCCACAGGAGATGTGGTGGGACAAAAGGCCAGCCAGACCCTGCACAACATATTCGCGACTGATTCCGCTGCGGACGGGCTCACCATCATGAGACCTCTCGTAGGCATGAATAAGGACGAGATCGAGCGGCTTGCACGATCTATCGGGACATTCCTGATCTCCATCAGGCCGGGCGTGGCAGCTTGCGGAATCCCTACACGCAAGCCTAGGACGCATTCACGCCCTGAGGAGATCACGGAGTCGGAGAGCAAACTGAATCTAGACCACATGGTCAAGCGTGCTCTCGATCACGCAGAGATACTAGAACTCTAGCTCAGCAATTCTCGATTGCCTGGTCTGGGAGAATCGTTTCAGCGATCCTTTGTGCTGCGCCTTGGTCTGCGACGTTTCGGATAATCATGCGGCCGTCGTCAACGATTGTCACCTCGACCGAATCTCTCAGTTTCGCGACCATGAGCTGCGGGGTCCAGAAAGCAATCTCACAATCTCCGCGGCGCTCGAGCGCGAGCCTCAATTTCGAGGTATCTATCTTGAACCTCCTTTTCGGGATGGCTTCGAAGGCCGCGCCGTCGGAGCATAGTCTGATCATGAAAATGCCTCCATGCTCCATCGCCGCATCCCTTTGGGGAGAAGGACCGATCAGGGAAAAACGTCTTACCTTTCTGACAGCGGAAGCAGCGACTCCGTCGGTTCGTCCAAGTTCAATAGGCTTATACGCCAAGAATCAAAGTCTCGGTTGCCGGGGAAGTTGCCGGGGTCGGTCACATGTATCGTGACCACCGAAGGCCGAACGGTTCAGGCGGTGGCCTGCAGAGCCGCAGTATGTG
>CAYMZN010000060.1:0-10583 GCA_964394935.1 uncultured Candidatus Bathyarchaeia archaeon | reverse complement strand
TGGTGCGGCCGCCGGGATTTGAACCCGGGTCTCTTCCCTACGGGTGTAGGTCAGAAGCGGTCCGCCGGGTGTTGGCAGGCTTGCGGCGCGCGGATGCGCACGTTCCCGTCCTAGACCAGACTGTCCCGACACTTCCACCGTCCCCGTTCTCTCAGTTCGAGGTTCCATGAGACGATATTTGGTCGTCTAGACTACGGCCGCATCGGACCAAGAGAGACACTTTCGAAAGCTAAAGGCTTACTGTTGCATGTACACAGGCACCATGCGAGTAGTGTCCTGGAAGTTCTGTATCTCAATCGAATCGTTTGGATTTTCTCAACTGCAGAAGAGGGTACGGGCATCTGGGCTGGTACTCGGGGAATGCGATCCTACACTTGGGGCAGTACCAGCTTAGACGAGAACCCTCCTAGCGCAGGAAGGGAATCCTCACTTTCAACGTCTCTTTCGTTGTTGTCCGCTTGAGGCTCTGTATGAACCGTGCCGGGTTGAGGTTCTTCGGGCAGGCTTCGGTGCAGTTGAAGATTGTGTGGCAACGCCAAAGGCCATCCTCAGAGGCAATCAAACCGACGCGGTCCCGCAGTATGCCGTCGCGTGAGTCGCCGGAGAATCGGTATGCCCACAACAGCGCGGCGGGACCCAGGTAATTCTTCCCGGTCCATACGCTGGGGCATGCGGAGTAGCATGCGGCGCAGAGTATGCAGTCCGTCGAGTCGTTGATCTTGCTTCTCTCGTTTGGGGACTGGACCCATTCCTTTTCCGGGAATGGCTTGTTTGGAGCGACGTATGGTTTGATGACCTTGTATTTCTCAAAGAAGAGGCTGAGGTCGACGACCAAGTCCTTGATGATCGGCATATGTGGAAGAGGCTGCACGATGATCTCGCGTCCAAGCTCAGAGAGCAAAGTCGAGCAGGCAAGCCCATGCCAACCGTTGATGAACATGGCGCAGCTTCCGCAGACCGCGCTCCTACAGGAGTACCGGAACGCAAGCGAGTGATCCTGTGTGTCCAAGATCTGAAACAGAGCATCGAGCACGGTCATGTCCTGCGTTGCCTTCACCTCAAAGGTTTGGTAGTACGGCCTCTTGTCTCCTGCCGGGCCGGATCGCAGGACTGTAACGGCGACCATGTCGCCCCTGTTCTTCTTCAATACTTCCTAGCCTCAGGCTTGTAGCGGGTGATCTTGACTTCGGCATAGTCCAGCCTGGGACCGGTAGGCGTGTAGTGGGCCAGGGAATGTCTCAGATAGTGTTCGTCATCTCGCTGAGGAAAGTCTAGTCGGACGTGGGCCCCCCGACTCTCCCTCCTCGCCAACGCCGATGCCGTGATGATCTCAGCAAGCTCCAGCATCGCCTCTACCTCGAAGGCCCGTATCAGGTCCAAGTTGAAGACCTTGTCAAGGTTGAGGGGTCTCAGCTTGGAGAAGCTTGCTCTTAGCCTCCTAATATGGTCCAGCCCATCTTCGAGGCCCTGTCCAGACCTGAACATGCCCACCTTCTCACTGAGAATTACGCGTGCTTCGTCGCGTAGCGTGGATGGCTCCTCGGTCCCGTTTCCTTTCTCGAATGCCACGACTCTCTTCTGCTCTCTCTCCAAGAACGATTGAACGAGCGCACTTTCGTGTCCGTTCGAGATGGACTTCGCGAATTCAGAGGCTTTCTGGCCAGCGACCTTGCCGAAGACTACGCAATCAAGCAATGAGTTGCCGCCGAGCCTGTTGGCGCCGTGTACGCTGATGCATGCACTTTCGCCGGCGGCGTACAGACCTTTGAGTGTGGTTTCGCAATTCGTGTTGCAGTTGATTCCTCCCATGGTGTAGTGTGCGGCGGGCCGTATCGGAATCGGTTTGTCGATTGGGTCGAGCCCTGCGAAGAGGAGGCAGATCTCGCGGATTCCAGGTAGCCGCGTCATGATCTTCTCTCTTCCGAGATGTCTCAGGTCCAGGTGCACGTATGCGTTCTCGAATGCTCGACCTTCATCGATCTCTTTCTGGATGGATCGACTGACAATGTCGCGGGGAGCGAGTTCCATAGTTTTTGGAGCGTAGCGTTCCATGAATCGCTCGCCCTTGTTGTTGAGTAGGTAGCCGCCCTCTCCTCGGGCTCCTTCTGTGATGAGTATGCCGCTCGGGTACAAGCCCGTGGGGTGGAACTGGATGAACTCCATGTCCTTCAATGCGACGCCCGCCCGATATGCGATCGCCATGCCATTGCCAGTATTGATCATCGAATTTGTCGAGATGCTGTATATCCAAGCCAATCCACCGGTCGCAAGGATTGTGGCCTTGGCAGTGATTGGAACAAGCTCACCAGTCCTAATGTTGAGCGCAATGACCCCATTGCATGATCGCTCATCGGTGATGAGCGAGGTCACGAAGTACTCTTGGTACTCTCTCACATTCCTCTTCAATGTCTGCTCGTAGACAGTCTGCAAGAGGTAGAGTCCGGTTCTGTCCGCGCCGTAGCAGGTCCGAGGAAAGCCTGCTCCTCCGAATGGGCGCTGAGCGATCTTACCGTCGTCGGTTCGGCTGAAGGCGCATCCCCAGTGTTCAAGCTCGAGTATGCATTCGGGGCCCATCCGCGTCATCAATTCCACCGCGTCCTGATCAGCAAGGAAATCGCTTCCTTTGACCGTGTCGAACGCATGTTTGTCGGGAGTGTCATCTCTCCCTTCGGGCGCGTTTCCGAGGGCGGCGTTTATTCCGCCTTGAGCGGCTTTTGTGTGTGACCTCAGTGGATGCACTCGGCTTATGACAGCGGTGTCGACGAGCTCCGAGCTTTCTATGGCGGCTCGAAGCCCTGCAAGACCGCCGCCAACAATTATCACATCATGCTGGAACATAGCTCACGATGCCTCTGCTTACCCTCCAACGATCAGCGGCCAAAGTCCA
The DNA here is from genome assembly GCA_964394935.1 of uncultured Candidatus Bathyarchaeia archaeon. Classification (GTDB taxonomy): domain Archaea; phylum Thermoproteota; class Bathyarchaeia; order 40CM-2-53-6; family 40CM-2-53-6; genus CAVPLU01. The sequence goes on along the minus strand of CAYMZN010000060.1, from coordinate 7,696 downwards.
TGAACCCCAAAGAGCAGGAACGCTACACCGAGAAGCAGGAGAGTCGTGGTCACGAACTTGTGGCCCTGAGTCCCTACGTTGAAATCGAGGATGACGGTTCGCACACCGTTGAGGCCGTGAAACAAAGCGAGCCCCAGAAGGATCACGCCCAGGATCGCTCTCAATGATGCGGATGCCTGCCCGAAGTTGGCGAGCCATAGATGTATTCCGAGGACGAGTACCAGCAACACCGCCGATATCCTCTGGAACAGCCAGAGCCAAACGTTCGTGGGAGTTGAACTGCTGACGCGCATGGTTAGGTGCCTCCGAGTAGAGGAAGACCGTAAAAGATGATGAATCCGCTCGCGAGAACACCCACCGCTATCATGATCCAGAAGACCACTTTCTGGGACCGTAGACCTACACCGACGCCGACATCGAATAGAACGATCCGGATCCCGTTCATCCCGTGAAACGCGATGATGCCGAGCATCAAGAGGTCAATGGCGAGGACGGTTCTGTCTACGGCCCAGAAAGGATTCCTTAGGCCGTCAAGCATCGTGAACAGTGGACCAGTCAAAGCGAGGTTTGCTTGAGAGATCGCGATCACATGCGCAGCCACGAACAGAACCATGGCGACCCCGGATATTCGCTGGATGAGCCATGCCCAGACACCAAGCCGCACATTTCGCGGGTTCAGCTCTCCGCCTTTTCCGAAGAGCTGTGCGATCCGCCTAGTCATAGAAGATCAACCTCCCGGCGTACAATATGATCCCGAAAGTGACGAGGACCAGTCCGGTGAAGATCCCGAAAACCCGCTCGAGACCCGCCGCGCCTGAGGTGTATGCTCCGAAGAGGAAAGCAACTTCGAATACCAGAAACACGACTAGCAGAACAAGCCACCACATCGAAACGTGAACAGAACGGCCTTGAACAGCTTCACTCAAAGAACCTCACCCTGCGCTTGACCCTGCCCGCAGCACGCTCGCTTGAGTAGATCATCCTGCCAAGCATCGTAATCGAAAGCAGGGTGACGACAAGATACCCTACTCCAACGAGTACATCCGACGGATATGCGATTCCCTGCAGCACTCGAGGCGCGAGCGATGTGAGCTGCGATACCGCATATGTCCCGATGAGAAACACCAGGATGAAAGCGAACATCCAAACTATGCCGGCACCTCTAGGCAAGATCTCCACCTCTAGGGATTCTTCTCTGACGGTAGGCAGCGAGCAGGAGGGCGGCCACTGAAATTCCATTGACGACAAGGAGCATGGCAAGGAATGTGGGGTCCGAGAACGTCGCGACTTGGCCGGGCGTAGCATATCCGTAGCCCGTCAGGAGGAGGAATTGCAGGATCACCACGAACGCGGCGGCCATCATGAGCGGTCTATCCCGGGGTGCACGCCGAGTTCCCCTGTCAATGAACGGCACGAGGATTAGGAGTATTCCAAGCACTGAAAGCAAAACTACTGCATGCATGGGTTCAACCCCCTGCGTCTTGAGGAACTGGTAGACGCCCATGAAGTACCACTCGGGCTCTAGTATCTGGGGCGGCCTCAATGGATCATACTTCTCCGCAAGTTTCACTGGGAAAAGTGAAGCGAAGACCACAATCAACCCGAGTATCGCGAATGCAAGGGCAATCTCACTCAACAAATGGTTGGGGAAGAACGGGATCTCGTTCTCCGACGAATTTGAAGATTCAGAGCGGGCCTGAGATTCCATGCCTTCTCACCATCCAAAAGTGGATCGCCATCAGGATGATCATCGCGCCTGGAATGAGCAGCAGATGATTCGCGAAATAGCGCAATAGCGTGTCTGCGTGTCCTCTACCCCAGAATATGGACCCCACAACCGACCCTAGGTATGGGATCGATGCTGCGATTCCTTGACCGATCCCTGAGGCACCGAGGGCTTCCTGATCCCACCTCAGAACGTAGCCAGTATACCCAGCGAACAGCGTCAACAATCCGAGCAGGACCCCAACGACCCAGTTTAACTCACGCGGAGCCTTGTACGAGCCCGTGTAGTACACTCTAAGCATGTGGAGAACCGCGAGAATCAGCATGCCGTTTGCGCTGTAGAAATGAACGCTCCTAAAGAGCCAACCGTAAGGGATCGTCTTCGTAATCACCTGGACACTCTCGAAAGCTCCCTCAGGTGTCGGGGTATAGTACATCGCGAGAAAGATCCCGGTAACCGCGAGCACTGCGAAAAGTAGGAAGGTCATTCCCCCCAGACAGTAGATGGGGCTGAGAGCGTGATGTGGCACCCGACTTGTCACGAATGGTTCGATCTTGGTTCGGGCTACGAACCAATCCCAGAACCTCTCAGACCGGGACCGCTTTGTCAAGTATCTGTCCCCTCACTGCTCGCCGTAGAGCGGTACACCCCTTTCGTAGCCGTTGGCGTAGATCTCCCCGTTCGTTTCGATCTCAAGCCTAATCTTCGGCATCGGCCTAGGCGGCGGACCTGCCAAGACGGCTCCGTTCGTCGGATCAAAGACAGCCCCGTGACAGGCGCAGAAGAGATTGTCCTTCTTTTCTTCCCAACCTTTGATGGGTTCCTCGTCGAAGTGGATTTGGCATCCGAGGTGTGTGCAGATAGCGTCGTAGGCTGCAAAGTCGCCCGAGGCTAGGTGTATGAGCACCGCCGGTCTGTCCTTGTGCGGGTAAGTGAAGAGAACACTTGTTCCGGCTGCGACCTCGCTCTTGTTTGCGACCTTCATACGTGGATACGAGCTTGTGCCGGATTTTCTCTCAAGAAGGAACGCGCTCAATTGTCCGACAGGAAAGAGTACCAACGCGCCGGAGAAGAGTATGAGAGCTTTTAGGAACCTTCTCTTTGCGAGGTCTGTCGCTTTACCCTGCGTCTGAGAGGACGATGTATGCACCTCCCGGAGGCACCTACGCGAACTACTTTCTCAAGCTATTATTTATCAGCCAACTGAAAGACATACTAGTACTTACAAGCACGAGGCTCCAGATGCGCGTAACAGAAGTCGATTACTGCTAGACTGCCAAGACCCGTACATATAGGCGGCGTCAGCACAAGTACACGTCAGGCCTTCTGTCGAGAATAACATCATTCGTCGCCGTCAGTCTCTTGTTGGCAGCTTCTCGAAGGTTGATCTGACGAACGACTACCTCTTCTCGATTTGATGAGGCACAGTAAAGGATCCGCCCTCTCGGGTCGAGTATCTCCGAACGGCCAATATACTTCAGTTCTCCCTCGCGGCCGATCCTGTCAGCAGTCACTGCGAAGATGTGGTTTTCGATACACCTGGTCCTCATCGCGTGTGGGCAATAAGGAAGTACAAGGTTGGATGGATGCGCGACTATCTTTGCGCCTTTGAGCATCAGCGTCCGGACCGATTCCGGGAAGAACCAGTCGAAACAGATCATGACACCAAGATCGCCGAAAACCTTGAACTCGTTGCCCGCTTTGAAGAACTTCTTCTCTTTAGAGAACAAGTGAACCTTGCGATAAGTGAAGGCTCGCCCGCGACGGGCGACAATTGCGGAGTTGTAGAAACTGCCGGCTCTTCGTTCCGCGATCCCTCCAACAATCGTCATCTTGCGACCACGTGAGACCTCAAGGAGCTTCTGGCTCGTGTAGCCGTCGGGGATAGGTTCAGCGACCTTCTCAACTTGTCGTCGGCTGGAGAAGTTGTATCCAGTGTTGAAGAGCTCTGGGAGGACCATCAAGTCAGCTCTGGTCCTCTCGAGCAAACCGAGAGCCCTATCGACGTTCTCTTCAACCTCGAGAAGTTGAGGATTCATCTGTATGAAGCCGACACGCACTTTTGCCGTCCCGAAGCTAGCCAATCCAAGCTTAGGCATTGATCTACTTTGCGCACATCCTAGAAGACACAACTATCGACCCAAGACGCGTTGGTGCCGAGGGAGTCAGCTGCCCACACAAGACCGTGGACTTGCAACTCGGAGATATGCCGCGCAGCGTTTCACTCCCCTCATCTCGCTCGACAAGCCCGCTGACTGGGGCTTCGGTCACAGGAATCTGGCTTCCATTGATACTGGTCCTAGGAAAGACCAGGTTCAGTCTAGCCGCCCTGCGACAGATGTTCAGACTCCCAACCCTATCTGAATTTGCCTCAAAGCCGCAGACAGTACATCTGAAGTAGGCCCAGTTCGCTCGATTCCTACGAGTAATGTTCCCACACCGTGGGCACGTTTGACTTGTGAAGGCTGGGTCGACCATGAGCAGAGCATGACCACCCATCGCCGCGTGATGCCGCAGTGCGTGGCTGATCAACGCGTAGGGAATGCGATTCGTCTTCTTCCTCTGTCGCTTGCGCCACTCATGCTTTCGTTTATGCAGGTTTCGCAGTTTTTCGATTGCTATATCCGCGTCATACGATCTCGCGAGATCTACGATCTGCTTCGAAACCTGCCATATGCGAGTGTAAGTGTAGTTCCACTGTTTCTTGGCCAAACGCTTCAGTTTCAGTCCGGCTTTTCCTGAAGGCATTGAGTCGCGTACGTGTTGAAGCTTTGCTCTTCGTTCCTCAAAATGAATCTGTCTCCGTTGCAGTTCTCGTCCAAGGTAGAGCTGACGGAGAACCTTTCCGCTTCTGTTGGTTATTGTTATGGCGATTCTTGCGGCGTTTACGTCCAAGCCCAGCACGTTTGATCCTTGAACGGGAGTGGGTTCGTCGCGCGCTATAACGGCAAATAGGCGCAGATTGTCCTTCATTACGATACTACTCACTCGCCAACCTCTCTTCAGGTGTTCAAGCAGACGAGAGTATGATCCGTCCTTTGCGAGCGGCAAGAAAATCCGCTCGTAGTTCGAACGCAGAGCCAGTATCGCTCTCCCTTTCCAAGTTCGCTTGAAGGAATGCAGACGAAGATCGAAACGAACCACCACGTTGTCGGTTCTTCGTTCGGAGTTTCTTCGACTCCAAGCATAGCTGGTGGCTTCGATGATGAGCTGAGAGGCTATGGGGAACCTGGTCCTGAATGCCTTGTAGGTTAAGGTGTGCAGCTGCCTCCTGCTCTGTGGATGATGCTGTTTCATGATCTGCCGAGCTTCAATCGCAATCGTGCGAAAGGTCTGATACGTCTGTCTAAGAGAGCGATTCTTCCTCTCAGTCAGCACAAGAGTATTGAGCGGGAGGCATTTCCGGAGCGTACCAGTCCCCACATAGGCATGCAATGGCTCAGGGCAAAAGGTAGAGACCCAGATGAAAGTGAAGAATGGTGCCGAGGAGGTGAGTTTCCCCGTCGGTTCATCCGACGGTTTTGAACACCTGATTTGGCCGGCCGCCGTGGGCCGTCAACCCGGTCTTCAGCTTCACCTGCGCGAAGGCATCGGGTGCTCTCCCAGGCTGAGCTCTCGAGGAACACGAAGGTTCTACCTCGGCATACCTGGGACGGGATTCTAGGCCTCTCGGGCTTCAATTAAGACTTTCTCAGCGCTTGCTGGAGATGACTTCTGCTTCCGTATCTCGTGGACACAAGATTGCCTCTGGCCGGTCTGATTTGCGGGACTTCCAAAATCCATTTAACGAGGCCAGATTCAACTGAGAGCGTCGCCTCCTTGGACACAGAGACGGAGGGCTGATGACGGGACGCTTGGTTACTGTCCCTTAGTGGTCTGACGATGTTCATGGGCCGGTAGATCAGTCTGGTATGCCTTCGGGGCCGAAGATCGTCCGCTTGGCAAACTCTAGGTCCGATGTGCGGAAGGTCGCGGGTTCAAATCCCGCCCGGTCCACCATATTTATTCGTTGTTGTTCCTGTGTTTCGGCCGTTTCTCCCCGAAAGGTTCGGATTTGAGCCGCGGGGTTTTTCGGGTCTGCGAGATTTTCTAATGGGTAAGAACCCTCACAAAGCATCACAGCAAGGGTGCCTCCGAGGGGTCTATTCGGTCTCTGAGGATGTCTGGGCACATTACACGATGATGTGTCAAACCTTGACGCTGATTGCGCCTAAGCTTGACGTGAGATACTAGCGTCGGCAAACTTCATCTATGCATTCCTCACACACCATAGGCTCTCTCTGAACAGTATGAATGAGATCAGGTCACAGGTCGAGGCTTCCAGTGAGCTACTCAATCTTCCATTTGGCGGATGTCGGAGACCCATTTGTTTTGGCTTGGCGTCCTACGCATTCTCACCTTAGAAGGATGTGAGGGGACGACATACTGGGGCAGTCCTACGGCCGAGTGAAGACCTTGACAGGCTGCCCGATTATCAGTAGGTCTGCTGAAGGTGGGGTCCTAGGATCTCAATGTAGGGACTCAATAGAGAGACATCTATCAACAAACAGTTTGTGAAGCAGTACGGGGCAATCCCAAGCCCCCATCCTGAGCAGCCTGCTTCGCCCAGTCACCTCGCGGGTCCCCTTGCATAGCGCACCTATGTCGAATAGCATGATCGCGACACCCAATTCTCTCTCGATTCGTAGGCAGCTTGAGTCGTACCTGATTTGGAATCAAACTAATAGGATCTTAGATCAGCACCGCAGGTTCTTCGCGAGCAGGTTGGCGTATAGATCATGAAGGCTGAAGGCCCCGGACAAGAAAGGACCAAGCGGGCCGATGAACGGTTTAGGGTATTTCCTGTTCTGAGTTCCATACTGTTGGTGCTTGTCCACGATTCTCCTGGTCTTCCCTCCTTCTCGCAATGGTTGTGCTTCTCGCCATCGGCATGTTTGCGTGGGGCATTGGCTACGTCCTTGGCGATGATCGGGCTGGTCTCTCGTTGAAGCTGGTCGGTTGGCTTGCTTGGGTCAATCAGACTGCGATCGGCGTGCAGATTACAATCTTCCATTCCTCTCACACCGACGTAGAAGAGGCATTCGCCAAGATATTCGCACTGCCACTCTAGCCACGCTTCGTTGCCGCCAAGCAGCCGACAGGCGCAGTAGAACCTGCTGACCGTTTTGCCGCTGCCTTGGAGGAAAAGACGGCTGACCTGCTTTTGAAGTACGACGTACCCGGCTCAGTGGTCGGATACATTCAGGACGGCGCGAGGACGGGCCGCGCTCGCCGGACTCACCAAGCTGTTATCCGTTTCCGAGAGAGATTCTCCGGCCCTGCAATGATAACGACGAGCCCAGCCACGATCCACGACAACATCCCGTCCGTGAAGGTCGGCAGAGGGGCCAAGAAATACTGTGGTACTGTGGTTGCTGCGTGAAGGATCCAGACCATGAGCAGGCTGCCGCCTGTGCTGTTGTAGACCCATGTGAAGAAGATCGACGCCATTAACGTGGACAAAACCAGTGGGAGCAAAGGTATGCCCATTAGTAACCTTTGAGGCCACTGGAACGGATACCGAGAAGTCCAATGCGATATGATTGCTTAAGTCGCTGCGAATGTGATCAGAGCAACCCTGGGAGGACCGACGACTATTCGAAAGTCAGGAAATCGTTGCTCAACCTCAGAAGCTACGGTCAGGCGCATGAGGAACCGCTCTCCTCGATCTAGTAGGGTGCTCCGAAGTTAGCTGTTTCGTGATGCCTAACTGTGCATCTCATTATTCAAAGACTCTTCTCGATCTTCTCAGCCTGACGTTGCAGAATGGGCACATCGGCTGGTATTGCGAGCTTCAAGATCAGGCCCCCCTCTCCTTCTCGTCCATTATTCGCGGCACTCATGGCTGCCACGTGAAAGCCTACGCCCAAATCGAGAAGGTTCTGTATGGACTTGAAAGGAATCTCGAAAGCCTCGGCTTTGGCGCCGGTC
>CAYMZN010000059.1:0-10899 GCA_964394935.1 uncultured Candidatus Bathyarchaeia archaeon | reverse complement strand
GAGATCAATTATCAGTGAAGTTGGTTATTGATTGTTCTTATTGGCAGTGCGATTGCTATTCAGGGGCCAGTGTGAACGCGATTTGATCAAGAATATGGGATTGTTCGGTTTTGGTGTGAAACCGGCTGAGTACCCCCACCATAGTCAGGTACTTTGGCTTGCCATGGCTTGAAGCTAAGGAGAATTCCGACCATGCCTTGTGGATCCGCTGGAACCAAGGCGACCGGTTGAAGTTCCTAGGAAGGTGGGAAACAGCGCTCGCTATCTTGGATGGACGAGGTCTTGTCAAGCGTGACATCGTCCGCATGCTAAAGAATCCTGATCAGTTCCTTGACACCATCGCACAGCTTGAGGCTGCCTCTCATCTCCTAACAAAAGGTTTCGAGATTGAACTTGAGGCAAGGAAACTAGACAAGATCACAGACATTTTCTTGGTTCGCGAAGGCGTTTGCATTGAGGTCAAGAATCTGCACGTGGATGCGATGCTACTGGAGCAGGCCCTAACCGGGAACGCCAAAGTTGTATGGTTGAAAGATAGATTGCCGGCGGCTGTCGTAGAGAAGTACCCTCAACTTCCAGATGGCTATGCAAACATAATCGTAATCATCGCTCCCCCGGAGGTGCAGTTCGACGAATTTGAGGACCTTTTCATCGACATTGCCACTACAGTTAACATCACGACAGGTGAGATCACAAAGGGAAAACCGAAGGGACTGTTCTATCAGGAGAGCATAGACGGCGCAAAACTCTACGCGAAGATGAGTGCCACAGTCATGTGGAAAGATCACGAGCGGAAGTATCTCCTAAACCAGAACGCGCAGTTACCGATCAGCGAGCGACTTCTCAAGAGAATCGTTTCGTGATGGTCTGTATGGCAGGTTGGCCTACCACGTGAGGGGTTGTTACGGGATTCCTCCCCTAACTTGTTGGAGGCGTCAGGAGCAGTTCGTCGTCGTTGGGTCACATGGTGCGCACACACAGAGAGAAAAACTTAGACGAACAACAGAGAGGAACACAGACACGAAGACGAACAGGAGCAGGAGAGGAATAGTTTTGTGTGTGTGCACTAAGAGACCCGCGCACGCACACACACAAGATTGACGGCCTGAACGACGACGCTCTACGCCGGGTTAACCCGGTGTTTTCGGAGTGTTTTGCCCGGAGCTTTCACACTGTTGATTCTTGGTGTGTGGGTCTTATGGTGCGTCACGACTAGAGACTCCATTGCAGGAACAGTCTTATGTTTGGGGACGCGTTCCTGAGAGATTCTCCCATGCGCCCGGTCCGGAGCAGCATCACATGTGATAGTTGAGATCATTTCAGTCGGATACGGTGTTTCTAGTATGATAGGCTGGGGGTTTGGGGATTTCCTGGCCAAGAGAGTACTGGGATCTGTGGGCTACTACAGGCTCCTGCTTTACACACAACTAGTCAGTCTTGCTCCGGTGTTTCTCTTGGCTGCATTGTTCCCTTTGCCGATGCCTTCATCATCAAGATCGATCGCATTGATCGTGGCGACCGGTGTTTGCAGCTTCTCGGGTGTATTCTTCTTCTACAGGGGGCTGGCTGCGGGAAGAGCAAGTATCGTAACCCCAGTAGTATCCACTTCGTCGGTCGTTGCAATGGCTCTCTCATTCGTGATTCTGGGTGAAACCCTGGGCCTTCCGCAAATACTGTGCATAGGCCTAGCATTAGTTGGCATACTCATCATCACCACGAAATCTGATTCTGAAGGTGAATCAAACGCAGGGGTTCCATACGCTGTTGCGGCCATGTTGTCCATCGGTCTAGTGTCTGTTCTCATCAAGCTAGTTTCAGTAGACATCGGAGAGATTGCAACATTGTTCTTCAGTCGAGTTCTGACCGTGCTGATACTCTTTATGACAACCCCGTTCCTCCCAGGTTCTTTGCTGAGAGAGGTTCATGGAAGAGCGCCCATCAAGAGCATAATTGTCATCGGTCTAGCTGAGTTTGTGGGATTCTTCGCTTTCGTGGCAGGCATAGGCGTCGGACTAGTCTCGATCGTTGCGCCGCTATCCAGTGCTTCGCCAGCGGTCACGGTTGTTCTTGCGCAAGTCTTCCTTGGAGAGAGGCTGATTCACATCCAGAAGATGGCTGTAGTCATGGTCATTGCCGGAATTCTTCTTCTTTCTGTTGCATCAATATGACCGCAGGAATTGCCTGGTCCGACTCTGGTCGATCTAGCAGACTCGACTTCTCGTAGCCTTGCCCGAGTCTAGGCAGAACGGATGATCATGTGCTTCGGAGAGGTATCTTCAACCTTTCTCAGTCGGAGGCGCGTACGCTACGAATCGGAAGAGTATCCTCTACTGCCTGCGTAAAATGCCAAAGGTAAATGCCCGTTCAAGCTCTACGGAAAGGTTCGAAAGAAGCTCGAACTCATGGTGTCCACCAGAAACGAACTCGAAGGAGAGAGCGGAGCACAATACGGCTCTGGACAGTAGAACCCAAAGTCTGAAATCCTCAGACAAGCGAACTGGTAGAATTGCTTCCAGAGATTCATTGACTGCCTGTGTAGAGTTCGCTGCTTTCCACGGATACGGGAGCGCCGAGGAGGGCGCAATGAAAGAGGTACCCAACACATGAAGGAGATGTGAGGTTGAAATGTCTGAGAAAAGAAGACCCGCGGTAGTGAAGATATTGGTGATGATCGTGATCATTGGGAGCATCCTACCCATACTGGCTGGAGTGATGACGCTGACCGGCGGCGCCTTTGAGACCTACTTTGTGCAGGAATGGCTTCACCAGATAATCGCCACATACTTCGTCTTGGTCGGCGTGATCGGCCTTGTGCTAGCTTGGGGGCTCTGGATAGGTAGAGGCTGGGCATGGACCGTAGCCCTCATCATATTCATCATAGGCATCATAATGGATCTGGTCACCCTCCCGACTGGCATCGTTGGCATCGTGATAGACGGAATAGTACTATACTTGTTGATTCGACCCGACACGAGAAGGTTCTGCGGTAAGTAAACGCGCAATCAATTGGGTCGTGGACCTAATCTCTTGCACTAGTTAGGCGCGCGATGTCAAGAGGTGTCACGACGGGCCGCGTGGAAGTAATTGCGGCCGATTGACTGTTTGGCATTGCCGCAGAGTATGTGTCCGAGGCTGATGGATGTCCCTATTTGATTAGTGAAAAGGGCACACCGGTGTCGGCGCTCAATTGCCTGAGCATCTCAAGTGTCTTAAGATCCAGCGGTACGCCTATCTTCTTTCTGACTTCTTCCGTGTATGCGGACTTCTCTCCTGCGACGCATATTTCTTCGGCTCCTGGTATCTTCTCGGCTGACTTGAGTGATCCGAGGAAGTGCTCCATCCGGGACTTGAACTCCGATAGAGGCATGAAAGCTTCCGGGTTAATTGCTCCGAAGAAGTGGCCTACATTGGCGGGAGCGGGACCTTGCGTCTCTCCGACCGCCGAGCCAAAGTTGGCTCCCGTAAGGATGCCTGAGAGGATGTCGACGACAGCGGCGAGACCGTAACCCTTGTGGCCTCCAAGAACTTCCCCAAGCCCACCTAGGGGGAGTAGTGCGCCGTTCGATATGTTGTTCGGGTCATCTGTTAGGTGGCCTTCTGGATCGATGCCCCACCCTATGGGAACCTTCTTGCCAAGCCTCCTGGCCACCTCCATCTTTCCGATTGGGGCTACGCTCGTAGCCATGTCGAGCACGAAGCCTTTGCCAGTCGTCGGCACCGCGACGCATATGGGGTTGGTGCCTATCATCTTCCGTTTTGAGAAGGTGGGGGCCACCAAAGGTCGGGTATTTGTCAACACAAGGCCGATTAGGTCGTGTTCTAGCGCCATCAAGCCGTAGAATCCGGCAATCCCAAAGTGGTTGCTGTTTTGAACACCGACCATGCCGATGTAGTTCTTCTTTGCCTTCTCGATGGCGAGACTCATTGCCTTGTACGACACGACTTGGCCCAGTCCAAAGTCGCCGTCCACTAAGGCCGTAACTGGAGATTCCCGAATTGTGCTTATGTTAGGGCATGTTCTCACTACGCCGTTCTTCAAGCCATCAGTATAGCGCTTCAGCCTTGCAACACCGTGAGATTCTACCCCTCTGAGGTCTGCTTTGACCAAGTTCTGGCTGGTAATCGCGGCGTTCTCCTTGGCTACGCCGAACTTTTGTAAGACTTCTACAACGAAATCCGTCAGGGCTCGATGGTCTACGCGCACGTACATGCCCTCGATAAGTTCGCCTTTCTCTCTCATGGTCGGAGAGGCATCTGGTGGATATTATAGTAATAAGCTATCTCAGAACGCCGCCCGTGACGGCTGTCATGGAGAAGACATCAAATGACTTGTTGATTCTCGGAGGGGTCTCTTGGTGCGGGACGACGACCTACTCGCCCTGACTGTTCAAATCTGGATGGCACCAAGGGATCCATCGTCGACGCACAGCACGAGAGCCCCTGACATTTGCTTCCTGATTGTCATACGCCGGTCCAAGTGTCCGAATTAATTTGGTCATGTTCTAAGCCACGAGGCCTCCTCAGAGATCCCAATGGTTATATGGCGATGCGAAACCCACACCGAACCTCGGATGCGATGCGTCTTGCTCATCGGAATCGATAAGGAAGAAATTGACACGCCCGCGCTACTGATAGACCTGGAAGCTTTGGAGAAGAACATCAAGACCATGGCTGACTACTACCGCGGGAAGAACGGCGCCGCCTTACTACCTCACCAGAAAGGACACAGGTTGCCAATAATTGCGAAGAAGCAGATAGACGCTGGGGCAGAAGGTGTGTCCATGACATCACTCGGACTCGCCGAGTTCTATGTGCGTTCGGGAATCGACAACATCCTGATCACCAACGAAATATACGGCCAGAACAAGATCAGAAGATTATGCGCTTTGTCAAAACATGCAAATGTAACGGTCGGCGTTGACAACATTCAGAACGCAACTCAACTCTCAGAGATTGCTCGCGCAAATAACACGAAAATCAACGCGGCTGTCGAACTTTACATGGGCAGAGGAAGTTGCGGAGTAGACATACCTGAAGCAAAGTCCTTCGTCCAGCAGCTCGGCAAATTGCAAGGCTTGGACTTCAAAGGACTCTGGTGGCACCAAGGAAGTTTGGCCCACATAAAGCAATTCGACGAGAGGAAGAAGGCGCATTTTGAGACGTTGGATAACGTCGCCACATTGAAGGATGAGATCGAGGATGCAGGTGTCAACATTGAGATGCTGAGCGGCGGTTACACTTGTACATGGAACATCACGCCAGAGTACACGGGACTGCGCGACGTGGAAGTACAGGCGGGCACCTACGTATTCAGTGACTGGTGTTCCCATCTCATCGAAGGACTTGAGGTGTTCGATTTTGCTCTCACGGTCCTAACGCGATGCATCAGCAGGCCGAAACCAAATCAAGCAGTATTCGATTTCGGCATGAACTCCTGTTCAGATGAATGTGGGCATGACTATCTCAGCGTCGTTGGGCCTAGATTCAAGGATCTGCAAGGAGTCGACCAAGTATCAGAACGCGAAGAAATCTCGCTAGCACTTCTCAAGGATCCGAGCATGGAAGTCAATGTTGGCGATGTATTCGAGCTGATACCGCCTCACTCGGACACGACTGCAAAGTCATACGACAAGTACTACGGCATCAGAAACGACAAGGTGGAAGTGATCTGGGCCAACTACGGGCGAGGCCTCTTCTAGAACCCGGCTATCCAGACGAGCCGATAGCTGCGCCAGCGCTATACGCTTTCGAGCTACCAGGTAGGGCGAGCCTTGACATATAGGGTTGTCCGAGCCTATTGACAAGAAAGAAGGAAGGCGGCAGGATGCAAGGAAACCAGTCATTTCTATGTGTCTGTTCATGGTGCGAACACTCATAAAAGACTGGTTCAAACTACGACCTACGCACCAACAGAGTCACACGCAAAATAGCGTGGACCTACGGGGATAGTTCATCGCTCACACGATGGATCGAATGTGAAATGCACTAAGGAAGAGCGAGTTCTTTTCTCGATTGCTGACCAGAATGCTAGAGCGAACCCACTTCCACCGGCTACTTCTTTCTAACTCGCATCATGACCTTTGCGTACAGTACGGTTACGCCGCCAACGACTTCCGGCTTCTTTGAGTAGACCTCAATTGGAGGCCCGGATATCCTGTACCCCTTCTTCTCGATCCAGTCACCAAGCTTCGCATATGTGCTCTTGAACTCAGTTCCAGGACCCTTGTGGGAAATGGTGGCCATCTTCATGGCGGGCATTCGACGAATTTTCACGCCGGTCTGTTCCTTGGCTCTGCCCTTGAAGGTGATAGCTATGTCGCTTCTGCACTCTTCGGGAGAGGTCTTCTCCGGCTCATCGTGATATATTGCCATCGGATAGAAGCCTGGCATCACTTTCTGTTCTTTGGCCCAATCATACAATCGCTTGATGTAATCCTCCCACGGCACCTTGTCGTATGGTCCCTTGTGCTCTATGTAGGCCACATTTGCTGCCTTTCTGGTTTCAAGCTTCGGGTTGGCCATTCTTCTTCGACCAAGTAGAGACGCCTAGAGTATTTCTAATTTCCTAACGCGAAGGAATCTCCTAGACTCTGTGCGCACCAAGCTTGCCACACACACAAATGGAGACATGCCTGAAACATTCGGAAATGTTCAAGCGTTTCAAAGACCTGCCGGATATGATTGATCAGTATCCCTACCTGCCGGAGCTTATGCTCCTGCTTTTGTGACTAGGTTTCTGACGAACACCGCAGGTTCGCGTTCGAGGTTCTTCCGAACTTTCCGATAGACCTTGAACCAATGTTAACCGGTCACATTATTACGCTAGTGAAGCGTGCTAGACTTATCAGACGTGAAGCAAGAGTCTCGTAGAAGGGTTTGGCATGCGAGAAACAGGTGCCGCGATCATCGCCCACGCCATCGGCGATGCTGGTGCAAGTATCGTTACAAACGTTCCAGGCTTTGGAGGCACGCAGGTCTTTGAAGCACTTTGCGAAGCGAGTTCTAGCGCGTTTCTTCCATCCTTTCATGAGGAGGTGGCGTATTCGATCGCTCACGGCGGAAGCCTCGTGGGTCAGCGCTCCGTGACGCTAATCAAGGCCCACGGACTGGCGAAGGCTGCGAACAGCGTAGTCGACTCACTGTCGGCAGGAACGACTGCAGGTTTCGTGGTGCTGGTATTCGACGATAAACTTGGCAAGCATTCGGACAGTATCTTCGATGTTGCTGCCTTGCTACAAGGGCTTGGAATCCCGTACCGAACACTTCAGCTCCAGGGCATGTATCGGGAAATCTTGGACGCGTTCACTCGCTCCGAAGCACTTCAGCTGCCCGTTGCCCTACTGGTCGATACGGATGATCTTGACCGAGTGGGGACGTACGTTCCTGTTCATGGCTCTACCTCTTCATCCAGCTACCAGCGAGATGTGTTACAGCATGTGGTTTGTCCGCTGCTAGCAGGGTACCAGCGCCAGGTATTGGACGCAAAGTTGTCGGGGCAAGATTGGCGGCTGGTGAAGAAACCCGCCCTCCCCAAGGTCCCGGATGGTCTTCCAGAGGCTTATCGTCCGATTGCGCGGTCGTACGTACCGCTCTTCGAGGTCTTCCGAAAGTTGCGCGGCAGGATTGTCACTGGCGATACGAGTATTTCCTCGCTGTTTGCGTTCCCGCCGTACGACTGCGTTGACATTGAAACATACATGGGCGGCAGTATCCCGCTCGCGATCGGCGCGTACCTCGCAGGCTGCCAAGACACGTGGGCCCTGACGGGGGATTTCTCCTTCGTCGCCGCAGGCCATCTTGGTCTTGTGGAAGCGATCCACCGTAACATTCCGCTCAGGGTGTTGATCTTCAACAACGGAAGGGCGGAGGCCACAGGCGGACAACCGGTTCCAGACCGCGTACTCGAGAGCATTCTGAGAGCATACGAACCCTACTTGAGACGTATCCGCAACCCTGAGGACGCCGGGGAAGTTGAGGACATCCTCACAGAGGGAACGCAAGCACGTGAGATGCGGATTGTGGTGGCGAATTATCGTGAATAGATATCGACATAGCGGACAGACTTAGCAGGAAGATCGCTATTATCTTTCCCAGCTAAAGGTGAGTACATGATCTCCTTTCAGAATGACAATTCTGGCTGGTCATGATGAATTGTTCAAGATCAGAGATGAGATTGATACAGGAGCAGGGGACGGGGGAAACTGAAACTCTTCAGCCGGCCTTGGAACACAGCCATGAGCAAGAGCTGCATTGACCTAAACTTCGTCCCCCACGCCTGCCTGGGCAGGCACCATCTGGACACTGACCTAGTCCTATACTCCCTCCTCTTCGAATAGTCCGAGCGGAGGCCACGATCATTCCGAGAACGCAAACGCATTTTCCGTCCGAACATCCCGAATAGGACACCCAACGTGGCGCCTACCAGCAACGATTCGAGCGGGAACCCTGGAATGCCGCTACTGGCCCCGATCGAGACTGAGGGACTCTTCACGCCCTGCGCGTCTGCTCTTATCATGAACATGCCGCCCCCTGGAAGCGTCCACGAGTAGGTGAAGGTTCCGTCAGCGGTGCTTGTGATTCTGGAGATCTCCTGGTAGGATGCGCCCTGATTGTTACTATACTCGAGCGTCACGTTCACTGGGCCGCTTGGGTTTGGATGGATTAACCCCGTGATGACCGCGGTCGGAGGATCTGTTGAGGTGTCTACGCGAGCCGTGAGCGAGACAGAGGTGTATGGCTGGAGGGCGGGATTGGTCCACGAGCCGGCGTTCTGATAGTACCACTGAATTGTCTGATCGGATGTTAGTGCATATGACCCGGCACCGACCTTAGTCATCTCGTACCTTTGGGCCTGTGAGTTGTAGGCCCAACATGTCCAGTACAAGTTGGCCGCTGGATTCTGTGCCACGCCGTTTATGCTGGTGACGAATGCGCCGGGAACCCCTGGGCCTTCGAATCCTAGATAGTTTACAAATTCCACGGTTGCGACTCTCATGGTCGCGTTTAACAGGAACTCTCCCGAAGGCACGACGGTACCGTTGTGCCATTCGATCGTGCCGTTTCCATAGTTTATCCCGATGTTGACGGTCACAGTTGCTTCCTGCTCGATCAGGATCGCATACGCACTGCTGAGTCCGGCGATCATGACCACAAGGCACAGCATCACTGCAGGCGACTTCATGCTTGCACCAGCGGGGAAACTAGGTTAATTAACCTACGCACCTTTGCCTTGCAAGCGGTCGCGAGACGCGCGTTGAAGCCCAACGCCACCACGTTGTTCGTCAGGAATCTGACTTTGATGGCGTCTTTGACCGGCCTCAACGTCGCCGCCAGAATCGCGTTAGCCGGTGGACCGCCAAACGTCAAGCCCGTCGCGTTTCTCGCTCTCACCGCCGGCGTGATCAGGGGGCCGCTGACCGGGCTCGTTGTGGGCGCTATGTCGATCTTGATTAGCGACCTCTACTTTGGCGCTGGGTTTTGGACGATCATCAACGCCGCATCAATGGGCGCGATAGCGTTCCTGGCAGGGCTACTGTGGAATAGGCGAGCGAGGATACCTAGGGCCGAGCTGGTTGTCGGCGGGTTCCTATTGACCGCCGTCTATGATGTGGCCTCCTCCGTGATTCCTGCATGGATCTTCAGTTACAGCTGGTGGATCGCCATACTCTTGCTCTACGTTCCATTTCTGACGGGCTTCGGCGTCATGTATCCATTCGGACTAGTCCACGAGGTAACCACGGCCGTCCTGATGGGTGCCATCGGTCCCACCCTCATAAGTCGAGTCAGAACGCTCGTCAACCAGAACAGGAGGAACTAAAGACCGACTCCAGCTCGAGTGATGCACCTAGACTCCCGCGTCCGGTATCAGATCGCAGTACCAGAAGCGGTTCTCTCGGAGGATGATTTCCCCTCGCCGGACAGGGATTGACTGGCTGAAGATCGGCCCCGCACATACGAATGTATGAAACTCTCCGTTTTCGCCGCTCGGATCCACGCTTGATGGCAGATCTCTGAGGAGCGACTCGTCGAACAAGCGGCCGACAAATGACTGATCTAGTCGTTGGGAATCGACGCAGGTAAGAATCGCGTTGAACCCGTCTTTGATGAAACTGACGGCCAGCTCCTGCGTGTTTCTCTTCCAGATCGGAAAGATGGCTTTCATGCCGAGTTGCGAAAGCTTGTCTTCACGGTACTGTCGGATGTCTTCAAGGAATACGTCTCCGAAGGCAACGCCGGCTACTCCGTCAGCCAGTGCACGAGTCAGTACTTCCCGCATCGCGGACTCGTATCGCTCGTTGCTCGCCCGTTGAGGAATGCAGACCTTCAGGAGCGGTATGCCTAGAGCCCTCACCTGCTGCTCAAGGACAGAAACACGAACGCCATGCATGCTCACGCGATCATAGCCTTCAGTAATAGTTGTCAGCAGTGACGTGATCTCGTAGCGTCGGTCACGGTGAAGTTCTTTGAATGCTATTGCGCTATCTTTGCCGCCGCTCCAAGAGAGAATTACTCTCTCGACCATCGCAATTATCCCGCCGGAATGCCAGACACTCGTTCTTTCATGTTTAGGACCCGATCACGCATGGAACCCGCCCCGCTGGGTCTGAAATCAGTTGTTGCTCGCTGCGTGGAGGAAGGTGGTGACGGTCACTATGATCTTGTGCAGCAGTTTGGGTTGTCGAAGTATTCGCGACTCATACGAATCATGTTCTTGTCCGACGTAACTATGGCGTATGCGTCATCAGCGTCAAGGTGTGAGGCTGTAACGAGCTTCTCCGAGTCCGCAATCAAAATATTGCAATCGCAGCTTGACGCCCTCACGTCTCCAAATGTGCGCAGCAGCTGGGCATCGCTCAGGTTAGGAGTGACGGCGACACCAATTTTGACTCTACGCTTCTT
>CAYMZN010000058.1:0-10900 GCA_964394935.1 uncultured Candidatus Bathyarchaeia archaeon | reverse complement strand
CCGAGACCTCTTTGACCATCTCGTCAGTGCTCGGAGAGACCTCGATCACCCATTTTCTGAGGATCTCCTTGGCCTTGTCTAGGATTACTTTTCTCTTCTCTTCGCGGACATCTTCGACTTTTTCTAGAGTTAATTTGGCGGCGCAGGGTCCAATTCGGTCCACGCTTTCGACAGCAGCCGCGATTATTGCGGTGGAAACCTTGTCCAAGCTAGACGGAATCATTATCGTGCCGGTGGTCTTGTCTTGCCTAGATTCAAGTTGGATCTCTATTCTTCCTATCCTTCCGCTCTTCTGGAGTTCTCTCAGATCCAGGTCAGGCCCGAATAGGCCTTCGGTCTGCCCGAAGATCGCGCCGATCACGTCGGGCTTCTCAACCACTCCCTCCACGTCGAACCTCGCCAATACGACGTACTTCGTCGTGGATGCATACTGACCTTCTGTTCCCACTTGATAGTGAACCTCCATTCACAGACGCGGATACGCATACTAACCATCCTGCTGCTCCTCCATAGCATCGTTTCCCACGTGAGGCACCCGTTGTGCGGCTTGAAGGAAAGTGAAGTTTGTAAGCGCTTTCGCGCGTCAGCTTGAGCAGCCCTAGGCGCACGACTGCTGATAAACGTTTTCTCACCGACTGGAGGACCTGCTGGTCACTCAATCGGCCAGTCTATTGTGAAACGGTTTTAAGACGAAGGAGGTGTTCCCTTAACGGAAAGGCTGTGGGAACGTGGCAATCAGGATTGGGATAAACGGTTTCGGCAGGATAGGGAGAGCCTTTGTTCGCGTATCGAAGCAGTCGAACCTGAAGGCGGAGATTGCCGCGGTAAACGACGTAGCAGATGCAAAGACACTCGCTCATCTTCTCAAGTATGACTCAGTCTTTGGCAAGATGAACGCTGAGGTAAAGCTCGTTCCGGGCGGCTTCTCCGTTGACGGCAACGAGATAAGCGTTCTATCACATAGAGACCCGTCCGAGTTACCCTGGTCCAAACTCGGCGTTGACATTGCCCTAGAATCCACAGGCCTCTTCACAGACCGGGATAGCGCATCGAAACATCTGAGAGCCGGCGCGAAGAAAGTGCTGATCTCGGCGCCTGCCTCGAACCCCGACGTGACTGTTGTGCCCGGAGTGAACGATTCGAAGTACGACCCCAAGAATCATCAGATTATCTCCTTGGCTTCATGCACAACGAACTGCGTGACGCCTGTCGTAAAAGTGCTTCACGAAAATTTCGGGATTCTTCGTGGACTGATGAGCACAGCGCATGCGTACACGAATGACCAGAGAATTCTGGATCTTCCTCATAGAGATCTTAGGCGTGCGCGTGCAGCCGCCCTGTCAATAATCCCGACTACGACGGGCGCGACCAAGGCGACGACCGAGATTTTCCCCGAACTCAAAGGAAAGATCAATGGGATAGCCTATCGCGTGCCAGTGCCGGACGGTTCACTTGTCGACTTTGTAGCCGAATTGCAGAAGGATGCCACATCTGAAACGATCAATCGCGCCTTCAAGACCGCGGCTGAAGGGCCGCTTCGACGCATCTTGGAATACTCAGAGGAACCCCTGGTATCTGTCGATATAATCGGCAATCCACATTCATGCATCATTGATGGTCTTTCCACAATGGTCCTTGATGGTAAGATGGCGAAAGTTCTTGCCTGGTATGACAACGAGTGGGGCTACGCGAGCCGCCTCGTGGATATGGTCGAAATAATCTCAAAGACACTTTAGATATCCACTAGCGCGCCTTCCTCTTTGCAGGCGAACCTGTGGCATGCCTATCTAGGTACCTACCTAGACTTTCGATTCCTACAATTTCGGATCTGACGAGCGCTTTCAACTGTTTCCAGATCTCGGTATTCGCTTTGACGCGCATATTGGACAGATCTTTACGCAAACGCCAAGCGAGCGCTCGGCCTTCCCTGTCAAAGTCTGTCAGGATTATGACTTCGGAGTGAGTTGCAATCCAGTCGAGGAAGTCAACAAGTCCTAGGCGACGAGATTTTGCACAGAAGACATGACCTGGGATTCCTAGCCCGCGGAGCGCCTTAACATCTTTTGGGCCCTCAACGATCACTGGGATGCCGCGTCTAGAGTAGCCTACAACTTTCTCGACAATCTCTCTGACGGCTTCCAGCCGTCTCTCTTCAGCACTCATCTCGGCCAGGAGTCCTACCGAGTGATCTCAATGGCCTTGATTCGCTTGAGAGGTTCAGGGTTCTTCCTGAACTCCTCTCTCACACCCTCAAGTATGGAGGAGAGGAGGGCTGCGGCGCTGTTCTTGAGGTCCAGCGGGTGAAGCTTGCCTGCCCTGTATTCGTCTTCGATCTGCTCATACGTTTCGAATCCTATCGGGCCACCATATTTCGCGGGCCTATCTATCTCGACGCGGCCCAGCTGGGGTAACAGGATTAGCCGAACAATCTCGAGGACTGGATTTCCCTCAATCTCCTTCGGCGGGCAGTATGCGGACTCGATCTTCTTCCCGATCTCTTCTGGGGTATCGTGAACGAGAATGGAGCTTTCAGGAACACTCTTTGCCATCTTCATTCCGATCTGCGCGTCTAGCGTCGGGTTCTCATCGAATGCGCCTGTAGGCGCCATCTTGCCGCCCAAGAGGCCCATAAGCAAAGGCGTGTGAAGCGAAACGGGCTTCTTTGCCTGCAATTTCTGCGCCGACTCACGAGCAAGGATGTGAGCTTTCCGCTGATCGATTCCAGCGCACGCAATGTCGAGACCCAGCTGAAAGATGTCTGCGGCTTGCATGCACGGGTAGAAGACCGCGGCCGCTTCAATGTCTTTGCTGTCCATTCCTCGTCCCATTATCGGAAGCGCCCGCCAGATCCTCTGAGCCGAGTTCAGCTTTGCGATCCGAACTACCTTCTCCCAGTAATCGATGCCGCTCGCAAGCTCAGAAGCCCATCGATAACTGACCTTCTCCAGTGGAATGCCCAACCCTGTAAAGCATTGCTTGAAGTATTCTCCACAAGCCCGGATGTTCTTCATATTGCCTCCGAGCTTGTTGTTGATCCATGAATGCCAGTCCGCAAGAAAGATTGTGAAGTCGCACCCGGCGTCTACCATATCCTTGATCTTCCCACCACAGATCAATCCTGTCCCAATGTGCATCCCCCCGCTAAGCTCGAAGCCCCAGTACGCTCGTGGAGAACGCGTCGTTTCGAGGAGTTCCTGCAGTTCCTCTTTCGTTATGACTTCCTGTACGCCTCGCGAGATTAGCTCTAGCCGTTTGTGCAGGTCCAAAGTGAGGCCTCTCGGAGTCTGGTGGATGTCTAGGCCTCTTAAATGATAGGTAAGGTTTCACCGCGGGCAAGAGCTCAAGGCTATCTGAACTCCCGCCCTGTCGCCCACGACACTAACACGCGAACTTCATCGAGGGGCCTCGCCCCACTGAGTCGGCTCTCTCAGAGGTGGGCTGTTTCTGGTGCCCATGCTGCCTATGTTTGTGATCGGGTAGATTAATGGCTCGCTGCGGCCGCATGCAAAGTTAGGGCGTTCAGTTCAAAGGCGGCGGCTGGGTTCTGGATTCCCCAGTTCTCAAGTACCTGTGGATGAAGCTCGCCTAGGGTTCCGGCCCGCTCTTCCCCGATCAAGATTGAAGCCGCTCTTCCTTCCAAGAAGCTTGCATGCTCATCTTCTGTGATTCTGTATTCGACACCCAAGTTCCGAAGAAGAGCATTCACCGTAGCTCTTGCTTCAGTGAAGGATGCTTCCGCGTGACATGTTACCCCCGCAAGCTTCACGACCTCGTCGATCTTGGAACCATTTCGCACAACGCAGTCACCTGCCTCGAAGATTCGCTGTGGATAGCTGACATGCACGTTAGAGGACAGAATCTCCATTAGACTTGGAATGAGCCAGTTCCTCAGGCAGGTCAGAGTTTGGACTCTAGGATTCTTGACTTCTACAATGCTCTCGGGCGGAAGACTCATTCGCGTGAAGAGCGTATCTGGATTTGATAGGGTGAACGTCAGCACTTCCTGATACCCGAGTCCAACCATCAGTTCCCGAAGGAGGTCGTTGAACTCATGTTGTGTCGTAAGACCACCAACCGTTCCCTGCGATGGCCATCTTGGTTTGAACTGGTTAAGGCCGTAAGCGATGCCGATGTCTTCTATGATATCAACTGGGTGCATGATGTCCAATCGAAAACAGGGTACGACGACATCCAACGAACTGGAAGACGCCTTTGACACGTCAAATCTGGCTCTGCGAAGCAATCTCATCGCCTCATCAGCGGACAGATCGATTCCGAGCACGCTCCTTACGTACTCTAGCCCGATTCTCACGCGTTCGGTCTTGAGTACGGGAGTCGCAGTCCTCCTTGTTCTGCCATAGGAATAGTGGACAATAGTGGAACAGATTCGACCTCCACGATCAGCCAGGCTGACGGTCACCATCATCAACGCGTTCAATACAGTATCGAGTGATGTACCCGTTACCTCCACGAGCACATTACGCGTCTGCGGGGTGATTCTGCCGAGGTCGTTCGAGTTTATGATGGGAGGAAAAGAAAGTACGTTGTTTCTAGAGTCGAGCAGGATCGGCCAAAGAGGGTGCGACTCAACGATGTGACCATATTCGATGCCCTTCGGATGCTTTGCAAGGATCTCTCTGAGAGTCATTCGTTCACTCGTTCCGAGAGGGACAAAGCTAATCTCATCCGCTCGTGCCACGCCATACAGCAGGGGGGGCGCTATCAGATCGAACTCGTAGAGCCCTATTGATGATCGCCTACGATGACGACCGTAGCTCTCGTCGAGCCTGTCCTGGAGATGCATGAGTCCGCGAATGGCGGCGTCCGATAGCCTAACAGCCCTAACGATTGAGCAGCCGATGAATGGTCTAATTCGCTTTAGGCGAGGATCGACCTTGATCGAAACTCCCGACGGTTCTGTGATTCTGTAGTGCCTCAGACCCGTCTCGACTCCGAGAAATCCGCGTAGAGCCCGTGCGATCCCCTCTGGAGACCATAGATCCGGCCTGTTGGTATCCTTGTTCTCTAGGCTGAGTTCTTCGACACCGCTCTCCTCCGAGAAGACACGGGTTGCTTCACACTTCATCTGACCGAGAATCTCGTTTAGGGCCGCGAGGTCTCTCGGGAGTTTCACGTGGAGGAGCTGCTCGAGGTCTTGCTGTTCCACTGTTACGGTGACCATTCTATGCGAGCTCCTGCCTCCGCAACCAGTCAAGGTCTTGAGAAAAGAGCGTGCGCATATCGTCGATACCGGCCTTCATCATGAAGAGTCGCTCCACTCCAAGCCCCCATGCGATTACTGGCACTTTGATACCGAGCGGGATCGTTAGTTCTGGGCGGAAGATGCCCGATCCTCCGAACTCGAACCAGCCTACTCCATCCTTGTACGCCTGGAGTTCGACACTTGGTTCAGTAAACGGGAAGTAGTCAGGATTGAATCTGACCTTGTCCGCGCCGGCGATCTCGATCGCAAATCTCTCCAGCACTCCGAGGAGATCTCTCAGAGTCAGATCTTCCGCGACGACGATTCCCTCAACCTGATTGAACTCCGTGAGGTGTGTCTTGTCCACCTTGTCCGGTCGAAAACACCTCGCAATTGAGAAGTACTTTCCAGGAATCTGGAGCTCTTTGCTGATGAGGGTTCTAGCACTCTCAGAGGTTCCGTGACTTCTCAATATCAGCCTAGAGGCTTCGACTCTCGAGTATGCGGATCTCCACCCAGTTGACCCCGTCTTCCAACCATTCTCATGAGTTCTCTTGACCTTGTCGAGATATGAGACGAACGAGGTAGGCTCCCCGTATTCGGGGGATTTGACCAGATACATGCCGTGGACTTCTCGAGCTGGGTGGTCTTGTGGCATGTAGAGAGCATCACAGTTGAAGAACATCGTTTCGACGATCGGCCCTGTCATCTCCTCGAACCCGAGCGCGATCAGTTTGTACTTGAGTTCATCCAAGAATCGTCTGTACGGTTGCTTCTTTCCTGGCCAAGTCGCCGCGACATCCGCTCGGACATCAAACTTCCTAAGCCGGACCTGTCGCCAAGTTCCTGTTGCCAACATCCCAGGGGTCAGGCTACTGACTTCGGACTCGATCGTGATTCCCTGCTGGGCAATCTTCAATCCTTCTCGGGTGACCAAGATGACTTTCTTCACCTGCTGCCGTAGTGTTACCAGCTTTCTTTGCGTCAGTACCTGAAGTTCAGCCAAGTCAGCCGGGTCGAAGGCGAGCGTATCGGCCTCTGTGCGTCGGAGGAGAGCCCGGAGTAATTCCTCATCACGCGACGCCTCAGGGACCTTGTCTGCGACTATTAGGGTCGCATGGTCAGCTTTTCTAAGAGTGGCCCAGCCCTTCCTCTTGAGCCACCCAAGAACTATTGGAAGCATCCCCGTTGGGATCTTTGCCCTGCGAGCGGCCTCTAACGCTTCCATCGTCCCTCCTTGGTCGACAACGACTGTCACAATCCTCCGCTCCGGCAATCCTTGCTCGGCATAGGTTCGCCCCTCGGGAGCAAGAGAAGCCAACTGGGAGGGCTGACTGCTTATTGACACGTAGCCTTTCTGACTCAGCGCGAGGGCAGCCCGCATAACCGCAGCTTCGTCAAGTCCGGTTTCAGCTGCGATCTGTGCTGAACTTGCCGTTCCTGTCAGCGGCCATGCGAGCGCCTTGAGCGTTCTTGCTTCATGCTCTCTGAGCTCGATCATCAATGGATGGCCTCCAACGACGGCGCCGATCCCAATCCGTTATGGCTGAATGGGTTCCAGCACCGTGCTGATCCTGGCCGTACCCTACTGGTGCGCGCCAGTTCAAGCGCAGGGGAGCGTGAAAACGCGGTCACCATCGTCGTTGCTCCCGGATCTCATGGTGGATCTCCAAAGGTCTTTGCGGCGTAGTACTGGCGTGTCGATATATTAGAGCTGCGCAGATTCATTCCGGCAGGTTAAGGCCCTTCGACTCTGCTTGGAACTCTTCCACATGGTCCTTGGCTTTCTCTCGTTTTTCCTGGTGATCTTTGAGAAAGAGCTTCACACGTTCTGCCAGTATCTCCTTGCATTCTCCGCATAGGATGTTACCTGACAGGCAGTCTCTCCTTAGCTCCTCGATCTCTCTGTCCTCATCCATGAAGAGGAAGTACTCATAGTGATAGACGCTGCAGATGTCTGGGTTCGCTCCCAGCCTTCTCTGCTCTTCTACTGTAGCCCGTCCACCCGTGAACGCGTTCAATATCTTCCGTTCAGCAGCCTCAGGCGTGTCAACAGTGAAGATAGCGGTCTCTGGTAATGAGGCGGACATTTTCTCTCCTTTCCCAAGCCCTGGTAGGAACTTGGAGTGAATCTGGGCGGGCTTAGGGTACCCGAGTTTCGGCGCCACGTCTCGCGTGACTCTCCAGTAGGGATCCTGATCGATCGCGGCAGGTATGAGGCAGGGGACGGTTTTGCCGCTGACGGCCGAGGGAAGAAACGCGGGCACGGCTTGGATGGCTGGGAAGAAAATGATGCCAATGTTCGAGCTGTCCTGAAAACCGAAGACCGCCTTGACGGTCGAGAACGTCATGTGTTTGGCGACCTTGATGGCCAGTTCATAGAGATACTGTATGTTCTTGATGTCCGCGATGATCACAGTTCTCTTTGGATCGAATCCGATCGCCATGATGTCGAGCGTGTTTTCGTACGTCCAGCGATAGGGATCATCAAGGTTGGCGTGTTGATGAAGAAGGAACTTTTCGTCGTCGGTCATCTGAAAGAACAGGTTCGCTTTGAAGACATCTTGGAGATGCCTAGTAAATATCCAAGGAACGATGTGCCCGATGTGAACAGGTCCTGACGGTCCTCTGCCGGTGTAGAGCGCAAACTTTCGGCCTTTGTCGTATTCATCAAGTACCCAGTCAAGGTCCCTGTGAGAGAAGAAGATCCTCCTACGGAGTTGGATATGTAGCTCTCCTGCGTATTTCTGAAGGCGTTCTAACAGGTCAATGGTCAAGGGTTCCGTGCCAAACTCTCGAGTGAGCTTTTCGTAGTCGATCTTCCCCGATACTTCCCAGGGAGTTACCACCATTTCCTCGTTGCTGCTTGACAGCGACAGCCTCTCCAAGACTCATTCTTTGACGTGAACTCTTTCGGAAGTCTTGCTAGATCTGCCAACCCTAAATATAATGCAAGCGATAACTGTGCCCAAGCGACTTCGTCGGAGCTCCCACGATTGATTTCCAAGGACGAACTTGAGGCCTACAGGAAAGGCGGGCAGATCATCTCAGAGCTACGGAAGACCATACCCCCGCTAGTGCGTGAAGGTGTCCTTGTTCGAGAGCTTTGCGAGCAGGTTGAAGCAGAGATCGTTGCTCTTGGAGGACAGCCAGCGTTCCCTTGCAATGTTGGCATCAATGAGGTGGCGGCCCATTACACTTCACCGTGGAACGATCTGAGCGTCTTGCCAAAGGATTGCGTGGTCAAGGTTGATTTTGGGGTGCACATCGACGGCTACATCAACGACTCCGCTGTCACAGTTTCATTGAGCCCAGTCTACCGCTCGATGATTGGAGTCGCCGAAGAGGCTCTTCGCGTCGGAGTCGGAATCATAGCTCACGGGGTCAAGTTCTCTGACGTCGGGGAGCAGGTCGAGAGGGTAGTCACCCAATACGGTTGTAGGCCCATTCGAAACCTGACGGGTCACAAAGTCGAGCGGTATACAATCCATGCGGGGAGATCCGTTCCAAACGTTGCTGGCCCTACGCCTGGTCGGTTCGAGGTCGGGGATGTCTATGCAGTCGAACCCTTCGTTACCGTGAAGGAGGCAGCGGGCAGAGTTGAAGATTCCGACCAAGTGTTGATTTACCGAGCAGTGAGAGACAAAGGAGTCCGGTCCGAATCAGCGAGGAAGATAGTCGAGCACGTTCGGAAAACCTACAGGACTCTGCCTTTTGCATCGAGATGGCTCTACTCCTCACTTGGGAAGACCGTTTTCGAAGAGGGCTTCCCTGAGGCAGTCAGGGCAAAATGTATCGCGGGATACGCTGTCCTAGTTGAGGCAAGTGGGAAGATCGTGACGCAGGCCGAACATACCCTGCTCGTGAAAGAGAACGGCTGTGAAGTCTTTACGATCTAGAGTCGGCTTTTCTTAGCGGGCTCCTCTGCGTATATGGAATCCACCCGCATCGTTCCGCTGCATTGCTGACACTTGCCTACTTCCTTGTACACGAAATCACCTTGCGCGAAAGCACGCACCACCTTGAAGCCGCAGCTTCCGCACAGCACAATTGAGAGCACCCTCGTCGCCATGCTTTGAAGCATCAGAATTCTCCTCCGCATCTGCATAAGCGAAGAGACTGCCAAGACGATCGCCACTGAGCTGGCGATCGCGTAGAAGTAGAAGCTTTCTAGGTTACCCTGCTGCTGGAAGTTGAAGGCGGAGTACATGGCCCAGACCGCCCAAGCGAGGATGATGATGCTGAAGATTACCATCAGGTAACCATACATGTGGCTAGGTTTGGCTTCCAATCCTGCCGCCTACTGTGCGATTCCTACCGTGTTGCCGATTCCGGCAAGGATGACGAGTTCGCCCTCTTTTGTTCTCTCCTGTATGAGACTCTTGATTCTTTGAATGACGCCGTCTGCGGCCTCGGCGATTTCCTTCTTCATCGGTGTGATCGCCTCCTGAATGCTCTCCTTGATTATTATCGCGTATACTGGAATCTTGTGCTTGGTCGCTTCCTCTTCGATTTTGAACCTCTCCGTTCCTACTCCTCCGATAGCGGCTCCGATGCCCTCGCTTATCTCTCCTGTCTTCTCTCCTTCAAATTTGAGTGCCGCGTCAACCATGATGATCATTGCAAGTTTTCCACCGTTCTCCTCAATCAGGGTTCGGATCGCGTCTCCGGGTTTCCCGACATTCCCACCAGGTCCCTTAGCCTTGAGAGCTATGAGCCGGCGTCCCTCGACTGTCGTCTCGGCAACCATAATGTCCTTCTCCATTTCCCGCTTCTCGCTGTTTCGCATTAGTTTCGAGGCGACAAGCGCACCCGCTCCGTCCCCGACTGGCTGTCCTTGGGCGAACGCCTTTGCGGCGCCAGAGTATGCCTCTGCCTCCTGCATGATAAGAGGTAGAAGCATCTGCAGCTGCAATATTACGTAGAAACTCGACGTCTTCTTGCCGAGAAGGTAGAAGTGTCTCACGACTTTGAAGAGCAGATGGAGTGCCCAAGAGGCCTCTACCAGGTTCTCGAGATTGTTGACTTGCGCGTCGGTTGCTTCCGGAGCAAGCTTCCTTACATCAGCCTTGAACTTGAGGTCACGCACATCCAACAGATGATCAAGTTTGCCGATTATCCCTGCCGGGTCAAGATCAACGGGCGTGATGAAGAACTGCTCGAGCAGACCCGAGAGTGCAGGGGAGGGGTCCTCCTTCGGCTTTCCGATCTCCTTGATGGTTCGAAGAGCAAGAGCCTTCGCTTCATTCCTAATGAAGTCTAGCTTCCTGACAGCGCCATCAAGCTGAAGGATTGCGATCCGACTCTGTATCTGCTGGCCGAAGAAGAAGGAGGCGAAGATCATCCCGAAGATCAGAAGGTTGATCAGGTTTGCTAGGGGGTTGCTGCCTCCTCCAGCTGGGGGGATCTGAAGCGCCACATCAGATACCAAACAGATATCCTCGATAGAGTTGGCAGTAGATCGCCCGGGCGCCGTTATAAAGATTCATTGATTATTCTGGCAAGCAAAATTGAGATGGAGCTGGCAGCTGTCCAAGTTTCGCGTGGCCTTGCGGAACACACTACCGCCTGAATCGCCTGGGAGATTCACTTCCGTGTTTTCGGCGACGCACGCTTTCGAAATGGGAACGGGTCCTAGCTCCCAGCTATGGCCGCCAACTCCGGTCAATTGCTCCGTCGAGGAATAATTAAACGTTG
>CAYMZN010000057.1:0-10949 GCA_964394935.1 uncultured Candidatus Bathyarchaeia archaeon | reverse complement strand
GCTTCAAGACTCCGGCCGCCGCGGTCCGTGAAGCGAAGAGATGCCTCAGTCAGAGCCCCACAATCCTTTACGGTTCAAGCGCAGGCCTGACCGAGCTAACGGACGCAATCGCCACACAGCTCAACCGCCAGTACGGGACGAGACTCGCTCGCTCCAACATTCTCATCTTTCCTGGAGCCCGTTTCGCAATCTTCGCCGCAATGCGCACCGCTGTGTCAAGTCTCGAACGCGTAGTGATATGCCAACCCGCGTGGCCGCCCTACGAGTCATTCATAGCTCTCGTTGGAGCAAGAGCTCTCTCGATCTCGACGAGCCTAGAAAACGGATGGGACATCAATCTATCGACTCTCGAGGATGAGCTGAAGCTGAGGCCGAAGATGCTTGTCCTGAACTATCCTAACAATCCCACAGGCAAAGTATTGCCAGAGAAGAGATTCCGAGAAGTGATGGACCTTGCGAAAAAGTATGGTGCTATTGTTCTCTCCGACGAGGTCTACGCGAGCTACTATCGTTCATCAGTACCGAGCGTCTTGCAGTACCCGGGTATCGAGGCGATCTACGTGAACAGTTTCTCTAAAGAGTTCAGCATGACAGGGTGGGGAATTGCATACGCGGTGGGGGACGAGCGGAGGATCGCGAAGATGCGTTCGATTGTGGAGACCACGATAACCAATGTCCCGGAGTTCGTGCAACGGGCGGCACTCGCAGCGCTCAAGGACCCAAGCGGGGAGGCAGCACGAGCTAGAGGCGAAATTGGCAGACGACTTGCGATGGCATGTGAAGGATTGAGGAAAGCCGACTTCGAATTCTATGTCCCTGAAGGAGGATTCTATGTCTTTCCTCGAATCAAGCGGAGAGACATGGATTCCGCCAAGTTTGCCGAATACCTCTTTTCGAAGCATAGGGTCGGCGTCTTGCCGGGAACGATCTTCGGCGCGTACAAGAGCTTTGTGAGACTTGCAGTCACCGAGTCAGAGGCGGCAGTGAAGACAGGAATCAGGCGCATAGCGAAGGCGAGGAATGAATGGTGACGAGAGTAGCCGTCATTGGTGCAGGAGGGATGGGTTCATGGTTCGCACGTTTCTTCAAGTCGAGAGGAGATTCGGTTATTGTCTCAGACCGTGATAGGCGCAAGGCTCGATCTCTTGCCTCTAGAATTCGGGCGAGATGCGCCTCAAGCAACGCTCAGGCCGCACGAGAAAGCGACATAGTCATTATTGCCACTCCAGTGAACGTGGTTTCGGATGTCATTAAGGAGATCGTTCCGATCCTTCGAAGGAATACTCTTCTGTGCGATGTCTGCGCCGTAAAATCCGCCGTGATTCCCGCTCTTCGGTCAGCTGAGAGGCGCGGAATTAGGGTCGCCAGCATTCATCCCATGTTCGGTCCGCTTGCGTCTGGTCTCCGCGACAAAGTCATAGTCGTCGCATGTATCGGAAAGGACCGGCGTGGTATCGATATGGTAAAACGTGTGTTCCAAGGAGCCCGCATCTTCTTGGCCGACCCGGACGCTCACGACAAGCAGACAGCTCTAACTCTCGCTTTGCCCCACTTCCTCAACATGGCCTTTGCGTCTGCGATTTCCAGGAAGAGAAAACTTGCTGAAGTTAGGAAGTTTGCCGGGAGGACATTCCATCTACAGATGCTGCTCGCAGAAACAGTTGCAACCGAACCTGACACCACTGCTGACATTCAGATAACGAACAAGCAATTCGCTATCATCCTTCGAGAATTGCAACGAGACATTCAGTCACTTGCTAGGCTTATTTACAGACGGGACAGACCCAAACTGATTGCCCGGTACAGGCGAATCAAGGAACTTCTGTCGACTGATCCAGAATTCAGCGTGGCACGGAAAACTTTCGAGAAGATCTGCGAGGTATCCTCAACGATCTCGAAAGGCTAGACTCAAGAAGTCGTGGACGCGAGGGTAACCGATCTTGGGTCGATCAACGGTGCACGTTGCCTTTCAAGGTGAGATGGGTAGCTACAGTCACGAGGCCTGCGAGCGCTACTTCGGAGACCGCGTCGTCGGGAAGCCATATAGAACTCTCCGTGAAGTTTTCCACATGGTCGAGACCGGACGGTGCATCTTCGGTGTCGTGCCGGTCGAGAACTCATACGAGGGAAGCGTCTACGAAACATATGATCTGCTCGGCGCGACTACATCGAAGGTTTGCGGGGAAGTAGAGGTCAGGGTGAGACACTGTCTCATTGCAAAGCCCGGAACCGAGCAGAGCGAACTTAGAACTGTGTACTCTCATCCACAGGCCTTAGCGCAATGCGCCAGATATCTGCGTGCTTACAAGCTGGAAGGCGTACCCGCCTACGATACTGCTGGCAGCGTGACACTGGTCAAGGCGATGCGATCGAGGGCAGTGGCAGCGATCGCAAGCAGACGCGCAGCAGAGCTGTATTCTATGCAGGTCATTTCGGAGGGAATTGAGGACAGTGATGTCAACTATACGAGATTCCTCGTTCTGGGAAAGAAGATTCCCCCACGATCTGGAAAGGACAAGACCTCAATCATATTCGGGGTTGAGCACAAGCCCGGATCGTTGTACCGAGCCCTCAGGGCACTTTCGATCAGGAGGATCAATCTGACGAAGATCGAGTCCAGACCTGTGAAGGATACGCCATGGCAATACAACTTCTATGTTGACTTCAAAGGCCACCTGCGAGACAAGCAATGCCGCGAAGCGCTCCAGGACTTGAAAGAGAAGTCGACGTTTGTGAAGGTACTAGGATCCTACCCAAGTGCCATATCCCATTAGACCGTTTTCAGAACAGGGGGAATCAGGCCGGCGCGTAGCGAATGGTCTGCTAGCACGATCGCCATCATAGCCTCCACGATCGGGATCGCTCTCGGAACCACGCAGGTGTCAAACCTCCCCTTGATCAACAGAGGCTGCTCCTGCATGGTCTGAAGGTTGACAGTCCTTTGGGGAGTAGCGATCGATGATGGCGGTCTGAAAGCAATCCTGCACACCACTGGTTGACCGTTGCTGATCCCCCCGATGATTCCTCCAGCTTTATTGGTCGGACTTTCAACTCTTCCTTCGTGGACTACGAGTGGGTCATTGTACTCTGAACCTCGCATCCTCGCAGACTCGAAGCCAGCCCCGAACTCAACAGCCTTGACAGACGGAATTGCAAAGAAAGCTTTGGTCAGATCCCCATCGAGACTGTCAAAGACCGGCTCTCCGAGGCCTGCAGGGACTTCCATTGCAACTGCCTCAATCATTCCTCCGACAGAGTCTCCTCGTCTCTTCGCGTCAGATATGGCCTCGAGCATCTTCCCAGCTGCTTCGGGATCAGCACAGGTCAATGCGTCGCCGCAGGATACCCTCTCTTTCTCCCCGAATGGTATCTTCCTTGCGCGTATTCCTGCGATTTCCACGGTGTGGGCATAGACTGTTATCCCGATTGTGGCGATTAGTTTCTTGGCGACAGAGCCAGCAGCCACGAAACCAGCGGTGATTCGTGCGGAGAACCTGCCGCCGCCCCTGTAGTCTTCGTATCCGCCATACTTCAATCTGGCAACGAGGTCGGCATGTCCGGGCCTGGGCGTGTACTTTCTTTCTTCATATTCCTCTGATCGCGTGTCCAGGTTGGACAGGGAAAGGCAAATAGGAGCACCCGTGGTGCGGTGGTTGAAGACTCCAGACCAGATCTCAACATGATCGGTCTCTCTCCTCTCTGTCGAGAAGAGTTCACCGCTAGGCTGCCTTCTCTGCAACTCCCGCTGGATCTCGTCTGGAGTAAGCTCGAGTCCGGCCGGGCATCCATCGATGACAATCCCCACATTCGGTCCATGGCTCTCGCCAAAACTTGTGACGACGAACCGTCCACCAAGGGAGTTACCACTCAATGCACTCTCACCTCCGCTCCCAAGGATTGTAGATCGGACCAGAAGGAGGGATAGGATTTTTCGACGCACTCGGCATCAACTATTGTCACCTCGCCTGTGCAGAGTCCGAGGGCAGCGAACGCCATCGCCATCCTGTGATCACGATGCGGGTCAAGGGTGGCCCCATGTGGTTTGCCGCCATGAATGATCAACGAGTCTCTCGACTCGACGGTCTTGATACCCATCTGTTTGAGCCCTGTGCTCATTGCCAACACGCGGTTGGATTCCTTAATCCTCAGTCTTTGGATGCCACTGATCGTACTGACCCCGTCAGTCGATGCGGACAGTGCGCACATCACGGGAAAGAGATCTGGGCAATCTGAGACATCGACCCCTAATGGCGTGACCTCTGATTTCTCGACTGTGACCGAACTGAAATCTTGGCATACTCGTCCGCCTATCTGCTCGAGGACCTGCAACAGATGTCGGTCAGCTTGCAAAGTTTGTTGGGCAAGGCCATGGACCTTGACTTTCTCACCTGCAATCGTTGCCCCAACTAACAAGAAGGCCGCGGACGACCAGTCCCCCTCGATTTGAACACTAGAAGAACGGTAAGTCCCAGCTACGGGGCGGAACTTGGTGAAGTCTTCGGTATCGACGCGTACGCCGAACTTGGTTTGCATATCCAAAGTCATCTCGACGTATGATTTCGACTCCAGACGTCCGGATATGCTGATTTCGACCGGTTTCTCGCCAAAGGGCGCGGCCAGCAAGAGTGCGGATACGTACTGAGAACTAACATTTCCGGGGATCCTAACAGATCCTCCCTTGATAGGCCCTCTTACATGGACCGGGGGATATCCTCCGTCGGATGTACAATTTGCCCCAAGCTCTTGTAGGGCAAACACTAGGTCCTTCACAGGCCTTTTCAACAGAGAAGGCCCTCCTGAGATATCGGTCTCATGGATGGTCGTTGCACAGATGGCTGTCATGAATCGAAGGGTAGTTCCAGATTCTCGGCAGAAGATTTCTCCTGCGGGCTTCTTCAACCCTCGAGATTGAATGATGCAGGCCCCTCCGCAATTCCAGTTTACACTTATGCCGATCTTTGATAGCGCCTCGGAAGTCGTGATCGTATCGTCGCACAAGAGCGGCGAGTGAAGCTTGCTCTCACCGTGAGCAAGGGCTGCGCAGAACATAGCCCTGTGGGTGTAGCTCTTTGATGGTGGCGCCTGCAGTGAGCCGCACAAGCTACTCCGACTTATCCTCACCTTCAAGACCATTCAGGGCCTCAACTTACTAAGATCGGTTCCCGTAGCGACGGACGTTTTCTTGTCTTCGAGACAATGACTTTCCCCTCGTTCTCTTTCAGGACGCCCAAGACTGAACTCTTGAATTGCTCGTCAACGACAAAGGCGTAGGCTGGACCCTTTCCCGAAATCCCCGCAGCCAGGGCACCAGCCTCTAGGCCTTCTATGATCACGTCTGTCGAGAGTTTCAAGACATGTGAGTATATCAGACCGTTCAGGGTCATGGCGTTCCAATAGTTTCCTACAAAGGCCTCGTTGTGAGCGACTTCGACCTGTTTCGCGACTGTCTTGATTCTCCTCAAATCAACGTCGGTGGTGTAGGCCTTCCTCGCCGGAGCTAGGAGAAGCACATAGTAGTCTTCGACCGGGAATGTTCTAAGCACCTTTCGAAGCTTGTTGTCGGTCACGACAACGTTTCCATACAAAGACGCTGCAGCATCATCAAAAGCCCCAGTGACACTGACGTTGGCCTCCAAGCTTGCTTCAACTACAAGGTTCAGGATCTCACTGGGTTCAAGGTGCTTTTCGAGCGCGGCGAGCGTGGCAAGAACAATTGCGTTACCTGCCACGCTGCTGCTCTTCAGTCCCCTCGCGATCGGTATGTTTGATTCTGTTTCCACTCTTGCGCCGAACCCTTGAGTCCCGAAATGGTCAAACACTGCTTGAACACATTTCTCGGCGAGCAGCGTCTTCTCAGCTTCTTCGCTGAGAATTCTAGCTTTGATGACGCCGTCCTCGGTCAAATCGACCCTAGCCTTGGTCCAGAGGTCGATCCCCAAGGCCGCACCCTTTCCCGTAGCGAGGGCATTCACTATCGTGACGGCTCCGTACGCCACCGCTAGGCCGCTCATCTTGACGAAGTCGCCCTCGCTTGTATCGCCGCCCCTCGCATTACATCGATTGGAGCGTCTCGGCCGGTCCAGAGCCTGAAGGACAGAGCTGCTTGTCTAACCAGCATATCCAGGCCGTCAGCAACCTTCGCCCCCGCCAGTTGTGCTTCTGCAAGGAACTCGTTCTCGCGCTGGTAGTTGACGTCCAGGATCGTCATACCCCGGCCTACAAGCTTCTCTTGGACCAGTATTTTGCCGAAACGAGGGAAGACATGAACGGGCAAGGTATTGACCAGGAGGCTGGCTCTGCTCACTTCCTTCCGAAGACTCGCCCTGTTCAGGCCCTGCGACCTGCAGCTAGTCCTAGTCCCGCTCCACATTCTGATCTTGGCCGTTATTCTTGATGCTTTGGAGCGGGTACGATTTAGAATTGCCAACTCCTCGACCATCTTGGAAAGGTGGTACGCAATTGCTCTGGCGGCCCCTCCTGCTCCGAGAATCACGGCTGTGCTTCCTGACAGGGAGCTTCGAAGATTTGCGAGCGATGCCAGCGCGGCCTGCCCGTCAGTATTGCAGCCTTGAAGTCTGCCATCATTTCTAACGATCGTGTTCACTGCCCCAATCTCTCGAGCGGTCCTGTCAATCATGTCCAAGAAGCGCAATACGTCCGTCTTGTGTGGCATCGTTACGTTCACGCCCAAGACTCCAAGAGACCTGATGCCTCCGATCGCCTCCGCCAGCTCGCCTCTTCGGACCCGAAATGGGACATACACAAAGTCGATGTCCAGCGATCTGAACGCCGCGTTGTGAATCGCTGGCGAGAGGGAGTGCTCGATGGGATCTCCTATGAGTCCACAAACCTTTGTTGCTCCGCTGATCGTGGGTAGGCTCAAACTCGTACCCGACGCGATTGTGAGATCATTCAAGCTGCCCGAAACTCCTTATACAAAGTTCTCAGATTTTCGATCGGAAGCTGTCCTGAGGCAGTCTCTCGGCCTGAACTGTATGAAGCAAAGGTAAAATAGGCCCCAAAGAGTGGGGACAAGACCCTCGAAGGGATCCCGAGCTTTCCCATCGCGAAACAAACCAACTTCGCTCCTCTCGCATGCTTGTTCACAAACATGAGACAGCGGAGGCTGTCGGTGTAACTCTTGGCAGTGCCAACTATCTTGCAGATGTCTGCACCCGCACGTTTCTCTCTCGCAAGAATGGATTCGAGCGCATTCTGCGAAGGAGTGCAGTTCCGATTGTGATAGGAGACGATCACTTTGCTTCCATGCTGCTTCAATCGGCGAACCGTCTCGCTGACATTCTTCGTCTTCAGCTCGACATCGACGTAGTGAAATGCCTCTCGGGCTGCCTGTGTCAAAGTCGCCAGCCTTATGCCTTCGGTCCCCGAAAAAAAGCCGCCCTGATCTCTGCGTCGGTTTGTTGCAATCAAAGGACGATCTGTAGCATCTCTCACTTCAGATATCGTTGAAATCGACTTCATTAGATCGAACCGTATCTCCACGAGGTCTGGATTCTGAGGTTCCAGCTGGCGAAGAACTCGCACGGTTCTTTCCACATTTCTTTCCATTATTGGAACACAGATCTTCGGCTGCAATCAAGCTAAACCTCGCCGGAACTAATAATGTCCTTCAGGACTTTCAGAACGATATCGTGTGGGACCTCGTCCGCTAGGAAGACCTCACCTATGGTTCGCGGCAGCACCCATCTGATTCGGCCGGCCAGTCTCTTCTTGTCTCTGTGGAGCTGCTGAAGAATCTCGCGCGGGTCAATGGGCCGGTCTATCCTTGTGGGAAGCCGCGCAGACTGTAGGAGGCCCTCTTGGCGTTGCACTGTTTCTTGATCCGTTCCACGAATTTCTTGAGATATTCTCGCGGCGGCAATCATGCCTATTGCTATCGCCTCGCCATGCGTGTAATACGAGTAGCCGGTTAGGGCTTCCACCGCGTGCCCGACGGTGTGGCCATAATTCAGGATCGACCTGATTCCTTGCTCCTTTTCATCTTCTTGCACGATCCGAGCTTTGATCGAGCAACATCGAGAGATGATCTCCATGAGTGTCTTATCGGAAGCCTTCGAAAATGATCCGACGAGTCTCGTGAGCATCTCAAAGAGTTCTGGATCTGCAATGATTGCGTACTTTATGACTTCAGCTAAGCCGGAGCGCAGCTCCCTCTCAGGGAGAGTCCGTAGACTGGAGATGTCTGCCCACACGATTGCAGGTTGATGGAAGGCACCTATGAGGTTCTTGCCCCTCGGATGGTTGACGCCGGTCTTCCCTCCAATGCTGCTGTCTACCTGCGCCAACAGAGTTGTAGGGACCTGAACGAATCTTATTCCACGCATAAATGTCGCAGCAGCAAATCCTGCAATGTCGCCGACAACCCCTCCTCCCAGGGCAATTATCCCGGAACTCCTGTCGAATGCGTTCTCCACCAACTTGTCGTAGATGGTTGTGAGAGTCCCAAATGACTTGGCTTCCTCGTCATCACTCATAGTCGCTACCGAGATTTCAAAACCACTCGACGCAACAGAATCGTGAACCACTTTACCGTAGAGGGGCCATAATGATTCGCTAGTGATGATCATTTCTTTCGATCCTAATCCAAGCTTCCTGATGGCCTCACCCAGATCGCTCATGATCCCATATCCTATCACAATCTCGTACGAGCGCTCTCGAAGCGAGACTGGGATTCTCTTCAATCAGAGAGGCCTCCTAACGCAGTTGACGACCGACAGCCCTGGCGACAGGTTCGAGCTCTTCCATCAGGCTTGCGAATTCCTTCAAGTCCAGTTGTTGATGGGGATCAGAGAGCGCGGTTTCGGGGCTCGGATGTATCTCGATCATGAGGCCGTCGGCCCCTGCGGTAACAGCCGCCTTGGCCATTGGCGCTACGAGGTCTCTGCTTCCGGTAGCGTGGCTTGGGTCGACCAGAATGGGAAGGTGTGTCTGCTTTCTCAAGACGGGTACAGCTGTGAGATCTAGCGTGTTTCTGGTTGCTTTCTCGAATGTGCGTATGCCTCGTTCACAAAGGACGACATCTGGGTTTCCTTCTAGGAGAATGTACTCGGCCGCTTGTAACCACTCATCGATCGTTGCCATCATCCCACGCTTCAGAAGAATGGGTGTCTTCGATTTTCCAACCGCCTTGAGTAGCGAGAAGTTCTGCATGTTCCTCGCTCCAATCTGGAGCATGTCAGCGTACTTGGAGACAAGATCGACCTTCTCGGGTTCGAGGACCTCGGTTATCACGGGTAACCCCGTCTCCTCGCGCGCTTCCGCCAAGAAGCGCAGACCCGCCTCTCCAAGCCCTTGAAACTCGTACGGCGAGGTTCGCGGCTTGAAAACGCCTCCCCGCAACATGCTGGCCCCTACCTGCTTGGCTACACGCGCAACTCCCAGCAGCTGTTCCCGACCCTCGACGGAGCATGGGCCTGCGATAATGACGAGTTTCCCAGCGCCGATGCTTGCATTTCTGACTTTGACTACTGATGTCTCGGTCTGAAACTCCCTGCTTGCCAACTGGGCTTTCAGAGTTGGGTGAACAAGCCTCTCAATGATCCCGGTCTTTTTGAGTTGATCCATGTCCGCTGATGCCGGATTCCGATGCGTGACAAGAAGCGTTTGATTCTTCCAAGCTACAGCTCTTGCTTCAAGTCCTCTCTGATTTAGAAGGTTAAGAGCCTCGCTGATGATTTCACGACTCGCCTCTTTTTGTGTGACGACTATCAAGGAATCCCACTCCTCCCCATCGCCAGGAATCTTTCCTTCAACTTCACGACGCGCTTTGCAGCGTCCGCTATGTGGCGGGCTGTCAGTCCGTGAATCTCCATGAGTTGATATAGGTCTCCGGACTCACCGAATCTGTCTCGGGTTCCAATCATTTCAAGTGGAACCGGATTGTCTCTACTGACGATTTCAGCGACAGTGCTGCCTAGGCCACCGAGGATGTTATGGTCCTCGGCGGTAACGATCGCGCCGGTCTCTTGCGCGATTTTGTTGATCATCGGAGCATCCGCCGGTTTGATGGTGTGCACGTCTAGCACGGATGGTCTGATCCCATCTGTGCGGAGCAGAGCTTCAGCCTTGATCGCCTCTGCGACGAGGAGTCCGGAGGCGACTATTCCAACGTCTGAGCCATCACTGATCCGCCTAGCTTTGCCGATCTGGAATCCGTCCTCATCCTCGAATATCTTCGGTATCTCACCTCTTCCAAGCCTGACGTAGAATGGGCCAGTCGTCTCTATGGCCGTTCGTATTGCGTGTCTCATCTCTGAGAGGTCAGCGGGGAGCACCAGCGTGGTCTTGGGGATGGCTCTAATGAGTGCTATGTCCTCAAAGCATTGATGCGAAGAACCGTCGGCGGACGGCGAGATGCCTGAGTGCGTTGCGATCATTTTCACGTTCAGAGAATCACGAGCGACGCTGTTTCTGATCTGTTCCCAAGCTCGTCCGGCTAGGAATATTGCGTACGTACTGACGACGGGTATCTTTCCAGCTGACGCAAGCCCTGCGGCAGTCCCGATCATGTCTTGTTCGCTGATTCCGAGATTGAAGTAGCGTTCAGGGAAAGTTTCGAATGCGCTGACTCCTGTGGATTTTCCAAGATCTCCGGTGATCACCACGAGATTCCTGTGTTCTCTGCCGAGTTCCACGAGAACCTTGCCTAATTCCTCCCTCACTGTTGGCATCTTGGTTCCCCTCATCCTCTGTCAATCGGAGGCACGTGTGAAGCTAGGAGGAGCGTAGCTCCTCCATAACCCAGTCTAGGTCCTCTTCGCTGAACGAAATGTTGTGGGAGTTCGCGTCGCCCTCTAGGAACGATAGACCTTTGCCTTTCACGGTACGTGCAATTATGACGGTTGGACGATCGGTTGTCCACTCGGTCACGTCGAATGAATGATGAATCTGCATGAAGTTGTGACCATCGATCTCAAGAACTTGCCATC
>CAYMZN010000056.1:0-10952 GCA_964394935.1 uncultured Candidatus Bathyarchaeia archaeon | reverse complement strand
TATCCCTGGCCTCTTGAAGCTTGGAGTGCAGAAAGTTCCGTATGATCTTGTCCGCTTCCCTCCGCTGCTCCCTCTTCTTGTACCCGCTGAAACCCGGCACAACCAGCATGATCTTCTCGAGGAGCTTCTCGCTTTCCTGTATTCTCTGCATAGGTGTCTTCTTACTCAACGCTCAGTTCACGTGAGCCCAATTCTGCAATTGGTTTGCTATAAACTCGTTTGAAGGAGCCCGCTCAGAGGAGTTTGAATTCTGGAGACGGCAAGTCGCCTTTTATGACTTCTCCAGTTGCGCCATCTATGAGGACTCGGTATCTCTCCTTCTTGTAGTCGTAGTTTACGAACCAGATCGGGCCGTGAAGATAGAGGGTATTCTTCACGTCGAAGTCTGTCGTCATCTCTATGATCCTGTCGACGTTGTCCTTCGCCAAGAACTGGTGGAGGTTCCGGATCTCGTTCTGAGCTACCTCTGTTGCCTCTCTCGCATCCAACTCGGCGTTGAGTATCTTCGCATTCTTGTCTATCTGCGTATAATCGTACGGTATCTTGGCGTCGAGCGGAATCTCGTAGGCTCGAGTTGGAAAGTCTGATCCGCGTCTTGCTAGGACCAGCCAGTTGTAGCTGTTCTCGGTATCCCATTCTTTGGTGACTGGAGGGCTGATCCTTTCGAAGATTCCTTTGCAGTGACTACGTGCTTCAGTCACAACCACCCAGAACGGTAGATAGAAGAGGTTGCTTTCAACGATTGTCGCCTTTGAGGCTAGATCCCTAGGCGCGGCAAAGCTACCCCTCATCCAACCTCTTAGACCGTCGCTGACCTGTGCGTCTGTGTATCTGTTGACGATCAGCGAGTGTTCGAATTCGAATGCTTTTCCAGTCTCTAATACGCTGGTGAATCCGCAATACTTGCAGGTGACGATGATTTCGCCAGGCTTGACAGAGAGCGGGGCGCCGCAATGAGAACAGCTGATCTGCTTCACTATCTCGGTCAAGCCTAGTCAGCTCAAGATGGATGCGTTTCAGGTGAATTCGGCTTTAAGTCATTCCTGTCCGCAAAAGACGACTCTGTTTCACGAGGTTCTTATGACTGAGGACCGACGGTCTCCTTTTCCAAGCTGGGCATGCCGAGTCTAATTCTCATAAGGGTGAGGAATGCAGTCTAGCTGGCTGAGGTCGGCGTGAGTCGCGTTGAAAGCTGTCGTTCTGGCAGGAGGGATGGGGACGCGACTGAGACCGCTAACGTACACGAAACCGAAACCACTCCTTCCACTGGCCGGAGAGCCGGCAATTGTCCGCCTGATCCAGAAGCTCGCCGGTGAGGGAATTGACGAATTCGTTGTGACGACCAATTACTTGGCCAGCAAATTGCGTGACACGCTTGGCGGCGGTTCCCGGTACGGCGTACGAATCCACCACGTGGAGGAGACAAGTCCGCTCGGAACCGCTGGCTCTGTTAAGAACTCGGAGGCACTGATTGATGAAACGTTCCTGGTCGTTCAGTGCGACAATCAGTTTGAGTTTGGCCACCAAGAGATAGTTCAACTCCACCGTAGGGTCGATGCTTTGGCCACCTTGGCACTCGTCCAGGTCGAGAACCCATCAGAGTATGGCATTGCAGAGCTTTCACATGACCGAGTAACCCGTTTCCTAGAGAAACCCAAGCCTACAGAATGTTTCAGCAACCTGGCCAATACAGGCCTCTACATACTCGAACCCGAAGTTCTCGAGCTAGTTCCAGAAGGAAGACCATTCGACTTCTCGAAGGACTTGTTTCCCCTAATGCTTCAATCGAGAATGACTCTAGCGGGCTATCATGCCAGCGGCTTCTGGGTCGACATCGGCGACGCCGAAAGCTATCTCAAAGCGAACATCTGGGCGCTCGACAAGCTTGAGCCGGCAAGCACCAAATCCGAGCACAAGATTGTCTGCGGATCAGGGAGCTCGATCTCCAAAACCGCTACCATACGAGGACCCGTGTGTCTGGGAAACGACGTGAAGGTGCACGGAGACGCTATCATTGGCCCACATGCGTGTGTAGGTGACGGAAGCGAGGTTTCAGCGGGCACGAGAATAGCTTCCTCGGTGGTGTACGAAAACACACAGATCGGGTACAACGCGATCCTCGACGCCTGTGTCGTGGCTGAGAACTGCAAGATAGGCAACCGAGTTCAAATTGAACGTGAGACTCTTGTTGGCGCAGGAGCAGAACTGGGAGACAACACGCACCTAACGGCTGGCTCGAGGGTCGGGCCTGGGGTCTTGGTGAGGCCGGGCGCAAGGGTGGAAGGAACAATCGCGACGCCTGAAGAGCAAGACTAGTTGTGTCGCCTAGGCATGCTCCTGAAGCTTTCAAGTGCCTCCTTGACAGCTCAATCGGTATCTGGCGACGGCCGATCAGGGCAAACGGAGCTGAGCTTCAACCTGGTGTGTTTGACCCGAGGTTTCGGGTAACGTTTTATAGCAAACCGGAGTGAGGAGCAGGCTCAGTGAAATGAATGAGTGCACCGACAGGTATGCCGGGCTGGATGAGAGCAGTCTTCATCGTCATCGGGATTATCTCTGTGATCATCTCGTTTGCCGCGATCTTTCGTCCTTTGCTTAGCATCGAGATTGTCCTCATCCTGATCCCGCTTGTCCTGCTGATCAACGGGATCAGCTGGATCATTCACGGCGCGGCCGGAAGGTAGCCGACCATATTCGCATCTCATGCGGCCGGCCTGCATATCACCTAGCTCAGGTGCTGAACGAGTCACTCACTAGAATGGGAAAGCGTCTTATCTTCGCCTCCATCCCGTATCTGCACTCAGAAGGCCTGCCTACTAATGCCTAGCACAATGTCTCGTTGCACGACCAGTATGCTTCTGCTCCTAGCTTTCACAATTGTGACGCTATCGGCACTGCCGGAATCAACACAGAGTAGCACGGTGACCATCACGTACGCGCTTCAAACCGCCACGATCTCTGCCACCACAGGAACAGTGAGCAATACGACTTCGACAGGTGTAACAGGCACGCAGACGACTTCCACTTCAACCAATGGTACCGCAACAACCACGTCACTCTTTGGCCAGTGGGATCTGGTGATTCCGGTCCTACTGATCGGGGTAGGAGCGGGTTTGACTGTGATTCTCGCTGCCGTGTTATTGGCCACCAGGAAGCGTAGGAGAATCATGCCGACCGTTCAATTGATCTGCTCGCGATGCCGCGCGCCAGTCAGTCCGCGCGATACTGTCTGCCGGACTTGCGGCACCCCACTGTATCACCCGTATCGGTTCTATCCGCGTCGGCGGTAGGTTCTCGAAGGAACGAGAGCATTCCAATGTGCTCGGAGACAGGTTGAACGCTTTCACTCGCATAGATTCATGCTCGTGGTCCGCCACGAACACCGGCGTGCCGTGTTTCTTCTCCAGCTTCAAGAGCAATCGCGATGAGGCCGAGATTAGTCTCCGTCGGTGATCAGGAAGTTCTTGAACTGCCACGGATCGTCCAAGTCCACCTGCGGGTTGTTGTGACCCTGGAATGCGTTCGTGTAGTGCTTCAACGGTGTCCAGTCCACCGGCTTGGAGATCCATCTGCCGAGATAGGGCTTGCAGACCTTCAACACATACTCATGTGGCAGATCGTCCGGCACGACCACGCCGCGCGTCGGATTCTCGATCATCCACATCGTCGCCGCCACGACCGAGATGGCAACCTGCATCGTGGTGGCGTTCTGATGCGGCACCAAGCGGCGCGACTCCTCGATGCTGAGATCGCTGCCGATCCACCACGCTTTGTAGGCGTGACCCATCAATAGCGCGCCGAGGATGTCTGAACCGCTGACGATCTCGTCGTTGAGGATGCGTTGTTTCTTCTGAAGTGTGTAATCATGGCCGCGCAGTTCGTTCAGCGAAGCGATCGCTGAGTCGCACGGGCAATACGCATAATGCACCGTCGGTCGGTAGATGGCTTTGCCGTTCTCCCACACCGTGAGGCGGTCAGAGATGGTAAACGCTTCGCCGTGGCGCACAACCATGCCGTGGATGCAATAGTCAGGCACCCACGACAGGACCCTCGTGTTCATGCCCATGCGCGCGAGGCAGATTTGGTTGCGCGGGCCATCCTGATGCTCGTAGGCCAGCGCCGGCAACTCCTTCTCGTGCGTGCCCCAGCCCATCTCAGCCGTCGTCGTGCCTTCCTCGCGGAAACCTTCGACGCTCCAGGTGTTAACGAACTCGCCCACCTTCTTCGGCTTGTTCGTAATCTGGGTGTCTCGCTCGCTGCAGTGGATCACCCTCACGCCGAGCTTCATCGCGAGGAGGTTGAACTTCCCATCCTTGATGAACTGCTGGAGTTCCTCGGCGTCGGGGCCGCTGACCTTCTTGTCGCGCATCAGGCGCTTGGCGATGTCAATCAACCCTTGCTTGGTGAAGTGGGATATGAGACCGGGATTGGCGCCGTGTTCCAACACCGCGGTCGGTCCCGGCTCCGACCACTTGGCGACCATGCGACGGATGTTCATGTGCCGCCAGTAGAGCGTCATCTTCTGCGGCGGTG
The DNA here is from genome assembly GCA_964394935.1 of uncultured Candidatus Bathyarchaeia archaeon. Taxonomy (GTDB): domain Archaea; phylum Thermoproteota; class Bathyarchaeia; order 40CM-2-53-6; family 40CM-2-53-6; genus CAVPLU01. The sequence continues at coordinate 6,419 of CAYMZN010000056.1, read as the reverse complement.
CGTCCTTGGCGTTCGCGTAGGGGTCCCACAGTTCCACCGACGTGTTGACGTAGAGCACACCGTTGTCGTGGCACCACTGGAGAATCTCGCAACAGCCAATGTTCCACGCTAGGTCAATGAGCACATCGCCCGCACTAACGTACTTGCCGAGCAACTTACCCATGTTGTCTGGCGCCACCCGCTGGCGAACAAACTTCACGCCGCGTTTGATCCATGAACGCAACACGTCGCTCCGATCCTCAAAATCCATAACCGTGATGTTTTTGCACGGCACCTTGACATGCTTGACTAGAATCGGCAGGGTGCATTGCGCGACCGCACCGTAACCGACGAACAAAATCTTCTTGCTAAACTCGATCACGATGTTTCTTTCCGCCCTAGTGATTCTGAGGAGTCACGTCATTTGCCCGATCATGTCTTCGATAGGCGAAGTCTCACCACTGCAAGACCCAATGACACGACGAGCGTTATCGTCGCCAGAGCGTTAAGCAGAGGTGAGACGCCCCCTCTGCTTGCCATCGCATAGATTCTCAACGGTAGGGTTTGAAATCCTGGTCCTGCCGTGAACGCCGTCTTGATGAAGTCATCGTAGGATACCGTGAAAGCGAGGAGGCCTCCGGCTATGACCCCTGGCAGTATCAGGGGCAGCGTTACGTGAAAGAAGGTGCGTAGCTCGTTCGCGCCAAGCGACTTTGCGGCTTCTTCAACTGACCGGTCGAATCCGACGAGTCTTGCCCTGATTACTATAGTAGCGTAGGAGATCGAGAAGGCGATATGCCCTATGGCCACTGTCAGAGCCCCGAGCGGTATGCCCGTGAAGACGTAGAAAAGTAGAAGCGACAACGCCTCCGTGATCTCTGGAATAACTACTGGGAAGTACAGTGAGCTATCGAGAATTGACTTGCCTCGAAAACTGTGCCTGATCATGACGAACGCGGTCATTGTGCCTAGAACCATCGAGACGATAGTTGTCAGCGAAGCTACCCAGATACTATTGTAGAACGCCCTCCAGACAGTCGGATCCGCGATAAGCATCTCGTACCATCTGAGCGAGAAACCTCGCCAAACGGCCAGAAGTTTTGAGTCATTGAATGAGAACACCACCATGATCAAGATGGGCGTGTAGAGGAAGAAGTAAAGAGCGAGAGAGTATCCTTGGAGAATCTTGTCCCAGGCCTTCTTCATATCGCCATCTCCTCGCCCCTTGTGATGTACTTCATGTAGACCGCGACCAGCAGAACAACGAGCGCTATCAGAATTATCGAGACGGCCGATCCGAACCACAGATTACGCGCCTTGAGAAACAGCGTCCAGATCAGGTTGCCGATCATGAAAGACTCCGTTCCTCCCAGCAGCTGAGGTATTATGAACTCGCCCACGGCCGGAACAAATACCAGAATTGATCCGGCACCAATGCCGGACCTCGTGAGAGGCAGCGTGACGTGGAGAAACGACCTCGCAGGTCCGGCGCCTAGACTTCCCGCTGCCTCCAAGAGCGACTTGTCCAACTTCTCCATTGAAGCGTAAAGTGGGAGGATCATGAACGGTAGGTAATTGTACACCATTCCAAGCAGAACGGCCTGCATATTGTACATCAAGCTTAGCGGCTCAGAGATCAGGCCTAAGCCGAGCAGAGTGACGTTGATGATTCCGTTGACATCGAGGATGGTCATGAGCGCGTAGGTCCGGAGTAGAAAGCTCACCCAGAAAGGAATGATCACGAGCAACATTAGAGTTTCTTTCCGACGCCCGCTCTTCACCGCAATGTAGTAGGACATTGGGTAGCCTAGGATAAGGCAGACCGCTGTGGTTGCAAGGGCCATCAGCAGCGACCTGCCAAACACATACGGCGCGACGGAGTTGAAGAAATCGAGGTAGAAGTCAAGCGTCACGGCAAATTGGAACTGCCTCAAAATGTCTATCATTCCAAAAGCGTACATCAGGACGATGGCGAACGGTGCGAAGAAGAAGATTGCTAGGTAGATCACCGTTGGCGACGCAAGCAGAGCGACAGTGAAACGGCGACTCTTTCTCACGCGGGATTGAGTCAGGCTATTCATCTTTTTCGAGCCTGATCACCGTCGCGTCTGTCCTGTTCCACCCTATGCGTGTCTTCTCTCGGATCTTCAAAGGAACGGATGGATTGGCTCGTATCTTCATCGTCAAATTGTCGCCGACCCTCACTGAGACGGCCACATGCGAGCCTTGATAGACGAGGTCTTCGACTCTTCCGTCATACAAGTTATCTAGCCCTTTCAGGTCCGGCGCTATCCCTACTCTCTCCGGTCTGATCGACAGAACAGCCTCGCCCGTTCGCTCCTCTCCGGCCTCGACCAAGACGGGCTGAGGCAGGTCTTTGCATATGAACGTCCCAGAAGCTTCACACAATCCGTTCAAGAAATTTGTCTCACCGATGAAATTTGCTACAAACTGCGTCTTGGGCCTGTCGTAGATTTCTCTCGGCGTGCCGATCTGCTCTACTCTTCCCACGTTCATTACAGCGATATTGTCTGACATCGTAAGAGCCTCGCCTTGATCGTGTGTAACGTAAATGAACGTCGTGCCTACCTGTTTCTGAATCCTTTTCAGTTCAAGCTGCATGTGCTGCCTAATCTTCAGGTCGAGCGGGCCGAGTGGTTCGTCCAGCAGAAGCACCGCGGGCTCTTTCACCATTGCCCGAGCAATGCCGACGCGCTGCTGCTGCCCACCGCTAAGCTGATGGATCCTTCTGTCTCCAAAACCCGGAAGCCCCACCAAGTCGAGGGATTCTTCAACCTTTTTTCGTATTTCGTCCTTCCCGATCTTTGCCATCTTCAGGCCGAATGCTATGTTATCAAACACACTCATGTGCGGGAAGAGTGCAAGATGCTGGAAGACCATCCCGACGTTTCTCTTGTAGGACGGGATATCATTTGCAATGGTCTGACCTATCTTCAGAGTTCCCTCGTCGGGTTCCTCAAAGCCAGCAATGATTCTCAGCGTCGTGGTCTTGCCGCATCCGCTTGGGCCCAAGAAAGAGTAGAACTCGTTCTTTCTCACACCAAGAGAGACATGATCGACCGCTGTCACGCTGCCGAAACGTTTCGATACATCGATGAGTTCCACTTCGAACATTCTAGAACCCAGAAAAAAGAGGGTGTGAGGCTATTTAGGTTGGCCTCACGCTACCCGACCACGTCCAGCCACACTTTCTGATATTTCTCCAACTCGGCGGGTGTGACAGGTTTCATGATCTCAAGTTTCTTGTACACGTCTTCAGGCGGATAGATCGCTGGATCTTCGGCGACGTCCTTGTTCAGGAATGGAAATGAATCCTTGTTGGGGTTTGCGTAGTATCTGACGTTTGATATTATCGCCATGACGGTCGGATCCACTATGTAGTTGATCCACGCGTGCGCGGCGACGGGGTGTGGCGCGTTCTTGAGCACCGTCATGTTGTCCACCCACAGGGTACATCCCTCCTTCGGGATCGTGTATTTGACGTCCGGATTGTCCGCTGCCGCAACGAACACATCTCCGCTATACGCGTGCGAGATCGTGAACCTCCCACCAGCGAGCCCGGGGATATACTCAAGCGCTCCTGTGTACTTTGCTAGGTGCGGCTTCTGGCCCAGCAAGACTTGCTTTGCTTCGTTGAGATGACTATCATCGAGATCGTTCAGAGAGTATCCAAGATATTTCATGGCCGCACCGATAGTCTCTCGCATGTCGTCAAGCATGGTAACAGTCTTCTCATACTTCTTGACTTTCTCCGGCTCGAACACATCAGCCCAGCTTGCGATCGGATCCGTTACCTTTGCCGAGTTCCAGCCAATGCCGGTCGTGCCCCACAGGTAGGGGACCGAGTGTTTGCCCCCGGGATCATAGTCAGGGTTCTTGAACTTGTCATCCAGATGGATTAGGTTCGGCAATAGTGCGGTGTCGAGTTCGGCCAGCAATCCGAGATTCACGAACTCAGGGATAATGTAGTCGGTGATCATGACGACGTCGTAGCCGCTTTGTCCGGGACTGACCTTGGCCCTCATCTCATCTGTGCTTTCAAACGTATCGTATATGACGTTGATTCCGGTGTTCATCTTGAAGACATCGATCAGATACTCGTGGATGTACTCGCTCCAAGTGTAGACTCTCACTTCTCCCTCGGGCTGGACCGGGATCTTCTTTTTCAGATCCTCAAGCTGTGTCTTCAAGCTCTCTTCTTGGGTCAGAGTCGTCTGTGCGCCGTAGTAGTTCCCAGCGACAGCGCCGACCGCGGCCCCGACGACTCCCGCCGCCGCTATCTTCACGAAGTCTCTTCGACTTGACTTGCTCAAAGAATGTCTCGCGGCAAGTATGCGAGCAAGTCTGCTTAAAGATTTGCCGTCAGAGACAGCTGAGGGCAAGGCGTTCTAGTAGAACCTTCGTGTTTCTGTGAAGTGTTCTTCTACCCTGATCTTGCGCTTGCCCACTTCCATGAAGAATGGTATGGGATCGACCGTGGCTTCGGCCGGAAAGACTCCGGGGTTCTTGATCTTACGCGTTGCCTGCCACTGTGATACGAGTGACGGAGGGACTGCGGTGTCACGCGCTGAAGATATTCCTCTCTCCGGGTCGTTCCAAGTGATTATGTGGTAAGTGACCATGGCCGGCGATTCCCTTAGCTGACCAAAGATGTCTATCCTGAATGCGTCATACTCATACTCTTCGCGCGGAGGGGCTTCACCTCTTGATTTTGAGATCGCTCTCTGGTACATTGTAGTCAAGTAGTCAATCGGGGAAACCCGTGCGTCCCCAACCGGAATCTCTGTCGAGTCAGCGAACCCTAGACTCTTCAATGTCTTAAAGGTCGCGAGATCCGTGCTTGGAAATCCGATGCGGAATGTCACGTTGCGACATCCCTTCCCGATGTATCGGCCCATGGTTGCAGGCTCAGAATGTTTGACGTAGTATGTGGTGATCTTGCCGATCGGGTCTTGCATGGTGACCGTGGTCTCGCCTGAGAGCACAGGTTGCTTCACATGCTTGCCGTCCAGCCACATGACTGGCTCCTGAGTGAACTCGTCCATGACGGTTCGTATGGAGTAGCCCGGCCACCCTGGCTCTTTCGCGGGAAGAGTGTTGCCCCATGTGCAGTAGATGTTGATGGTGTCGACCCTCTCAAGTTTAGCCGCCCCTGCAGCGCCGGCAACGTTGGTCAGCCCCGGCGTGCTACCCAGCCCTATCGTAGCGTTGATGCCGGCCTCCTTCCACTTCTGGTCAAACTGAAGTTGCTTCAGGGTAGTGTCGAAGAAGCCGCCGAGGTCCGTGTAATGAGCACCAGCTTGGACACATGCGTCCATGGCCGATAGGTTCGTCTGATACCAGGCACAGTTTACAACCGTGTCAACCCTTTCCGCTTTTGCGAGCTTTGCCACGTCGGCGGTGTTGCTCGCGTCAAGTTCCATGATCTTGACTCGATCAACCAGTTTCAGATCCGCCATGGCCTTCCTGACGTTCGTGAGTTTCCTACTGGTGGCTATCACTTCCGCCTTGTAGAACTCGACCAAGTCTTGGACAGTGTACGCTCCGATCTGTCCTGAAGCCCCAAGGACCAGAGTCTTCATTCGTTTGACCCTCCACCCTGGACTAGTTCAGGAGTATTTCTACCATCTGGTCTTCTCGACCTGCACCTGGATGTCAAACATTCTGGCTTCGTCGATGAACCTTTCAGCGTTCAAGCATTCAGGAGCAATTACGCCTCGGTTCTCTATGCGCCCCGCAGCCAGCATCAGCGCACACACAGCAGTGGGCGTCCCTGTCAAATAAGAGGTCGCGTTGGTCCGGAACTTACTGTACGCCTCGTCATGCGACATCGTTACGCAGAATCTTTGCAGACATCGTTTCCCGGAGAGTTCTCCTTTGACCTCGACGAGGATTCCCGCGTTTCCTCGTATCTTCCCGGCGATCTGCGAGGGCGGAGGTAACAGGCTCAAGAGAACGCTCAGCGGACTGACCTTTGTAGTTCCGACTCGCATGGGTTTTCGCTCTAACAGGCCGAGCCCGTGGAACAGCTTGATCGCAGACGCCGTCTCGTCCGTAAGGGCGAGCTTGAAGTCGACATAGTTAGGCTTCTTCGGCAGATACAATGGCAACGTGTGCACTTCGTCGTGATCCATGCTGTAGACAGGCACGTCTCCTATTGGCTGCGGAAACGGGTAGATCTCCCTGCCAGACATCGGAGGGCTCGTCTTTGTCTCTCCGCCCTCAAAGTAGTGGGCCGGAGAAACCGCCTCTTCTAGGAAGACATCGGGCGCGAAAAGTGCGATGAAGGGAAACGTCTCGCTTGTAGATGTTTCTCCGTCTCGTATTCGAATCTCGCTCACTCGATCAAGCATGTCCACGCCACGTCTCGCCATGACGTTAGAGAGCCCTGGATCTTCTCCCATTCCCAATATCGCCAC
>CAYMZN010000055.1:0-11118 GCA_964394935.1 uncultured Candidatus Bathyarchaeia archaeon | reverse complement strand
CTCTCAGATGGGGGGCACGGAGAAACCGCTCCCTCATAGCCTTTGAGCATCTCCTTGACATCGAGCAGCTCCAATACTCTGGCCTCGCGAAGATATCTCATCACCGAATCGAAGTGGTCCTTGTGAACGATGATCTCTATGCGTTTCATCTTCGCGGGGAGTAGCATGCCTCGGGCGCCTTTGACGCAACCACTTGACGGGAAGTGTCGGATCCTCTTAAGACTTCACGTGCGAGAACGTCTCAGAGATCTTGTCGCTGAATCTGGAGCAGACTGGAGTGCTAAGGCTTCCTAGCATGTCCGTTGCAAGAGACGACGCTTATCTTGTCGGACTCCACACGTAAACTGGGGCCGATGTCGGTGTCAAAGTGTGAAAAATGCGGTACAGAAGATGAACCTCTTCAGAAATGCATGTACTGCGGGAAGAGTTTCTGTTCGGAACACTATGTTGATCACATGTCCTGGGAACGAAGGCATGAGGGCTTGGCGTCCGAACATGGCCGCTTCTGGAGGAAGAAGTCCGGACAGCCTCGGTAGACGGGCAATTGATTCGTCTATGGCATTCACGAAAGACCTAGTCCGGCCAAGCTCCTGACCGTTGAATTGATGGGCAGGAGAATCGGAGCTGGGTAGATTCCGAGGAGTATGAGCGGAACAAGGAACATGGCAAGCGTCAGGAGTTCAAACGTAGGTGCCTCGTTCTGAGTCAATTGTCCTGTCGGCGGGCTGATCAGGACTCTCCGGAGCATCCAAACAAAATAGCCGCTCGTAATTGCAGGGACAAGCACCACGACAGCAAGTAGAAGATTCACAGTAATCGCGGAGAGAATCACCATGTATTCGCTGACGAAAGTTCCGAAGGCAGGGAAGGCCATCCCAGCCAGAGATCCCAAGACAAGTAGAATCGCGGTAATCGGCATAGCTTTCCCAAGGCCAGACAACTTCCCAATGGTTCTCGTTCCCATCTGCTCCTGTATGACTCCGGACATCAAGAAGAGGATCCCAATCGCGCAAGCGTGATTGAACATCTGAAAGACAGCTCCCGATAGCCCCATCATGGTGAAGGAGAAGGCGCCCAGAAGGACATAGCCCATGTGATTGATACTCGTCAGCGCGATCATACGCTTTAGGTCCTGCTGAATCATGGCAACGATAGCCCCGTAGAACATCGTTAACACTCCCAGCCCGACGAGACCGGGTGCGAGAAAACGTGAAGCTTCCGGAAACAGGCCCAGCATGATCCGAATGAATCCGTAACCACCCATTTTTAGCAAGAGACCGGCGAGCAGCACGCTGATAGGTGCAGGTGCTTCAACGTGGGCGTCGGGAAGCCATGTGTGGAATGGCACTACGGGGAGCTTTACAGCGAATCCAAAGAATACCGCAATGGCCGTCGGAATTTGCAGCATCAGTGGCAGCCTCAGACTTGTCAGAGTTATGAGGTCGAAGGTATGAGGCTCAGAGAAAACGTAGAGGGCAATGAACCCTAGAAGCATGACCGTACTCCCAACGTGAGTGAAGATCAGGAACTTCATTGCGGCATACTTCTTCTTGGGGCCTCCCCATATTCCAATGAAGAAGAACATCGGAATGAGGACAAGTTCCCAGAAAACATAGAATAGTATCAAGTTGAGCGAAGTGAAGACACCGATGATGGCGCCCTCGAACAGAAGAAGGAGAGCATAGTAGGGCCCCGTGGAGAACCTGATCTCACGCCAAGAGCCTGCTGTCGCGAGCGTCGTCAGAAAAGCTGAGATGATCAATAGGGGCAGGCTTATTCCATCAATCCCGAGTGTGAAAGTTAGGCCGAAGGATTCCGCCCAGGGAAGGCTTTCGGTCATCTGAAATCCTGCCTTGTCTTGGCTGTAACCCGTGAAGATCACTAGACCAAGAACGAGCGTAGCTCCAGAAACAAGTAGAGTGAGCACCTTAGCAGCCCTTTCGTTGACACGTGAAACCGTGTAGACAATAAGGACGCCAGCCATGGGCAACAGTATCATTGCTGAGAGCAAGCCAGCCAAGACCGCCTACCTGCCTAGGAAGACCATGGCGACTACCACAAGGAATATGCCAAATGCAAAAACCAGCAAGTACTGTTGAGCAACTCCGGTCTGGAGCCTCGCTATTGCGCGTGAGAAGCCTTTCCCCGTTGATGCCACGCCATTCACGGCCCCGTCCACAACCTGTAGGTCGAACCTGTCGCCTATCCTCGAGAGCCCGACTGACAATCCGGAGACGGCGCCGCTGATGCGGTCGAAGAATCCAGACTCCATCCACTGACCTACTGAGCTGCTCAGGGCCATTGTTCCATTCACGAAAACGGCGTAGTAGGCTGGGTTCACGTAGAGCCTGTTCCACAGCATGCTGTAGACGGGTTTCAAGAGTGGATTCTTCAGGACGCCCGACGCGTCAATCTTCTTCGAGATGTAGAGGCTGTATCCAATCGCTCCGCCTAGGGCCAGAACCACTGCCGTTGTGATGAGAGTTGCTATCTCAGGTGAAAGATAGTGAAGATCCACAGCCGAGACTTTCGCTGGGGTTGGGCTCGCCAAGTGAAGTGGTTGCGTTAGGAATGAAGAGAGAGCTTCTTCGACGAAAGGTCCAACCACCCCGATTAGAATCGTCAAGACCGCCAGCACAATGTACGGGACGTACATTATTGGCCGAACTTCGTGGACAGTCGCTCCCTCTTGCTCGAGTTTCTTCACGTGGCCGCTCTTCGGTCCAAGGAGCACCCATCCGACGATCTTGAGGCTGTAGATGAATGTCAACGCTGCCGTAACCGCGGCGACCAGATATAGCCAGAACTGACCTGCCTCCCAAGTAGCCGCGAGTACCGCATCCTTACTCCAGAAACCACTGAAAGGAGGTACGCCAGAAAGCGCCAGAACAGAGATCAACATCGTTACAAATGTGAACTTCATGGTCGAACTGATGCCGCCCATCTCATCCATGAACCTTGTTTCGCACGCATGTATGACAGCGCCAGCAGCCATGAACGCTGCAGCTTTGAAGATCGCATGGTTCATCAAATGGAATAGACCCGCCGTGTATCCGGCGGCAAATTGTAGACCCATACCACCGACCCCTATCGCAAGCATCATGTACCCTATCTGAGAAGCCGTGGAATAGGCGAGTGTCTTCTTGAGCTCCCTCGCAACTATCGCTTGAGCGGCTGCTGAGAGAGCCGTGAGGGCTCCGATCCAGCCAACAATTTCAAAGAATGTGAAAGGCTGACCGTAGGTAACTATTGCATTGAAGAAGATGGGCCCGGTACGTGCGACTAGATAAACCCCTGCTTTCACCATGGTCGCTGCATGAATGAGAGCTGAAACTGGCGTGGGGCCGGCCATCGCGTCAGGCAACCATTCGTGCAGGGGTACTTGAGCAGACTTCCCGATTGGACCCCAGAACATGAGAAGCCCTGTTGGGAGCAGCAGACCAACCCTCGCCAGATCCCCAGCCCAACCAATATTCTGCGCAAGCTCAACTAGGTTGACGGTGCCAGCGATCTCGTAGATGATGAAGACAGCAACAAGGAGACCAATGTCTCCGATTCTCGTCATCACGAAAGCTTTCAGGCCAGCGTGGCTAGGCGAATAGGTCATCGGAATCCCCCAAGCCTTGTGTCCTTCGGACCCGACCCACTTGTCGGGCTCATCACCGTACCAGTATCCGATCAGCGCGTAGGAACATAGGCCAACCCCCTCCCACCCGAACATAAGCTGGAGGAGATTGTCCGAAAGAACAAGGAGCAGCATGTTTCCGATGAAGTAGTCGATGAAGAACCAGTACCTTGTCAGCGTAGCCTCTTTCTCCATGTAACCGATGCTGTACACGACTATCAGAAAACTGACCCATGCCACAACATTTGCCATCAGGACGCTCAGAGGATCGATGAGTACCCCGGCTTTGATTCCAAGGGAAGGAATCCACTGGACCTGAAGGTCGGCAGTCTTCCCACTCAAGACATCCGGGATCATTGCCGACGCCGATATGGCGGCGAGCAGAGGAAACAGGACGGCTACTGCCGTTCCCGCCTTGCGGTTGATCCTAGACGCTGGAACGGCCACCAGGGCGCCGACCATCGGAAGAATCCAGACGAGCCAAGGAATTGTGGTGTTCATTCTCCAACTCTCATCTGATGATGCTTGAAATCTGTGAGAGCAACCCGCTCGTCACGAGATCGGGAAAGATGCCCAAGAGGACTGCTGTACTCCCCAGCACGACTAGCGGCACAGTCATCGTCAGCGGGGCTTCATCGATCTCGATCATTTCCGCCGGTAGGCGCCCAAAGAAGACACGTTTCATCGTCCAGAGGGTGTAACCTGCTGTGATTGCGGTGGAGGCGACTGCACCGATCGAAACTACGAGCCTCTGGAAACCAAGGGGTTCCATCGAGGATTTGACGGATCCGAAAAAGATGAGGAATTCCGAGATGAAGCCGCTGGTCGGCGGCACGCCTAATATCGTCAGGAAGCCTATCAGGGCTGCAGTGGCAGTCACGGGCATCCTTCTTGCAAGCCCGCCAAGCTTCGATATGCTTCGCGTGCCGTGAGCTTGCACGATGATTATTCCCGCGACCATGAAGAGAATACCCTTACCCATGCCGTGACTCAAGTAGTGGAACATCGAGCCTGAGACACCCAGGGCTTGGACTGAGGCGATTCCAAGAAGGATGTATCCCATCTGACTGACGCTCGAATACGCCATCAGGCGTTTGATATCGTCCTGAACGAGCGCCATCAGCGCGCCATATACCATGGTGATCAACGCCCAGATGCTGAGCTGGAAGGAGATGGCGCCAATCAGTTCAGGCGATATGGTCATGAGGATCCTCACGATCGCGTATCCTCCGATTCCGATCATTGCGGGTGACAGCAAAGCGCTGATAGGCGTCGGAGCCTCTGCGTGCGCATGAGGAAGCCAGATGTGCACTCCGAAGGCTGCCATCTTCACGAGAAGCCCTGCGAGAATAGTGATTGTGATCCAGAATCTGTAGGGCTGCGGGATTACAGCCGACGCCAAGGCTGGGAGGTCAAATGTTCCAGAAACAGACCACAGAGTGAGAATGCCGGCTAGCAGAGCCAATGCTCCAACATGGGTCCACATGAAATACATGAACGAGATTCTGTCTCGATCGCCGTATCCCCACCTAGCAATCAGAAAGTAGGATGGAATGAGCATCAGTTCAAAGAACAGATAAAACTGGATCAGGTTTGTGGCAAGGACTGTGCCGATCATCCCAGCGGAGTAGAGCAGGTACAGTGTGTAGTACAAGCCGTGATCTCTAGATTGCCCCCCGATCCTGTGAATCATATACGGGATGGAGTAGATTGAGATGACGGAACATAGGAGAGCGACTGTGAAGACTACCGGGATGCTAAGTCCGTCCGCGCTAAAGCCAAAGTATCCGATAGGCTCCCATCGGAGTGTTTCCACTACATTTCCCAACCAGGCCGAGACCAGCAGCATGACTGTAGAGAGAGCCAGCGGGATCACCGCAACCCATCCGACTCTCGCCACGAGTCGTCGTGATAGAGACATGACTACCGGAGCCGCGATAATTGGCAGGACAACGCTTGCCAGAAGCAGGGGAAACAAGAGCTACCCTCTCAGACGATTGAGCCTTCGGACGTCAATAGTTCCGTTAAGCCTGAACGCGACCAGTATCAGCGCCAAGCCCACAGTCGCTTCCATTGCGGCGGCCGCGACAGAGTAGAAGACTATGTCCCACCCACTCAGGATTGGCGGATTGGAATACCTCGCAAAAGCAACAAAGTTGATGTTCGCCGCGTTCACTATGAGCTCCACAGAAAAAAGCAAGCGAATGGCGTTCCGCTTCGAGACCAAGCCGTAGATTCCGATTCCAAGCAGTGCCGAGGACACGATGAGGTAGCTACTGAGCGGTTCCACTTGGCTTCTCCTCCCTGTCAATCTTGGCGAGAGTCAGGCCGCCAAGAACTGTGGCCCCAATCAAAAGGCCAAGAATCACAAGTGCGACAGCGTAGGACGACGCCAAAGAAACGCCGAGTTCTCGCAGTGGGACTCGATAGGACTCAGGCGCCTCTGGTGAGACGGGCGCAAGAATGATAACAGCTCCTGCTACTGCCAATGCGACCAAGCCAGCAACTAGGACGCCCGCGCGGCCGAGGCGCCCCGGCTCTTCCTCTTCCACGATTCGCCCAGACTCTCTCTGTACCAACATGATCGTGAACAGAATCAGTACTACAACCGCCCCTACGTAGACGGCCACCTGAAACATCGCAAGATACTCGGCGCCGAGGAGTACGAATAGGCCCGCCACACCGATCAGGGAGAAGGCTAGTCCGACTGCGCCGTAGATCAGTTCCTTGGCCTCGAGTGCGAAGATTGCTGATGCGATGACCAAGCCGCTCAAGGCCAGAAAAGCAATATCGGGCATCCTAGACCCTCCAGACCCAGTCTAGTCCCAGCAGAATCAGGACGACAGTCACGAAGATGTTTGCTAGGGCGAGCAGAAGCAGTCTCGTCCAGCCAGCCTTGAGCAGTAGGTCGACTCTGACCCTTGGAAAGCTCCCTCTAATTATCACGATGATGCTTGCGACCACAAATGTCTTCAAGACAAACCACACCGGCTGAGGCACGGTGAAGGGGCCGAGCCATCCACCAAGAAAGAGCGTCGTGATCAGTGCGGACATCAAGTACAGCTTGGTGTACATTGCAAGGAAACCCAACATGAAGGCTACACCGCTCAGCTCAGTCATCCATCCCATTACAAGTTCAGTTTCCGCTTCTGGCAGATCGAATGGAATTCTTTCAAGTTCTGCCAGCACCGCCGTGAAGAAAACCACAAAGCCTAGGACCTGTGGCAGGGCAAACCACACGTTCTGCTGAGCCTTCACGATCTGGCTTAGGTTCAGTGTCCCCGTGAGCATGACTATGCCGAGGACTGAAAGCCACATCGGGATCTCGTAAGAGACCTGCTGGAATAGAGACCTCAGTCCCCCCAGGAATGAGAACTTGCTGTTGCTTCCCCAACCGATCAACAGAATGACACTCGGGAAGAGCGAGATGACCGCGAACACGTAGATCAGGCCTATGTCCATGTTCGCAATGACCAGGCCGTCTCCAAATGGAATTGCCACTACAGGCGCAGCCGCAATCAGCATCAAGCTGAGAGCGCAAAGCATGAGCAGTTTCGCATCGGCCAGCTCGGGAAAGATCATCTCCTTGAACATCAGCTTGACACCGTCTGCTATCGGCTGGAGAATCCCCCACATTCCCGCATACAATGGTCCTATTCTCAGTTGAACACGAGCAATCACTTTCCTTTCCAGCCAAGTGAGAAGTGCAGCACTCAGCAGGATGTTCAGAAGGCCAGGGAACACAACTATCTCAAGGAAAGTCCTTGATGTAATTATCCTCACAGCAAGGCTTACGAGCTCTTGAAATGTGGGCAATCCTTGCAATCGTTTCACCAAACTTCGGTTTTCCCGGAAAGGTAGAGCGCGTAGCCCAGCGGCGCCACTAGAATTACCAGGAAGACGAGGAAGAGAAAGTCCTGAGCGAAAGGCAGTGCTGTGAAGGCTAGCCCCCATGTGAAAAGAAACATGGCTACTACGTCGAAGACAACGAACATGATCAGATATGGATAGTATTGCATCATGTAGCGCTGTCTTGCTTCTCCCAAATGTGTCTGGCCGGATTCAAACGGCGCGTCCCTAATCGCGTTCCTTCCCTTTGCGCTCATCAGCCAGCCGAAAATCAAGAGCGGAAATATCCCAAGGAAAAGGAGGAATTCGAAGATCAACATGAGTGTCCAAGAATCGAATGCCATCCGGCTTTCCTCGAAATGTGCCTGGCAGGCCTTCAACTCACACCTTGGTAGTAATATAAGGGGTGTTGCCGAGCGATGATATTTGAAATATCAGAATCGTGAGCTTGAGAGAAGAGCAAGGTCAGCTGAGGCGAGTACACTCGGCATGGGTTGAGTTGTCATGACATGGAAATCGCCTGGCATGACGCATCTCTGGTGCCCCAAGTGTCAGCAGCAACACGGAACCGATGCGGAGCTTGTCTTGAAAGACAACAAAATCTACTTCAAGTGGAAATGCAAGACCTGCGGAAGCGAGATCCTCTCTGAGGGATAAGGCTGAGTTAAGTCTCCCGCTCAAGCGCGAAATCGGCCAACGCCGACAAAACTTCCTTGCCTTCACCGTCTCTAAGAACAGTGATCTCGGACTTTGCCTTCTGAATGTGCTCTATTGACGTTCGTCTTGCAAACTCAACCGCCCTCCGGCGCAATGCCTCAAGCGCGTCGTCTCGGGTTTTATTCGCGTCGTGATTCAACATCGCGCTCACCCGATCCTGCCGAGTGCTCGCCCCGAGGTAGTGGGCTAGCACCAGATTGGCCCGTTCGGCCTTCGACGGGTCAGAACTCCCAGTTAGATCCATTATGTCGTCTCTGATCTGGAACGCGACGCCTACCGCTCTACCATAGTTGTACAAGGCGTTAATCTCTTCACGAGAGCCCCCGCCTATGAGGCCGCCTATTCCGGCGCACGCCGCGAACAGGGAACCTGTCTTGAGGTCCGCTATGTTGAGGTAGTGCTCCACATCTATGGCGATATCCGAGATGACATCAAGCATCTCCCCCTTGCTCAATTCTACTAAGGCCCAACCGATCATTTTCATGATCTTGGGATCCTTGTAGTCGGATAGGACCTCGACTCCCTTCGCGGCAAGGAAAAGTCCTGAACTGATTGCCTTGTCGTCCTTGAATGCAACGTTCAGGGTAGGCATGTTTCTACGAAGCCTGTCTTTGTCGATAAGGTCGTCGAAGATAAGCGATGCCGCATGCACGAACTCTGCTGCAACCGCCGCGTTGAGTGCTGACTTCTCTTCTCCTCCGACCGCCTTTGAGGCGAGTAGAACCATTATCGGCCTCAGTCGTTTGCCCCCAGTCGTGAAGGTATATCTGACAAGTTCGCTCGCCTCGCTCTGGTCGAAACCATGCGACAGAATCTCATCTATACGCTCGTCTACGATCCTTCGCTTCTCTTCAAGGAGCCGCCGGAATTCCATGTGGTCCACATCGGGAGGCGCTACATTCCAACGTGCAGGTAGATAAGCAAACAACTATCCTAGCGCAGTAGGCCTGATTGGGCCACTGGGTTTGTCACCGGCAGGCTTTGGCCAAGTCGTCGATTGCCGCAGCTTGATCCTTTGCCTTAACGACTCCACTTGCGACAAGTACTCCTTGAGTGCCAAGCCTGAGCGCCGCCTTGACATCCTCTCCGGAGGTGATTCCTGCACCGCAAAGGATGATGACCTCGCTGTTGATCCTTCTAATCCTTGATACTGTGTCGGTGACCACTTCTGGCTTGGCCTTTGAGACGGCGACGCCGCTTCCTATGAGCTCTGGAGGCTCCACAGCAATCATATCGGGCCCAAGCGAGGCAACGGCCGCAGCGATTCCAGAAGTGTTTGCGCAAACGACCGTGCTCAGTCTCAGATCCTTGGCTCTCAAGATGACCTCCTCAATAGCGCTCGCCTCAAGCCTCCGCTCCGAGTGGTTCGCAAGAATGCCTGATGCACCTGCCTCGAGGACGGACTCAGCGAGCATGTATCCTGTGTGCGAACCTGCACTTATCGGGTCGACGTGCTGAGCGAAGACAGGAACCTTTGCTTGCTGCGAAACAAGCCTAAGGTCCGCTGCTTGAGGAGCGACTGCCACCGTGACACCAAACTTTTCGCTCGCTTGCTGGGCGCATTTCGCGAGCTGAACCGCCCTGGCGCCTGTTGCCTCTAGATAACACTTGAAATTGACCAGAATCAGGGGAGGCGAAATCTTGCCTTGTGTCACCTCACAAACCATCCCTGTAGCAGCAGGCACAACGGTGGGTTAACTTAAGCCTTGAGAAGACCGAACGAATCAGAACCCAATCTGCGAATTGCGAACGGTAATATAGACTGGACTAGAGAGTGTTTCCGATGACGGTCTATGTCCACTCAACCTAGAAAGACGACTGTTTCTGTGATAAAAGCCGATGTAGGCTCCGTCTCGGGGCATGCAACAGTTCATCCTAAACAGATCGAGTTCGCACGTCAGTTCCTAGAAGAAGCCCGCAAGAAGGGAGCGATATCCGATTACCATGTCACTCACGCGGGCGACGACTTGGAGCTCATAATGACCCATACGATGGGCGAAGACGATCCATCGATTCACGAGCTAGCTTGGAAATGCTTCAAAGAAGTCACCGAGAAGGTCTCGAGACCCCTGAAGCTCTACGCTGCAGGTCAGGACCTTCTCTCTGAGGCTTTTTCCGGCAACGTCAAGGGCATGGGGCCGGGGGTTGCCGAACTAGAGTTCATGGAGAGACAGAGCGACCCCGTCCTGATCTTCATGGCAGACAAGACGGAGCCCGGCGCATGGAACCTGCCGCTCTTCAAGATCTTCGCAGATCCGTTCAACACCGCAGGCCTAATCATAGATCCGAAACTACACGACGGCTTCAACTTTACAGTTCTTGATGTCTTCGAAAACGTCGAAGTTGACCTCAAATGTCCCGCGGAGATGTACGACCTGCTTGCTTTGATAGGAACCCCCGGAAGGTATGTGATTGAGAAGGTACGCCGAAGTGATGGGTTACCTGCAGCGGCCGCCAGTACAACTCGTCTCTCGTTGATTGCCGGCAGGTACGTTGGTAAGGACGATCCGGTGTGCATCGTGCGCGCGCAGTTTGGGCTTCCGGCCGCGGGGGAGGTCCTCGAGGCGTTTGCCTTTCCTCATCTTGTCGCGGGCTGGATGCGAGGATCACACCACGGCCCGCTAATGCCTGTGAGCGTCGACGATTCTCAGAACAAGACTAGCCGGTTCGACGGCCCCCCGAGAGTTGTGGGCCTGGGATTCCAGGTGAGCGATGCAAAGCTCATTGGCCCGGTGGATCTCTTTGGCGATCCAGCCTTCGACAGGACAAGAGACACGGCGAACCTAGTGGCAGATTACATGCGGCGCCATGGGCCTTTCATGCCTCACCGGCTGGGACCTGAAGAGATGGAATACACGACCCTTCCTGAAGTCCTGAAGAAGCTCAAAGATCGTTTCAGGAAAGCGTAGCTCCACCGCCGCTGAACT
>CAYMZN010000054.1:0-11202 GCA_964394935.1 uncultured Candidatus Bathyarchaeia archaeon | reverse complement strand
GGTACGTGGATGACAGCGACAGCTACCACGTCTACGACAGGAACTTCAAGAACCTGGAACAGTTCATCTCCGCTGTCGAGGCCTCAAAGACAAACGGCAGGCAGACATGGATGCCGAGCTCATCGTTGGCGATTTTCTCCAAGAGAAGGAGCGCGACGGCCCTCCAATAGGCTTAGCACGTGATGCAGGCGCGTCCTCGGTCTGAGCCCCAACCACGGCACAGAGCGACTTCCTTAAGGGCTCATGCATCATCATGTGTTCAAATCAGGACGTCCGCACCGAGGTATCCGACGACGACGGTTCAATTTCAGGCGCCCGCATCAATGAAAATTCTCTTCTCTTGCGCTTCTCGTTTTGATGTGGGTTGGCTGACTCATGCGGTTTGTAGGCTTGATTCTGTGACTCGCTGGAGCCTCCTAATCTTATTTGTGTAGAGTTCAGGTCGTAGACCTCGGTATTCTCGGCGATGGTTGAGGACATGGTAGATCGTGACAAGCATCTTGCGGGCGACTGCGACGAGGGCTCTGTTGTGTCCTCGACGTTTCATGATTCGCAGGTAGAACTGGCCGAGTCTGGGGTCGTGTCGTGACGCGTGCAGGGCGGCTTCGACGAGTATCCAGCGTATGTGGCTGTTGCCTTTCTTCGTGATCGGACCATGAGTTGTGTGGTTGCCGGATTGGTGTGTGCTGGGTGCGAGGCCTGCGTAGCTGACAAGCTTCTTCGGTGACGCGAACCGCGCGACTGGTCCGATCTCGTTGATGAGGAGCATGGCGCTGTAGTAGTCGATGCCTGTGAATCCCATCAAGAGTTTCACTTCCGGGTTCTCGATGGCTGATGTTGCGATCGTTTCGTTCAGTCTGTGGATTGAATGGTTGAGGCTGCTGAGTTGTTCCAGGTTGACTTCTAGGAGTATTCGGTCGTCAGCGGGTAGTTCCAGCTTGGAAAGCCATTCCAGGCCGTGTTTGCCGAAGAGGTCTGTGTATGGGGATTTGTATCCGTGCTTGTCGAGAAATGAGTGGATGCGGTTCTTGATGATCGTGCGGAGCTGGGTTAAGCGTGCTCGTTCGCGTATGATGCTTCTTTGCATGCGGATCTCTGGTGGTGGGACGTAGCTTGCTGAGAGTAGATTCGCGCGTAGTAGATCCGCGAGTATTCGTGCGTCGAGTCTATCGGTTTTGATCTTTGCTTCAGCGATGAGGCGGGTCTTCTTCGGGTTCGTGAGCACGGTGTGGATATGTTCGTCTTCAAGGCGGTTGTAGATGGGGATCCAAAGGTTGCCTGTTGACTCGATGGCAACTTGGACCTGAGGATACGCTCTCTGGTGTGCGATGAGTTCTTCATGGCCGTGTGGATTGTTCTGGAACGCGAATTCTTCTAGGATTCTTCCTTCCGGCGTCTTTACGCACGCGACGCAACGGGTTTTATGGGCATCTAATCCTACACTATTCATGGGGGTTTCCTTGACCTCCTGTGTGTTGGCTGGCCTACGGCGACATGCATCAATTCGAGCTTCCATGCGTGGGAGCCCAGCTCGAGTAGTCGCTGAGTCTGAGCCCATTCACCAAACGAGCCTTCCGTTGGCTCAGCGGGCACTCGGGCTTGGCCGGCCACACGTCAATTCGAGAAGCTAGCTAGAAGAGAGCTTCCAAGCGCCAAGAATTTTCATCTCGACACCAAGTGATCGACGACGACTGGAGCGCACACTCAACGAAACAAAGACCCAAACACCGCGGGATTCGATTGCAGATCAACGAAGTTGATGACGCGCGCGGCACTTCTCAATGATGTGAACCGATATCGTTATGTTGTTCGACGAAAAGTGTCGAGGTCGGTCAGACATGTGGCTCTCGTGGTCGTCGGGTCTGCATAGTGGAAGATCCTGCTCTAGGTGCCGAGCCTGATCTTGATGGGATCCGTGAGCAGTAGATTCACATCTTTGGTGCCGTCGATCTTGCTGGCATCGCGCAGGTAGTACTTGATGTATATTGTTCGGTCGGTCAGATCCATGACGAATGTCCACATGGTTCGCATCGGGCAAGGGTGTGGGACGTGGGCTCCCGCCTCTTCCGCATCATCGGTGGCGCCGTAGACCTTGCTCTGGATCTGGAAACAGTCGTCCACCGTGAACTTGCCTTGGTGCGAATCGACCGCGTCTTGCAGGATCCGGAACCGGTTGAAGGTATTGTAGTTGGCTTTCGGGTCGGTCTGGGGGAAGCTGGCCGGCGTTGGATAGAGGTGGAGGGCATGGTTAGTCATCACCTGCGGCTTCCCTTCGATGCCATCCACGAACACGTACTCGCCGGTCTTGCCGTCTGTCTCGAAGATTGTGGAAGCACCGGTAGCATCAGTGAGGAGCCAGTGTATCGCTTCGCCGGGGAAGAAGATCCGTTGTTGCAGGATCATGAGCTTGGCCTCCCTCACGGTCTTGCATTGGGTCATGAGTAAGCTGGTAACGTGCGCCGAGCTCAGGCCAGAGTCGCGGCCGCCAGCAACGGGGTTCAGTTCTTCCGGGCCCTGCTGGTCGACCAAAAATGTGCCGAAAAGTCCGTGCTCGTTGATACCGTCCAACGGGAAGTTGAGGAGTTCCATGTCGGTTGTCTGCATGCTGGCATAACCCTCATCTGGATACAATTCCGCGATGAAAGCGTGCTTGCCCATCAGAGGCTCCCCCGGCTCTTTCTTTCCGGTGAACAGCTCCACCGCGCTCACCGTGTACCACTCATAGTTCCGGCTGACGAGCGCATGCTCATTGGCCGTGGTGTTCGGCGGGTAGCATACACTAGAACAAGCGAAAGAACCCATATCGTACGGGAGCGTTGTCGTGTCGAAGCCAGTGTCATCCTCTGCAAGGCCGAAGGCATCAGCAACACCTAGAGACCGCTCGTACAGTGCTGGGAAGTTGTCCTTGAGATAGATGCGACGCGCCTCACCGTAGATCGGATCGGTATACTTCGCCAACCTGCTAACGCCCAAGTCTCTGCGGGCGATCTCGGCGAGGGCCCTGCCGATATCCCGACTGGAACCACGCAGAACCAAGTGGCGAACCTCTTGATAGTTCTCAGGAGCCTCGGGGACCAGAGCCTCGTCTTTGACGAGCACCTGTCCTTTCGTAGTTGTTCCCAAGGGCGCCGTAGGTACGCGTCGCATCACATAGTTCCATCCAAGAGCTGACACCCCTACAACCGCTGCGGTCGCACCTGCATACTTCAGAAACCGCCGTCTCTCCAACCCATGCTCATCCACTCCACTAGTTCGTTGCGTAAATTTCAGACTTTGGATTCCGTTGTCCCCTCACAGCTGACAAGGAAAGAAGGGTTATTAGGAGATCCCTCCCCCTAACTCGTCCTCGTTTTTGGTATCTTGCGTGTGGGTCGGCTGGTACGCACTCATGAAAGACGTTGTGGTCCTAGTTGGTCATCCTAAGTTTGTCCGATGCCAGCCGTTCTCTCCATAGTCAGTGATCGAGTTAAGCTTTCACAGTTCCGCTCATCTGCATCTGTCGCTTCGGGTCTCATCTCTCCCTGTCGCTTAGCGGCTGGCATCAGGCTGCACTCACCCATCCGGGTGCAGGAGCCCAGTTCTTTAGCAGCTCAGGATTCCGTCCAGCCACACACTCGGTCGCGTAGACCAGCGCACCAATGGACTAGCCAACCGAGACCTCGGCGACAAACATCTTTCATAATCTGATGTGAAGGGAAGGAAACGTATCAGTCGTGCAGACGATTCTAGCAGCATGTACGCAGCTTTAGATCTCCATAAGAAATACTCGAACGCCGTTGTAATGAATGCGGATGGCGTGGTTCTATGGGAGGAGAGGTTGGAGAACGACCCAGCAGCGATGGAAGACTTCTCCAACAGCCTGCTTCGTGAGACCAATGTTGTCATCGAGTCTTCGTCAACATGGTACTGGGCCTATCAGATATTGGCGAAGAGGCATAGGGTTGTACTGTCGAATCCTGTCAAGTCGAAGGCTATCGCATCCGCCAAGGTGAAGACCGATCGGATATATACGCTAACACTCGCGAACCTGCTCAGGGGCAGGTATATTGCTGAATGCTACGTACCATCACAGCACATCATGGAGTTGAGGGGGCTAGTCAGGTACAGAGCAAACCTAGTCAGGTTAAGAAGCAACGTGAAGAACAGGATCCATGCCTACCTGCTGATGAATAACACAAGAATAGAGGGCACCCCATTCTCGAAGCGTTTCCTAGAGCAAGTCAGAAAGATAGACGACAGAAGAGTTCAAGGTTACCTGAAGATAATCGACTGCCTCAACGCTGAGATCTATGAAGCCTCACGCGTAATATCGAATGAGGCCCTGAACAATGAGGACGCGAAGCTCCTGATCACCATGCCTGGGATTGGATTCTACTCGGCTCTGCTGATAGTCAGCGTGATAGGTGACGTGAACCAGTTCCTAGCCTCCCATAACCTAGACGCCTATGCTGGGTTAGCTCCCTCAACCCGTTCGTCGGGTGGAAGAACGTATCACGGACGGATAATGAAGACTGGCAGCCCATACTTGAGGTGGGTTCTGAATCAATGCGTCAGAGCCAGCCTCAGGTCGGACCCAGATGGAAGGTTGGCCACATTCTATGGAAGACTAGCCAAGAAGAAGGGCGATGCAAAGGCGGTTGTGGCAACATCAGCGAAGATGCTGCGGATCATCTACTGGATGCTCAAAGAGAAGCAACCGTATCATGGTTAAGGGGTTGAACTGCATCTGACTTTATGAGGACACCCGACTAGGGAAACCTCGATTTCATAAGAGCAGAAACCCCTTGACGAGATGGCGGAGGAAACGATAGTGAGGCAACCTAGGAGACCTCGAATGGGTAAGCGCCATATCTTCTCCGCACAAAAACGCAGGTGACCCGGCGAAAAAGTAGAACAAGAGATAAGAGAACTTCACAACAACTTCATGGGTAAGGTCACACACGAACTGACTCCTCTCCTGACTTGACTCCTCCAAATAGTCAGGCGAAGAATCCTCCAACAACTGCTCCTCACTCTTGTTACCGAGTTCCGAACAGTATCGAAAGTCTCAAATCCTGAACGAGCGACACAGTGGCTTTCTGAGATTTCACGGTCTGCGTGTTTGGCATTCGGTGCTTTCTCTGATCACGGGAGCGCCGAGGAGGGGCGCGATGAGAAGAAGTACCCAAAGAAAGTGGAGCATGAAATCCAAAGATGAAACTAACACGCACCCTATTCCTCACTGCCGTAGTATTCATGGCTGGCGCAGTGATTCCAGCAATTGTCTACGCCAACCCGAATGACCCTCAATGTGACCTGATTCTTTCAGGTCATAGTCCTGCCCCGGCTAGGTTGTGCGCTGGGTATATTGACATACAAAGCGCAAGTGTTTCCAAGCTCGATGATGGCAGCTATGTCTTCTCAATGACATTCTATGGGACAATCCCAGATGTTCCCTTGAACCCTGCAAACGGCAAGCCTGTGGTTATTCTAAGGTATGTTTGGCGACTCTACGATCAGGATGGCAACCTCGTCGCGCGTGTCCGTCTTTCCTGGAATTCCTTAGATGCGACATGGTTTGCCCGATATGGCGAGCCCGGTCCCCCTTGGACGCTCGTGGATTTCTTGATTGGCCCGACAATGGTCACGGTCAATGTTGTAGGATTGTCTTCCTTAGCATACTACTGGGACGCGGTTGCTTGGATTGATAACAAACCTGGCCTGTGGTTCGATGCCTCAGATTCGGCGATGGCGCTGGGGTGCCCGGTGTTCCTCTGGGATGGGTACGAAGGCGGGACCTTACCCTAGGGAGCTCTCTCCTGTCTTTTTCTTCCTTTTTTGCTGCTTGCTGTTCAAGTCAGTCCGTAGTCTCCGTCGTCGTTCTTGGATTGGATTTTGTGTGTGGGTCCATTGGTGCGGGCGGCGGAATTTGAACCGACCTTCTGGTCATGTCTTAGCTGCTGCGAGAGAAGATGTGATCCTCTGATCCTTCCGCATATGAGACGCGGGGGATAACGACTAGGATTCCAGACCGAGTGGAATGAGTCTTGAACCAATGGGTCACAGTTTGGTTCCGCAGTTGTGACAGAACTTTGCTCCCGTCGGCAGTATCTCGCCGCAGTTTGTGCACTTCTGTGATGGGACTTGGCTCGGCTGAGTTGGCATAGCTGATAGGCTCTTGCCGCAGTTCGGGCAGAACTTTGAGGTTGAAGGAATCTGCGCGCTGCAACTCGGGCATATGACGAGGGCAACCGCTGGTGCTCCCGGAGTGGCAGGAGTCTGGAACAAAGGTGGAACCAAAACCATTCCGGTGCCAAGGGCCGCGCCTGACGACTTGCCTAGCTCCTTCGCAGCCTCCTTCACCGTCTCCATCCTGAGCACTTCCTCCGGCGGCATCCTTCCGGCCTTGAGCCAGAACAGCCTCTCTCGGTACTCTGCCGTTGTGTCGATTCCTTCGAACTTCAGGTCAACCAACTGGAGACCTATTCGTCTGAAGTATTCCACAAGCGAGGCTTTCACCTGCGCGGAGGTCTCGTCCAGCTTCGTGAAAACCGTCACCAGATCATACTTTGACAGATCATCGATCATCCTCTCGTTGATGAACCCTCTAAGAAAATCGTTCACGCTCGCGGTCGCGTATGCGTTCTGCCCGCCCACGACCTCATTCACGAACAGCTCGGGACTCTCAACCTTCAGCCAGTAAGACCCGAACGTCATCAGTGGCGCGAGCTCGGTGGTCTGCGCTCGGTTGCCGAACTTGCCCGCAAACTGCTTCATCGAGATGAATATGACGGCCGCCTTGAACGGCGTCTGAGTGAATCCCGCGATCTTCGAGAACGCGCTTGTCAACAGGGGCAGATTCAGTGTTGTGAGCGTGTGTCTTCCAGGTCCGAAGGTGTCGTAGGCCTTGCCGTCTCTGAAGAAGACCGCGGTCTCATACTCGTGCACGATCAGCTGGGCGCCCCAGGTGATGTCTTCGGTTGGGTATCGCCAGATAATGTCCTCAGCACCCGCGCCCGTCCATTCGATGACTTGCGGCATGCTTAACCGACCTCCACTCCGGCAATCACTTCTTTCCTTTCGTCGAACGTTCCATCGAAATCCTCTACAGCCTTTCCTAATTCACGTATGGTTGCTGCAAGATTTTCGAAATTCTCGGCCTCCGCTTCGGTCTTGATGATCTTCACTCGTTCGGCCAATCCCTTTGCGCCATCGACGAGTTGCGTATCGAAGGCGATCATTCTGTCAAGTTCAGCCTCCTCTATTTTGATCGCGTCGAAGAACCCGCTATACCCATACGAGGCATGATTCACTCTCTCAGAGACCCTGTCAAAGACGGCCAAGACCTTGTCAATGCGCTCAAGTTCCTTAGACTGCTCGCTCTTGGCGACGGCCGCGTACACGTCCTGAAGATCGTTTCTGGCCTCTTGAAGCTTGGAGTGGAGAAAGTTGCGGATGATCTTGTCCGCTTCCCTCCGCTGCTCCCTCTTCTTGTACCCGCTGAAACCCGGCACAACCAGCATGATCTTCTCGAGGAGCTTCTCGCTTTCCTGTATTCTCTGCATAGGTGTCTTCTTACTCAACGCTCAGTTCACGTGAGCCCAATTCTGCAATTGGTTTGCTATAAACTCGTTTGAAGGAGCCCGCTCAGAGGAGTTTGAATTCTGGAGACGGCAAGTCGCCTTTTATGACTTCTCCAGTTGCGCCATCTATGAGGACTCGGTATCTCTCCTTCTTGTAGTCGTAGTTTACGAACCAGATCGGGCCGTGAAGATAGAGGGTATTCTTCACGTCGAAGTCTGTCGTCATCTCTATGATCCTGTCGACGTTGTCCTTCGCCAAGAACTGGTGGAGGTTCCGGATCTCGTTCTGAGCTACCTCTGTTGCCTCTCTCGCATCCAACTCGGCGTTGAGTATCTTCGCATTCTTGTCTATCTGCGTATAATCGTACGGTATCTTGGCGTCGAGCGGAATCTCGTAGGCTCGAGTTGGAAAGTCTGATCCGCGTCTTGCTAGGACCAGCCAGTTGTAGCTGTTCTCGGTATCCCACTCTTTGGTGACTGGAGGGCTGATCCTTTCGAAGATTCCCTTACAGTGACTACGTGCTTCAGTCACAACCACCCAGAACGGCAGATACAACAGGCTGCTTTCAACGATCGTCGCCTTTGAGGCTAGATCCCTCGGCGCGGCAAAACTGCCCCTCATCCAACTCCTTACGCCGTCGCTGATCTGCGCGTCTGTGTATCTGTTGACGATCAGCGAATGTTCGAATTGGAATGCTTTTCCAGTCTCCAATACGCTACTAAACCCGCAATACTTGCAGGTGACGATGATCTCGCCAGGCTTGACGCGGAGCGGGGCGCCGCAATGAGAACAACTGATCTCGCTCACGATCTCGTTCAAGCGCAGTCAGCCTAGGACGTATGCGCTTCAGAGGAATTTGGCTTTAAGTTGTTCCTGTCTGGAGAGGAAGACTCGTTTCGCGAGGCTCTTATAACTGAAGACTAACAGTCTTCCTTTCAAGGTCGAGAATCCGGAGTCTAGTTCTCATAAGGGTGAGGAATGCAGTCTAGCTGGCCGAGGTCAGCGTGAGTCGCGTTGAAGGCTGTTGTTCTGGCAGGAGGGATGGGGACGCGACTGAGACCGCTAACGTACACGAAACCGAAACCACTCCTTCCACTGGCCGGAGAGCCGGCAATTGTCCGCCTGATCCAGAAGCTCGGGCGTGAGGGAATCGACGATTTCGTTGTGACGACCAATTACTTAGCCAGCAGATTGCGTGACACGCTTGGCGACGGTTCCCGGTACGGCGTACGAATCCACCACGTCGAAGAGAGAAATCCGCTCGGAACCGCTGGCTCTGTCAAGAACTCGGAGGCACTGATCGACGAAACGTTCCTAGTGGTTCAGTGCGACAATCAGTTCGAGTTTGCCCACCAAGGAATAGTTCAACTTCACCGTAAGCTCGGCGCCTCGGCCACCTTGGCGCTCGTTCAGGTCGAGAACCCGTCAGAGTATGGCATTGCGGAGCTTTCAGATGACCGAGTGACCCGTTTCCTAGAGAAACCCAAGCCTGCAGAATGTTTCAGCAACCTGGCGAATACGGGCGTCTACGTACTCGAACCTGAAGTTCTGGAACTAGTTCCGGAAGGAAGACCGTTCGACTTCTCGAAGAACTTGTTTCCACTAATGCTTCAATCGGGAATGACTCTAGCGGGCTATCATGCCAGCGGCTTCTGGGTCGACATCGGCGACGCCGAAAGCTATCTCAAAGCGAACATCTGGGCGCTCGACAAGCTTGAGCCGGCAAGCACCAAATCCGAGCACAAGATTGTCTGCGGATCAGGGAGCTCGATCTCCAAAACCGCTACCATACGAGGACCCGTGTGTCTGGGAAACGACGTGAAGGTGCACGGAGACGCTATCATTGGCCCACATGCGTGTGTAGGTGACGGAAGCGAGGTTTCAGCGGGCACGAGAATAGCTTCCTCGGTGGTGTACGAAAACACACAGATCGGGTACAACGCGATCCTCGACGCCTGTGTCGTGGCTGAGAACTGCAAGATAGGCAACCGAGTTCAAATTGAACGTGAGACTCTTGTTGGCGCAGGAGCAGAACTGGGAGACAACACGCACCTAACGGCTGGCTCGAGGGTCGGGCCTGGGGTCTTGGTGAGGCCGGGCGCAAGGGTGGAAGGAACAATCGCGACGCCTGAAGAGCAAGACTAGTTGTGTCGCCTAGGCATGCTCCTGAAGCTTTCAAGTGCCTCCTTGACAGCTCAATCGGCATCTGGCGACGGCCGATCAGAGCAAGCGGAGCCAAGCTTCGACCTGGTGTGTTTGACCTGAGGTTTCGGGTAACGTTTTATAGCAAACCGGAGTGAGGAGCAGTCTCAGTGAAATGAATGAGTGCACCATAGGTATGCCGGGCTGGATAAGAGCAGTCTTCATGGTCATTGGGATCATCTCTGTGATCATCTCGGTTGCCGCGATCTTTCGTCCTTTGCTTAGTATCGAGATTGTCCTCATCCTGATCCCGCTTGTCCTGCTGATTAACGGGATCAGCTGGATCATTCACGGGGCGGCCGGAAAGTAGCTGAGCATATTCTGAGTATCGCATGCGTGGTCACAAGCTGGATCTCATGCGGCCGGCCTGCATATCACTTACGTTAGGTGCTGAACAGATCACTGGCTAGCTGGCAAGGTGACGACGCTCCATTGATGACGACCTTTCTCCGCATGTCGACTTGATGCGCCACGAATCTCCGACAATCCTTTCCCGCTAGAATGGGAAAGTGTCTTATCTTCGCCTCCATCCCGTATCTGCGCTCAGAAGGCTTGCCTACTAATGCCTAGGACAATGGCTCGTTTCACGACCAGTATGCTTCTGCTCCTAGCTTTCACAATTGTGACGCTATCGACACTGCCGGCATCAACACAGGGTAGCAGGGTCACGATGGTATATGTGCCTCAAACCACCACGGTCTCTGCCACCACAGAAACAGTAAGCAATACGACTTCGACAAGCGTAACAGGCACGCAGACGAATCCCGCTTCAACGAATGGGACCGCAACTACCACATCACTCTCCGGTCAGTGGGACCTGCTGATTCCGGTCCTAGTAATCGGGCTAGGAGCGGGTTTGACTGTTATTGTCGCAGCTGTACTATTGGCCATGAGGAAGCGTAAGAGAGTCATGCCGACTGTTCAGCTGATCTGCTCGCGATGTCGCGCGCCTGTCAATCCACGCGACACTGTCTGCCGCACGTGCGGCATCCCTCTCTATCACCCGTATCGCTTCTATCCTAGGCGGCGCTAATTCCGCAAGGATCCCTCGGCGTATGTCGTCAGTCCGATTGAAAGCCTTCCCAGCACCTGTACCTGAGGACGAGCCATCTGAAGGATCCGTCGATTAGGATAGCGCCTTGGTTCCCATCAGACTTCGTTGAAGAGTAATTATTCTTTCTAGGGGGTTCGATGTGCCGGAGGCCTATGTTGCCTCCACAACTGGCATCGATTCGTCGAATTTCTTGACTATGTTTGCCACTTCCTTGAATGCATCAATGTTCGTTTCGATGTCTTCCTTCGTGTGCTGAACTGAGACAGTCCATTGCTCGTCAGAGCCTGTGATGATCACGGTGACATGGGCTTCCTACATGGGCTTCCTACCTACCTTATCTGAACTTGCCAAAGGATTGCCGCTTCGATAAGTAGGCTCTTCCG
>CAYMZN010000053.1:0-11416 GCA_964394935.1 uncultured Candidatus Bathyarchaeia archaeon | reverse complement strand
TTCTTGGCGAAGAACTACTACTCAATCGAGAACGTCGTGGACATCAGGAGATTGCGATCGCTGACCTAGGGTTTCGCCTGAGCCATGCGAGCGTTTCCAAAATTCTGACCGACGTGGTGCGAACATGAGCGAAGAGGAAGTTGATTGTGATCCAACATGGTGTCCTGAGGTCTAAGAAAGAGCACTTCAAGCGTCTCGTCGAGTCATCAGACTTCTCTCGAAGTCCTCAAGCACCGGTTGGATCCGAGATACCTCCGTGAATCGCGACAATGTCGGTTCGATATCGTTTAGACCATGTCCAGTGATCTCACACACAACGACGTCGTTGGTGTCGATCGTCCTGAGTCGGGCAAGCTTGATAGCGCCCGCTATGGACACGGCGCCTGTTGGTTCTGCGAAAATCCCTTCCTTTCTTGCCAGCAATGACTGCGCCTCAGCGATTTCATCGTCGCTGACTGTTTCGGCGAGCCCGCTCGTATGGCGGATTGCTTCATACGCACCCTCAACATCTGCCGGGAACGCATCACTTATTCCTGAAGCAATCGTCCTAGGATTGCTCCACAGCCTGACCCCCTCGGGACCAAGGCCAGCTTTCATGGCTGAAGCCAAAGGCGCGCAACCTTCGGCCTGAACAGCAACAAGGCGAGGCATGTCACTGACAAATGCCATCTCCTCTAGATCCCTGAACCCCCTCCAGTGTCCTAGTAAACAAGCGCCGGAACCAACTGGCAGAGCAAGATAGTCAGGGGAACGCCAGCCAAGTGCTTCGCTGATCTCGTAAGCCGCGGTCTTGGTGCCCTCGATCGTATAGGGGTTGGCTTTTGAATTCGTAGTCACATTGATCCACCCGTGTTTTCGGCTGGCTTGCTCGGCAACTAGCATGCAATTCTCGACCGGACCAACCACCTTTGAAACGCGGCCACCAAACATCCGTATTTTTAGAAGCCTGCCGACGCTGGTCTCAGGGGGGACGAAGACGTAACATGGTATCTCAGCCACCGTGGAGTATGCGCAAGCGGAAGCGGCAGCCCCGCCCGAAGAAGCGATCACTACCCCATCGGCGGCAGCTTCCAGGGCCTTGCTGATCGACACGGTAGAGCACCGATCCTTGAAGGAGCCCGTAGGGTTTCGCGTTTCATCCTTCAAGAACAGTTTCTTGAGGCCGACCGCTTGGCCGAGGCGCTCTGACTTCACCAATCTAGTGCCACCCTCACCGAGCGTAGTGATTCTCGCAGTTCTGGGCAGCGGGAGAAACTCCGCGTACTTCCAGACTCCCGCTTCTCTGGCTGCGAGCCCATTTTTTGATACGCTTTTGGATATAGCCTCGTAATCGTACTGTATCTGAATTGATCCACCGCAGACTGTGCAAGCGCAGGGAGAGCCTTCCTCATACTGTGCATCGCACTTGTCGCATTTCATGCGTGCGAAACATGCCATTTCACAGATGCCTCTTCAGATAGAGTCTGCACGTTTGATACTTCGAATATATGGCTGTCGGAGGCAGAAGTGTCGCTTCTCTTTCGGTCAAACATTCTCGCTGGCATCCCGTCGAAGGGATTTTAGCGCACAGTAGTCTCATGCCTCGATGTGGAGAGAAAATTGTGGGATAGAAAGCTGCGCGACGCGCTCGACCTCTACAGTAGTGAGGTCGTAGCCCTCAGTCAAGAGATGGTTAGAATACCAAGCATATCGGGGGAGGAAGAGAAGCTCGCGTTGTTCGTCGCTGGGAAGCTGAAGGAGTACGGTCTTGAAGTCACTGTCGATGAGGTCCTTCCAGGAAGACCGAATGTATACGGAGTGCTACGTGGAAAAATTGGAAAGCCCATCCTGATGTACAATGGACACACGGACGTGGTCCCTCCCGGCGAAGGTTGGACTGATGACCCGTACAGTGGTGTCCTTCGGGCTGGCCGCATCTTTGGTAGAGGCTCTGCGGACATGAAAGGGCCCTTAGCGTCCATGATGATAGCGGCGAAGGCTTTGAAGGGTGCGGGCGTCGAGTTGAGAGGGAATCTCGTGATTACCGCTGTAATCGCCGAGGAAGAGAATCAGATGGGAACGCGACGCGTGGTGGACGGACCTATCAAAGGCGAGTTTGCCATTGTGGGAGAACCCACACGCTTGAATGTCTGCACTGCGCACAAGGGCGATGTCGCATACGAAATAACGACAATTGGAAAGGCCGTGCATGCAAGTGTTCTTCACGAAGGGATAAACGCGATTTACAAGATGAAGGAAGTCATAGACTCGATCGAGAAGTTCGCCGTCGAGCTTGAGAAACGGAAAAGGCATCCGCTGCTTGGGCCTTCCACAATAAGTGTAGGAACCATTGAGGGAGGAACGATACCTGCGGCCGTCCCTGCGTTCTGCAAGATCAAACTGGACAGAAGATTGTTGCCGGGTGAGGACGCCGAGACCGGAAAAAAGGAGCTTGAATCCCTCATAGATAGCTTGAAAGAACGAGATCCAGATCTGGTGGCAGATGTCAGAACGATTGTCGAGGTGCCTCCAATGGAAACCAGACAGGACCACGCAATTGTGAGAACCATAAGGGAAGTCGTTTTAGAAGTCACCGGGCGAGATCCCGGAATCGAGGGAGTTCCCTATACGACGGATGGAGCGATTCTCGTCAAGAAGGGCATACCTACAGTAATCTTCGGACCCGGCGACATCAAACAGGCGCACCAACCGGATGAATGGATCTCCGTTGATGAAATGGTCACAGCCACAAGGATCTATGCCCAGACCGCTCTGCAACTCCTTTCGTAGAAGCGTGACTTCAGTTGTTTGATACCAGGCACGCTAAGACCGTTGCCTAGCCTGAAATTGTACAGATGAACGCAGAAGGTCGAGAGTTCTCACAGGCGATCTCTGCACTCAGTTAGAAGATCAGTCCGAACAAATCCCATAGATTGAAATACCAATAGCAGTTTGGCGACTCTGGAGTGATTGATTTGGCAAGAAAGATCGCCATTGTACTAGTGAAAAACAATGTTAGCGCTGTGGCCGAGATGCATGAGGACTTGGCTCCCAAGACATGCAAGGCTGTCTGGAACGCGTTGCCGCACGAAGGGGAAATTAGGCACGCAAAATGGTGCGGCAACGAAATCTGGACAATGGTCAAACCAACTCGAGCTTTGAAGATGGTTCCTCGTGAGAACATAACGATCTACCCCGGACCCGGAGACATCATGTATGGCTATTTCCCGCCTGCTTGGGAAGGCGGTTTGCGGGGGCAACGGCAGGCCGTATGCGACATCGCGATGTGGTATGGGGCAGATTCACCTCTCTACCAAGTCGATGGTCCACACCCGATGAACCATTTTGCCACAATAACGGAAGGCTTCCCCAGGTTCTCCGAAGAATGCGAAAGAATCTGGACAGAAGGAGTACAGAGGATATCCATCAAGAGACTCTAGCAAGACATGGAGGACTCACATGTTCCGCGTCTGCTCACATAACGCCTGAAATGCCTCCTTACAGCTCTACTCAACTTCGGGCAGTCTATGGATACGCCTAGAGGGTATGGCGGGTACCGATCATGACAGGCGGATACATGAATCGCATACTGATGGTGGATCTGTCATCAAACAGAGTTCAGGAGATTACTCCGCCGAGTAAACTGTACCGACGCTTCCTTGGAGGCTACGGGGTTGGAGTTCGAATCATCTACGATTCTATGAGGCCTAGAGTAGACCCCCTTGGTGCCGAAAGTTACTTTGGAGTTGTGACTGGACCTCTCACCGGCACGCCTGCGGTAATCGGCGCCCGATTCGCAACAGTAGGAAAATCTCCTTTGACCGGGACATGGGGTGACGCAAACTGCGGAGGGCGCTTCGGTCCAGCACTCAAGTCCTCAGGCTTTGATGCGGTCTTCTTCAGTGGAATATCACTGGAGCCAGTCTACTTGTTTCTGGACGAAGGGAGCCACGAAATCAAATCGGCTGCAGAGATTTGGGGCAAAGACACCAGTCAGACGGAAGAGATGCTGAAAAGAAAGCATGGCAGAGATGTTCAAGTACTGTCGATTGGACCTGCTGGTGAAAAGGTCGTCCGCATCGCTGCGGCCATCAACGAGAAGGGCAGGGCAGCCGCGCGTTCTGGACTGGGCGCGATTATGGGATCCAAGAGATTGAAGGCGATAGCCGCGAAGGGCAGCTTGAAAGTCCAATTGGCTGACGAGAAAAAGCTAATGGGGATACGAAAACGATGCATCAACGAGATCGCTGAAGGCTTCGGATTTGCTGATTTCTATAAGAAAGGTACTCCTGCATACAACACAGCAGGCGTCGAATGCAATGATTCTCCGATAAGAAACTGGTCGGGGGTAGGTGTCCGCGATTTCCCCAGGGGCGAAGCGGTCGGATATGAGGCCATCCAGAAATACCAGGCCAAGAAGTACGGCTGCTGGCAGTGTCCGATCTCATGCGGATATGTTGTAACGGTCGGCGGTGGCCCCTACAAGACGCTCGAGACTCACAGGCCCGAATATGAAACATGCGCGGCTTTCGGATCCAACTGCCTCAACGACAATGTGGAATCCCTGATCAGAATCAATGATCTATGCAACAGATATGGGCTCGACACCATCAGCGCCGGCAGCTACGTTAGCTTTGCCATAGAATGCTTCGAGCATGGTTTGATCAGCAAAGAAGATACCGGCGGTCTCGAATTGAAGTGGGGTAACCATGAAGCGATAGTGAGCCTGGTCGAGAAAATAGGAAAACGCGAGGCCATAGGAAACCTGCTGGCCGACGGCTTGGACAAGGCTGTTGAGAGCATCGGCAGGGGAGCCGACCAATACGCGATGCACATAAGGGGCGAAGGCCTACCTATGCATGATCCGCGCTATGAACCAGCACTAGCCGTAATATACAAGTTGAACGCCACTCCGGCACATCATATTCAAGCAAGCCAGTTTATTCCGCCTCCAGACCTTGCGATCGGAACACCCAAACCGGGAGGAGACTTCTCGGCTCCTCGCGGAAAACAAGTGAAGAGCCTGGAATGTCTAATGCACGTCGTTCAGTGCGCTGGACTATGCTGTTTCGGCTACCTTTCATCATCCGTACGCCATCTTCCCAAAATGATCTCGGCAGTGACAGGATGGCCTTTGACTCTCGGTGATCTCCTGATTCTCGGGGAAAGAATCGCCAACATGCGCCAAGCTTTCAATATACGAGAAGGACTAGACCCACTGACCTTCAAGTTCCCGGCCAGAGCGCTGGGAATGCCTCCGTTAGAAGAAGGTCCAACAAAGGACAGAACAGTCGAGTTGAACAGGCTATCGCAGGAATACCTTCGAGCGATGGGCTGGGATCTAGAATCAGCAAAGCCAAGCAAGAAGACACTACTTCGGCTTGGATTGGACGATGTCGCAAACGATCTCTACTAAGGTATATCCCCGGCCTTATGCGGAGCCGGCGAAGAAGAGATATGCACGTGACCGTCTGGAACAGCTCGGTTGTTGCGTTTGAGTTCAATGAAAGCACCTCGCGTGGGCGTCTTTCTGACAACTCCCACTCATAGGACGCCAGAATTCGAGGAACTGAAACGGATGGCGGCTGAGGCCGAGAGACTTGACTACGAATCCGTATGGGTCAGCGATCATTTCTATAGCTTCCCAACTCCTGGAGAGGACGTTTTCGAAAGTCTGACTACACTCGCGGCATTGGCACCCGTTACAAGCAGAATCAGGCTGGGGGTGATGGCCCTCTGTAACTCGTACAGGCACCCCTCATTATTGGCCAAAACAAGCGCGACGGTTGATGTGGTGAGCAGGGGAAGATTGGAGTTAGGCATAGGCGCTGGCTGGTATCGAGCAGAGTACGACGCCTACGGGTTCCCCTTCCCAAATGCCAGGGTTCGCACAGATCAGCTCAGCGAGGCAATTCGGATTCTCAAGCTATTGTGGACGCAGGACGAGACGACATTTCACGGCAAGTATTTCCGGGTGGAGCAAGCACGTGATCGCCCTAAACCCGTTCAAGAACCTCACCCTCCAATCTGGGTTGCCGGGCAGGGTGAAAAGCTCACTTTTGGCATAGTAGCTGAGTCTGCGGATTACAGCAATTTCTATGGACTTTGTCCCGAAGACTGCAAGATGAAAAACAGAGTGCTAGATCACATGTGTAAGAGACTCGGCAGGGACCCCGGCACATTGGTGCGCTCTTGGGCGGGCAACGTGATAGTTGCCAAGAACCATGATGCATTGACCGAACGGTTGCGAGCCTTTCATGCTACATACTATCCCCTTGGAGAAGAGATCGGCACAATGATTGCGGGTACGCCGGCTGATTGCGCAAGTCAAATTCAGGACTATTTGCGTGCCGGAATTACATACTTCATCGGTTACGTTTTCAATCCGCCCGGATCCGAGTCATTGAAATTGTTCAGCGATGTGGTGAAATCAGTGTGAGGGTAAGCCTCCAAAGCGCGTCCATTTTTTTCATCGAGCCTAGCAATGATAGCGGCCATTGCACAGTTTGGTCTTCGAAGTTTTCATTCGTCTCCGCATCAACACACTCTCCCATAATGTGCATGGCCAGGGAGTACTTTCGTCGGGGCAAGGTTTGGGTCAGGGCCATGGACTGGCTGTTCATGGACAGGAATTGAATCAGTGAAGTCTATGACAGCAGACCCATAGGCTTGCGCGGTGAGGGTATGGCAAAGTCTCGAACAGCACAGTTGAGTACTGGGCAGAAGCAGACCGTGGAGCCGTCGCTACTGGTTCGACCCCACGCCACTTTTCCTCTGATCAGGCGCCAGCGCTCTCGAGAAAACCACACTTGAGAGCTTTGAAGGGGGTAGCCCTTTTTCTTGCCCAGAAAGCGCCACACCGAGATCATCTGCGCTCTTGAGAAGCATCGACCTACATTGTCGCCGGTCCGGACATATGTTGCATCGTCCAAGGTTATGCCTATACCAGATGCGCAGTCCTATTTCTGGAGTTAGTGTGATAACAGCTTCGGTTTCAAAATCCCTGCTCCAACCCAGAAGTATGCCCTTGCTACTGTCTATGTATCTAGGTTCTACATGGTTGAGTTTCGAGGCATCGTTGAGAGCTGCCGCAACCCTCTCAGGGATCCTCTGACTCAGTTGATTGACAGCCTGGCGTGTAATGTTCAGTGTTCTGGCTATTTCGCTCTGCGAAAGGCCGGTTCGCATCAAATCCCAAACACGTAGCTGTCGTCCCGTCAGGTATGCGGTGTGCAACCGAGTCATTTGGCCCATCTATCCTAGCATTAGCGGTAGGCGATCGCGCTCTGCACAAGTACTACGAGCCTCTCCAGATGAGAAAAGTCTTATATGCGTAGCGTCAAGTCACCTACTTGACAAGGGAACCCACTGTCCGACAACCGGTTGGTCTGTGTATGAAAAGCCTATGTAGGCTTGGAGTCACTGAACCGTCATCGGCGAGCTGGGCTTTCCGTGTCGGAGTATTGCCCTTTGAGTCCTAGAACTGTGTTTGTGAGAGAAGCTACCGGACTTGTTAGAGAGTACTCTCCAATCGAGGGTTTCATTAGCAACTTTGGCAATGTCTCACCAATATTCTCGGCCGCATTTACGACGTTTTTCATCTACTATGCAGTTCCTGGGGGAGACGTTGTTTTCAACACTTTCCTTGGTATGATGTGCGGCATTTTAGGCTACGTCACTGCAATCGCCATGCTGAGCGCCAGCATGCCACGATCAGGGGCGCCTTACGTGATACAGAGTCGAATACTGCATCCGTCTATTGGATTTGCAATGGAAACGATGATGTGGCTGGCCCTCTGTCCAGCGATGGCGAGCTATGCTACGGCCTACATAAACTTCTGGGCCTTGGCTCCAGGGCTCTATGTGCTGGGCCAGACGACCGGCAATCCTGCGCTGGTTGAGATCAGCTCAGTGATAACGACACCGATTTGGAGTACCGCCATAGGAACGGCCTTCTTGCTATTCACATTCCTAGTTGCAGTGCTTGGCGTTCGTTTGCTGTTGCGATACTATCAACGAATTCTGTTTGCGGTCTACTTGGTCGGATTAGTAGTGATGTTTGCGGTCTTGGCAACCAGCAATCACGCTGATTTCGTCTCGAAGTTCAATGCGTTCGTGGGACAGAACTACGATGACATCATAAGCATCGCGAAGAATGCTTACCCGTATGCCTTCGCTCCTGTTGCGTATACCGCCGCTATTCTCCTGCCTGCCCTAGGTATGACAGGAGGCACAACGAACACCTACTGGACTTCGTACTACACAGGTGAAATGAAACGTGCCGGAACTCTCACGGGTCAGCTCATCAACATGGTGGCCTCCTGTGTTGCTCTCGGTTTCGGCGTGATTGCGATAGTCGCCTTGGAAGAGGTCGTCATTGGACGCGACTTTCTGGTTGCTATTACACAGTTGAGCACGAATAGCCCTGGCCAGCTTGCTGCCCCATTGGTCAGAGGTGGTGTGGCAACTAACTTCCCGATCTTCATATTGGCTTC
The DNA here is from genome assembly GCA_964394935.1 of uncultured Candidatus Bathyarchaeia archaeon. Taxonomy (GTDB): domain Archaea; phylum Thermoproteota; class Bathyarchaeia; order 40CM-2-53-6; family 40CM-2-53-6; genus CAVPLU01. The sequence continues at coordinate 2,942 of CAYMZN010000053.1, read as the reverse complement.
ACCGCCGGTTCAGGTGCTTTGGCTCATTACGTTGATTGCTGCGGCTCTGCTCACCGTACCAGCGATCTGGATGGCGGGAAGCAGGCTTCTGCTAGCTTGGTCTTTTGACAGACTGCTTCCAAGCAAGCTGGCAGAAGTGAACGATCGATTCCACACGCCGATTATGTCGCTTGCAGTCTTTCTCGTGGTCAGCGAGATCTTTCTGCTGATGATGACCTGGACAACCTACCTTGGTCAGCTCTTGGCCTTCACATGGATGTTCTCGTTCATACCGATCTCATTTACGTGCCTGAGCGCAATCGTCTTCCCATTCAGGAAGAAACTCTACGACCTCTCACCTGCAAAGTCTTGGAAGATTGGTGCAATTCCTATCGTCGCGATCGTCGGACTGGTAGGCTTCCTCTACAACGTGAATTCAGCATACCAGTACTGGGTTCTCTGGCTGGGAACGAACCCATGGTTCATTGCATTCTTTGTAGCCTCCTTCATCCTATACTGGATAATCAGAGCCATACGCAAGAGCCAAGGCATTGACACCGACCTACTCTTCGCGGAGATTCCGCCTGAATAGGGTAGATACTGCTCCACAAGCCTCGACGGAGCCGTATCGCCTAGGAAGACACAAGTCTGGCTAGCGTTACTGCAGTCACGCAGGGAGAGCTGGCAATCTAGGGAGAAACAAATTGCAGTCATCCAAGTCCAGTGCCGTTAGAGGCGTCGACGTGATGGCTAAGCGCACTGGCCCCACGAAGAAGATGCGAATAGTATTCCCCGACGAGAAGCCTCCCGTAGTGGCAATCGCGGAATTCGACTTTGAGTACGCGCCGAAGACCTGCACTGCTGTCTGGAACTATCTTGAGAGCTTGGGAGGGAGCTTTACAGGTGAGACCATACATGCGATGTTCGCAGGACGGGAACTGGCAATATCGGACTTCAATATCCCTGAAGTGGTGCCCCTCGAGAACTCAACCGTCACGCCTGCGCCAGGCGAAATTCTCTACATGCATTTTCCAGCAGGAATTGAGAGAGCTTTTCCCCACGAGATCAAAGAGTTGGCAATATTCTACGGGCCCGACAGCAGGATCTTTGTTCCCATTGGTTGGGTTCCAGGAAATGTGTGCGCCCGCGTAACGGAGAACTTGGAGGGGCTGGCAGCCGTTGGAAACCGTGTCCGATTTGAAGGCGTGAAAAGGATTCGATTCGAACTCGTGAAATAGGCTTGCCGACGGTGTCCGAAAATGCATTCCAAATCAGGGACCTTGTGAAGAAACACCACGAACTTTCAAAACATTCGATCAATTTGAACGCAGCATCGAATCTTCCAAGCAACCTCGTGAGGGAGATAGCCTCTTCCGACGCACTACGCAGAATAACGGCTCAAGTCAGAGGAAGAAGTGTCTACGGAGGCACCAAGTATCTAGACAAAGCGATTCAGAATTCAACCGAACTGGCAAGGAGACTCTTCAGGGCAGATTTCGCAAGCATCAACCCGATGAGTGGCAACATTGCCATACTTTCTGCGCTCCTAGGTCTCCTTGAGCCCGACCACGTACTTGTGAACACACCCTCAGAGTACGGCGGCTACCCGCTCCCAGACCGGCTAAGGTCCCACGCTCACTACCCCTTCCACGTAAAGTACTTCCCGTTCAATCCCGACGAGTGGAACATTAACCTAGAAGATGCGATCCAGAGTGTAATTCGTCTGAAACCCCACATACTCATGCTGGGAAGTGCAGACATGCTCTTCCCCCATCCTGCTCGTGAACTCAGCAATGTCGCACAAGAAGTGGGAGCAATCACAGTCTTCGATGGGGCGCATGTTCTTGGACTCATAGCGGGAGGGGAGTTTCAGGACCCTCTCAACGAGGGATGCTCTGTTTTGACTGGAGGAACAAACAAGTCGTTCCCTGGGCCGCACAGAGGAATCATACTCGTGAAGGGAGACCGCGAAGTCTTTGACAAAGTGGAAGCGCCGAGTCGCCCCCCTCCGCTCCTACAGAGCACATGCGATCTAGGAACAACCATAGCCGTGGGCATCGCGTGTGCAGAGATGCTTGAGTTCGGACAGGACTATGTTCATCAAGTGGTGAGAAACGCGCGAGTTCTGGGAGAAGCCTTGCACCAACATGGTGTCCAAGGCCTAGTGTGTCCTCACAGAGGGTTCACAAACTCCCACATGCTGATTCAAAGAGTCGGCACATCACTTGCCTCGGATGAAGGCTTTGAGGTGAAGGAGAAGCTGGAGGAGGCGAACATCTTCGTCGACGCCGTAGTCAGATACGGCGTTGGAGAGGTCACAAGGCGCGGCATGAAAGAGGGCGAAATGAAACACCTAGCTGAACTCATAGCCAAGGTCCTCGTGGAACATATAGACCCCAAGAAGGTGAGAGTTGAAGTATCGGAGCTCTCAGCGAGATTCCAGAACGTGGAGTATTCATTCGAGCAAATGAAGGATGCCTTTGCGTACTTCGACCTTGCGCAGTCCTTGCGCTGAGATGCTTCTCCTTCGCTGGCTGTTTCGTCTCGCTGAGAGTCACAGAAAGACCGAGGTTCGAACGTGGTTCTCCGCACCAACCGGCGCACACGCAACGCCTTCGTTTCTCTCCTTACTCTCATCTCAGTGTAGGTTAGGGAAGAATCTGGAACGATCCCTCTTTCCGGCCTGACTGGCCTCTCCTGCGTCAGGTAATCGGCCTGTCCCTCTTGGCCCGCAGCGACCGGCCTCGTCATGCTGAGCCTGTGAAATCTTCGATCTTCAGTGGAAGAGACAATGATCAACCAAAGTTGAGAGGCTCAGTTTGGGGAATGCGTGCACCCCAGCCAGGTGGGTCCGAGTCCCTCCGACCCGGCCATCTTCGTGGGGTCAATCGAAGCTCGTATGGTTTTATCGTACTTTGCATGTGCCGCGCGTGCCTACGAGAGTTCTGTTTGTGTAAACCTGA
>CAYMZN010000052.1:0-11480 GCA_964394935.1 uncultured Candidatus Bathyarchaeia archaeon | reverse complement strand
ATCGTGCCCGAGACCCTATTCCTTTCGGAATAGTTCTTTCAAGAATCCATTAATTGCCGGCCCGTCTCTTGCCAGAGCTTCACAAGCCGGTAGGAACCATGATCGAGGAACTTGGATCAGAGTCTCTGAGAACGTATGAAGAAATTAACGAGAAGATTGTGCGCGGCGACGCAGTAGTCCTGACCGCCGATGAATTCGTCGCTCACGCCGCGAAGAATGGATTGCACGCGACTGCGAATGAGGTCGACGTCGTAACAACCGGAACATTCGGCGCAATGTGCAGTTCCGGCGTGTTTCTGAACTTTGGACACTCCGAACCTCCAATCAAGATGTTACGCTGTTGGCTTAATGATGTTCCTGCTTACAAAGGACTGGCCGCCGTAGACGCATACATCGGTGCAGCTGCGATGAGTGAGTCGCGAGGGTTTGACTACGGAGGAGGCCACGTGATCGAAGACCTGGTCAGCGGGAAAGAGATAGCTCTACGCGGCGAAGGCTATGGTACCGACTGTTATCCAAGGAAATCCATCGAGACGACTCTCGTTCTAGGCGACCTCAATCAGGCCATCTTGGTCAATCCGCGGAACGCGTACCAGCACTACAACGCTGCGACAAATAGCACCGACAGGATCCTCTATACGTACATGGGTACGCTTCTGCCGCACTTTGGCAATGTCACGTACAGTGGTGCAGGTCAACTGAGCCCCCTCTACAAGGACAGCGGTTTCGAAACGATAGGCATTGGAACGAAAATCTTCCTCGGCGGCGGTGTTGGTTACGTTATGGGTGAGGGCACTCAGCACAGCCCGCAGACTCAGTTCGGTACGATAATGGTGAGGGGTGACTTGAAGAATATGAACTCACGGTATCTGAGGGGTGCCAGCTTTCATAGATACGGAACTACTCTATACGTTGGGCTCGGAATCCCCATACCAATAGTGAACATGAGAGTTGCCGAGTCAGCCGCTCTAAAGGACGAAGAGATACACACGAGCGTGGTTGACTACGGCGTGCCCTCACGTAACAGACCAGCGATCCGGAAAGTATCCTACGCTGACCTGAAGTCCGGAGAGATCTACATAAAGGATCGAAAGAGCCGAACCTCTCCACTTTCAAGCTTCAAGTATGCCAAAGAGATCGCTGAGACCCTCAAGCATTGGATTCAAGAGAGAAGGTTCTCACTTTGCAGACCGACTGAACTGCTTCCAAGGCAAAGAGAGTTCAAGCCTCTGCAAGTTGGCAGGCCTCCTCACGGTGAAGATGACGCGGAGCAGTATTTCGGGAATTCCAGCCGCGGATCCTCAGGATCATCTCGACAGTATGACGATGATTATTGACGCAGGGAAGCTGCAAGTGGTAGTTCCTCGTTGAAGCTTAGGCTACTTTACCCGCGTGACAAGGTCGGTGAAGCTGTTCTCTCGCGCATCGTGCTCGAGACACAGATCCTGGTAAACATACTTGAGGCTAAGGTGACGCCCACGACGGGCGAGATGGTAGTCGATGTTCCCGTTAGAGGCACACAACTTGAAGAGACAATCGCGCTCTTTGAGAAGGCGAGAGTCGATGTCAAAAAGATTCTGGCAGTTGTCCGCATCGATACTGACAGATGCATCTCATGCGGTGCGTGTGTCTCTCCATGCCCGGCTCAGGCCATAAAACAGAACGTTGACTGGAGTGTTGAACTTGAGGAAGCGAAGTGTATAGGGTGCCTCGTATGTGTCGACGCGTGCCCGGTCAGAGCAATCGTGCCAGCATAGTTCCTTGGTGACCACGGAGAAAGAAAGCTGTGTCTCCTGTTCACATCCCTGTATCGTCGGAGAGAAGTCTGTTCAGAGCTAGAAGAGTTGTCAGGGAATCAAGTCTTCTCTTCATCAGCGACCTCCTCAGAGCGATCCAGGCTTCTGAGAGGTCCGTTCTGTTCAATAGAGCCCTGTTAGAGAACTACATCACGCGTAACCCTCTCTTCATGTACTCTCTGGGTCCCGTCGAAGTCGAGGAGAACGCTCCCATAGTTGTCAGACGTGCGCGTGATGCGGCTGCCGTGGCCGAGATCGGGCCTTTCGCCGCAATTCCCGGAGCCATCGCCGATCTTGCTCTGGAAGAGATGTTGTCGTCTGGAGCCTCCGTGTGTCTTGTCGAGGACGGGGGAGAGATAGCCGCGAACTCTAGGATTCCTCTGAACGTTGGCGTCTATGCTGGCAGTTCTCCAATCTCAGGACGTATCGGCTTTCATCTGGGCTCGGGTGACTTTCCAATCGGCATTGCGACGAGTTCGGCTTCTGTCAGCCATGCGTTGAACTTTGGGGAGGCTGATGCTGCCGTGGCCGTGGCGGATACTGCCGCACTATCTGACGCTTCTGCGACAGCCATCTGCAACGCCGTGACTGGAGATGATGTGGAAGCATCTGTTCAGGCTGGATTGGAGGTTGCTGAGACAGTACCTCATCTCAGAGCGGCTCTTATCGTGAGGGAGAGGTACGTTGGATCCGTTGGGAGGCTTCCCAAGCTCCTGAATCTGAAGGGCGAAGTTGACGAGATGTTCAAGGCGAGCCTTCACGACTTTGCACCCGAAGCTGCCGTGGTTCTCTAGAGAGCGCCCGATTCAATGGCCGCATCGAAGCAAAGCTCGAGCAGATTTTTCATTCACTCTACTGCAACCCAGAGAGAGGGTCTAAGGTCCTTGCGGTCTTGTCCACTCCCAAAATTGCAGTTCCCAATTTGCGAAAGTCAGGCCCGTCCTATGCGGTGACACACCTGCTGTGATATCTGAGCCGGCTTTGGATGAGCCCCTCAGGTACACGGGGGTCAGCCACTGATGGTACCGCTTGTCGTTCCCGGCAACAACTTCAGAATAGAGTTTCTGTACTCGTCGAGTTAGAGGCCCGGCTCTCCCCTCGCCTACCTTTCGCCTGTCAATGCTGAGTATTGGCGCTATCTCGGCCGCCGTTCCGGTGAAGAATGCTTCGTCACACGTGTAGAGTTCGCTGCGTGCAATATCTCTCTCCTGAAGCTTCAGGTTGTGATCGTAAGCCAAGGTGCGGAGCGTGTCCCGCGTAACCCCGTCTAGAATCCCTGCAGAGAGTGGAGGAGTATGAAGGGTTTCGTGTTTCACGATGAATATGTTCTCGCCGGTGCCCTCTGAGACAAATCCTCTCTGGTCAAGGAATATTGCCTCGTCAAACCCGTTCTGAGCGGCTTCGACCTTGGCTAGAACTGCGTTGATGTAGTGTCCTGTGGCCTTTGCCAAGGACGGCACAGAAGGCTCTGCTGTCTTTCTCCAAGAGGAGACGCACACATCCAATCCTTCCTTCTTGAAATACTTCTCGTAGGGAAAGGCTACTATTGCGACCCAAGTCGGAACCTCTCTCATGTCTATTTCTATGCCGCCAACCGCTTTGAACGCGATAGGCCGGATATATGCCGAGGCATGGATCTCATTCCTTTCCAACAGGGCGGTTGTGGCGTTGCAGAGCTCGGTTTCCGAGTATGGTAGATCTATCATGTAGGCACGCGCAGAAGCCTTGAGGCGGCACATGTGTTCTTTCAGGCGAAAGACTGAGAGTCCCTCACCGGTCTTGTAGGCCCTTATGCCCTCGAAAACAGCGGTTCCGTAGTGGAGAGCGTGAGTCAAGATAGGAACGTTGGCTCTGTCCCATTCAACGAACTCTCCATTCATCCATACATATCTCTGTTCCGTAATTGGCATCATTTGTCACCTTGATTGAGTGCAACGGGTCGCTTGAGAATAGCCCCCTCCTCAGCTGAGCTGACTAAGGCTGCATATCTCACCAAGTACCCGGATGACGGACGGACTGGAAAGCGAGGGACATGCTTCAGACGAGTCTCAATCTCGTCTGGGGCGAGATCAATATCCAGGCGAAGATTCTCCAAGTCTATCTTGATGGAATCTCCGTCTCGGAGGCATGAGATCGGCCCCCCGTCAGCTGCCTCCGGAGAGACATGACCGATACATGCGCCCCGGGTTCCTCCAGAGAACCTTCCGTCCGTGACGAGCGCGACCCTTGCTCCGAGTCCCATCCCCACTAGAGCTGACGTAGGACCCAGCATCTCTCGCATTCCAGGCCCACCTTTCGGTCCCTCATATCGAATGACCACGACATCTCCCTCCACGACGGAGCCGTGAAGGATTGCTCTGGTGGCATCTTCCTCGCGGTCGAACACGCGAGCAGGGCCTGTGTGTCTCATCATCGCTTGGTCGACGGCTCCTGTCTTGCAGACGGCGCCTCTTGGGGCGAGGGACCCGTAGAGGATCGCGATCCCTCCGCGGTAGCTATGAGGGTTTGAGATCGACCTGATCACTTCTGGGTTGGTAGCCCTGGCCTCGGAGATGTTCTCGCCAAGCGTCTTCATCGTGACCGTTATCCGTTCCAGGTGGAGCGCGCCGTCTTTCTTGCTCAGCTCCTTGAGCAGTGCGCTGACTCCCCCTGCCCGATGTAGATCCTCCATTCTATAATCCGAAGCCGGGCTTAGCTTGCATATGTGGGGTATCCGCTTGGCGATTTCGTTTATCCGCTGCAGCGAATAATCAACTTGTGCTTCTGTGGCGATCGCTAGGGTATGGAGAACAGTGTTGGCTGAGCCCCCCATTGCCAAATCCAACGCAAATGCGTTATCGATCGCCTCTACAGTGACGATGTCTCTGGGCTTCAGATCAGCTTTTACTAGTTCCACAATTTGATGACCTGCACGTCTGAGAAGCTCAAATCTCTCCGGAGAGGTCGCAAGGACTGTTCCGTTTCCGGGGAGTGCTAGCCCGAGAGCCTCGCAAAGGCAATTCATTGAATTTGCGGTAAAGAGTCCGGCGCAGCTCCCGCATGAGGGACACGCCCGTTCCTCGAGTTCAGTGAGGTCTTGCTCCGTGATCAGCCCGGCGCGATAGCTGCCGACCCCCTCGAAGACAGATCTCGAATCGATGGGCACGCCTTCCCTTGTTTGACCGGTCTTCATTGGTCCGCCGCTGACAAAGATGGCCGGGATGTTGACGCGAATAGCGCCCATGAGCATTCCGGGTACAACTTTGTCGCAATTTGGAATACACACGACGCCGTCGAACTGGTGAGCCTGAAGCATCGTTTCGATTGAGTCGGCGATCAGTTCGCGGCTGGGAAGCGAGTATCTCATGCCTGGATGGCCCATTGCGATTCCGTCGTCCACGGCGATCGTGTTGAACTCAAACGGGATTCCCCCTGCGTCTCGAATGGCAGACTTCACGATCCTGCCGAACTCTTGCAGGTGAACGTGGCCCGGTGCAATGTCAACATACGAATTCGCTATGCCGATGAAGGGTTTTGAGAAATCTTCTGTCCGTAGGCCGCATGCTCTGAGGAGACTGCGGTGCGGGGCCCTCTCAGGCCCCTTCTTGACTATGTCGGATCTCAAGTGAACTCTGTCTCCTGTCCCTATGTGTTCTTCGTGGTCAGTCGTCTCTTCAGGAGGAGTTTGTTGATCCCTAGAATCATCGCCTCGGCGCTTGCCCGAACGACATCCTCCCCCGTTGTGCGCGCTGAAACGGTAACGCCACTGTCATCCTCGACTTTCACGAGGACCTCAGCTAGGGCGTCGGATCCGCCGGTGATCGCCTCGAGTCTGTATTCTTTCAATCGCACGTGAACGAGTAGGTCGGTGAGCTTCTGGATGGCTTTCATTGCGCTGTCGACTGGGCCGACCCCGGTCTCGGAGGAAACGTATTGGCTTCCGTTGATCTTGATGCGTACTGACGCCGTTGGAACCACCCCGATTCCCGTCATGACGGCAAAGTCGACGAGTGATACCGGATTGCTGTCGGCAGCGAAGCTGCTCGTAACTGTCTCAGCAATCGCAAGAAGGTCCGCGTCCGTGACAGTCTTCCCCTTGTCTGCCAAGTCCTTGACTCTGGAGACGATCTGGGCAAGTTCTTCGGTCGTCGGCGACAGGCCCATCTCAGCGAGTTGAGCAGCTATTCCATGCGCACCGGCGTGTTTTCCCGCCTGGAACCACCTCCTCCTTCCCACCAGCGCTGGGTCAAATGGCTCGTACGTAGACGCCTCTGCACTCACTCCGTGAGTATGAATTCCGGACTCGTGGCCGAATGCGTTGTCTCCCACAATTGCCTTATTCGGCTGAACGACCACACCCGTGATCTTCGCGACCAACCTTGAGGTCTCGTAGAGGAGCGTGGTGTTGACGCGCGTCTTCTTTCCGGCAAGTTGGTGGAGCGCCATCACCAGTTCTTCGAGAGAAGCGTTTCCAGCTCTCTCCCCGATACCGTTCACCGTAACGTGCGCCTGAACCGCTCCGGCTTCGATGCCGGCGAGGCTGTTCGCCACCGCCAGCCCAAAGTCATCGTGGCAATGAACACTGATCGGGCGATCCACCGCCCCCCTGACTGAGCGGACGATACCCTGCATTACGGTAGGTGAGGTCACCCCTACCGTATCAGGTATGTTTACGCGATCAGCTCCGACATCGCAAACCGCTCTGAAGACCCTTCCCAAGTACTCAGAATCCGATCGAGTAGCGTCCTCGGCCGAGAATTCGACAACGAGTCCATGCTCCTTTGCGTAGGAGACAGCCTGCACCGCCTTTTCCAAAGCCTGTTCCCGAGAGAACCTGAGCTTATGCTGGAGATGAAGGTCTGAGGTTGCAACAAAGATGTGAAGATAGCCTACATCACACCGCAAGGCAGCGTCGATATCCTGGCTGCTGGCGCGTGCCAGAGCGTAGACCTCCGCAGAGAGTCCCTCCCTTGCAATCAGCTTCACGCCTGCTGCCTCGCCCTCAGACGATATCGGGAAGCCGGCTTCAATCGCGTCGACGCCGAGACGCGTAAGCTGCCTCGCGATCTCAAGCTTCTCTTCTGGAGTTAGTGAGACTCCTGGGGTCTGTTCTCCGTCGCGCAGGGTAGTATCGAAAATCCGAATGTCCATCGTGCGTTCAGGATTCATCCAATCACTTCCGCTGGAATTCTAGCGGCTACGGCCTCCGCGACCTGATGAGTTGTGTAGTTGCCCCCTAGATCAGGGGTGGTGACCCGATCACTCAGAGCCTTGGCCACAGCAGCTTCTAGCGAACGAGCGGCCCCGACGCAGTCTCGGTCGCAAAATTTCTCACCCAGCCAGTCGAGCATCATGCCTGCAGACAATAGCATCGAGGTCGGGTTTGCGATTTCCCTGCCGGCGATGTCAGGAGCCGAGCCGTGCACAGGTTCGAAAATTGCAAACTCTTCCCCCATGTTGCCCGAAGGTGCGAGGCCAAGGCCCCCTACGACCTGAGCAGCTTCATCGCTGAGTATGTCTCCAAACATGTTTGTTGTTACTATGACATCGAAATGAGCGGGTTGCCGGATAAGATTCATGGCAGCGGCGTCGACGTACATTTCCTCGAATGAGATGCCAGGGTGGAGCATCGCCTCTTCCCGGCAGACTGCAGCGAAGAGACCACATGTCTTCTTCAGGACGTTCGCCTTGTGCACAGCGGTGACAAGCCTCTTCGTATTCCGGAGCTCTGCGATCTGAAATGCCTTGGACGCAATTCTCTTGCAGGCACCTGGTGTGGTTACTCTGAGAGCAAGTGCACAGTCTGCGACCTCGAACTCGAGCCCCTTGTACAGATCCTCCGTGTTCTCCCTGACCACGATCAAATCGGTCTCGGGATCTAGGCACTCTAGACCCGGGTAGGCCCGGCATGGTCTCAGGTTTGCGTACAGGTCAAACATTTGCCGTAGCTTTACGATTACCTCGTACGCTGTTTCACCGACGGGACCCTTCAGACACACATCAGTCGTCTCAAGTATTCTGACGGTGTCGTCCGGCAGCGCGAAACCCCGCTTCTGCTTGCAGCTATCACCGGCTTCTGCCTCAACGAATTCGAGACTCAACCCAAAGGCTTGCTCGAGGCTTTCGAGGACTTTGATGGTCGCCCCGGTCTGTTCAGGCCCGATTCCGTCGCCTGGCATCACTGAAATCTTGTATGTGGTCATTTGTGGGCTCGCTTCCTTTTCAAATGCTCAATGATTCCGCCGTCATTCAAAATGTTGAGAAGATTGTCTGGAATCGGTTGTGCGCGCACAGAGGCTCTGGTCGTCACATTCCTAATTTCGCCCCTTCGCAGATCCACTAGCAGCTTGTCCCCGTCGTTTACTGCGGTCAGGATCTCTGGGCATTCCAGAGCAGGGAGACCGATGTTGATCGAGTTCCTGTAGAAGATACGAGCGAGTGACTTTGCAATGACGCATCTGACGCCTGCAGCTTTGAGGGCGATCGGAGCGTGTTCTCTGCTTGATCCCTGTCCGAAGTTCTTCCCTGCAACGACTACTACTCCGTCGGCGGACTTCGAGGCAAAGTCAGGCAGTATGCCTTCCATCGCATGCTTTGCAAGTTCGACCGGATCTGTCAGGACCAGATATTTGCCTGGCAAGATCACGTCGGTATCCACGTTGTCCCCGAACTTGACAGCCCTTGCTTCCACCATCATGCTCAATTCAACTCAGTCTGCGAGGATCAGTTATCTTGCCCGTGATCGCCGAGGCGGCCACCGTCGCCGGAGAGGCTAGGAATATCTTGGCTTGGGGGCTACCCATTCTTCCGACAAAGTTTCGATTCGAGGAGCTGACGCAAACTTCGCCTGGGCCCAAGACGCCCATGTGAATTCCGATACAAACCCCGCACCCGGGGTTAGTCACGAGGGCTTCAGATTGGGCGAAGACCTCGACGAGTCCTTCACGCAGGCACTCCTGGTACACATTTTGTGAGGCTGGTGTAACGATCATTCTAACGCGGTCGCGGACCCTTCTTCCTTCAAGAATGTTTGCGGCGATTCGCAGATCTTCGGTCCTGCCGTTTGTGCAGGAACCTAGGAAGGCCTGATCGATTCTCGTTTCTGGCAATTCCTCGATCGGGCTGACATTGTCAGGAGAGTGGGGGCGTGCCACTTGTGGTGAAAGCGTTGACACATCGATGTCGACTATGCGTTCATACTTGGCGTCTTCGTCGCTCCTTATGCTCTGGGCCGAGGTCCCATCGTTAGCGTTGGCGTATTCTGCTGTTTTCGCGTCAGGTGCGATTATTCCGGTCTTTGCCCCTGCTTCAACGGACATGTTGCAAAGCGTCATTCTTCCGGCTATGCTCATGTCCTCGACTGCTGGACCCGTGAACTCGATTGCTCTATAGTTTGCTCCAGAGACCCCGAGCTTTCCAAGGATGTGAAGGATCAGATCCTTGCTCATGACGAAAGGTGCGAAGTCACCATGTGCATTGATGTTGATTGTCCTAGGAACCTTGAACCATAGGCGCCCAGTTGCAAAGACAGCAGCCATCTCCGTCGATCCAATTCCCGTGGAGAACGCTCCGAAGGCCCCATAGGTGCAGGTGTGCGAGTCCGCCCCTACAATTACATCTCCATGGTGCACATGTCCCCTTTCAGGCATTACCTGATGGCAGATCCCTCCTTGCCCGATGTCGTAGAAGTTCCTGATCCGTTGTTGATCAACAAACTCGCGCATTGTTCGCTGAGCGCTCGCCGCCTGCTCGGTAGGGGGCGGGACCAGATGATCAAATACCACGACGACTTTCTCCGGATCCCATATCTTCGTCTCTTCGAGCTTCTTCCAGGATTGAACTGTCATCGGCCCTGTGAGATCATGGACCATCGCACGGTCGATTCGAGCCTGTACAATCTCTCCCGGCGAGACCTCTTCCTTGTCCGAAGCCTTTGCAAGGATCTTCTCCACGATGTTCATGCTCAGTCTCCTACGATTCCAGTCCGCAGATCTTCCGGATGTCTTTACCAACTTTCTCGATCTGGTGGTCGTCAACTTTCTTCATGAGGTCACGAAGTTCGTTCATGCTTCGGTCAGGGTTTGAGGTCCACTTCTGGGCAAACCTCCCGTTGCATATGTCCTCAAGGGCGACTTTCATGTTCCGGCGCACGTGATCGTCGATGATTCTTGGTCCTTCCACGAGGCCCCCATATTTCGCGGTGTCAGAGACGCCGTGCAACATTCCGGAGAAGCCCCCCTTGTAGACGAGATCCATGATTAGCTTCATCTCGTTGCATGTCTCGAAGTAGGCGAGCTCCGGCGAGTAACCTGCCTCAACCAACACCTCGAAGCCGTTCTTGATGAGTTCTATTAGGCCGCCGACCAGAACCGCCTGCTCGCCGAACAAGTCGGATTCTGTTTCGTCCTTGAAGGTGGTCTCGATGACTCCAGCGCGAGTGGAGCCTATAGCTTTGCACATGGCCAGGGCCCGTTGTTTCGCACGCTTCGAAAAGTCTTGGTAAACCGCGACCAGGGAGGGAACGCCGAAACCCTGCTGGTAGAGGTCCCTCAACCTAGATCCTGGACTTTTTGGTGCGATCATGATGACATCGACGTTATTCGGAGGAACAATCTGCTTGAAGTGAATGTTGTACCCGTGGGAGAAGCCCAGAGTCTTGCCGCTCTGTAGACCAGGGAGGATCTCCTTCTTGTACACTTCAGGCTGTTCCAGATCAGGGATGAGAATGTGCACTATTGTTCCTTCGCTGGAGGCGTCTCGGATGAGTTGCGGTTCAAAACCATCGGCGGCTGCCTTCTTCCACGAGGTCCCCCCAGGTCTCAACCCGACGATAACGTTGACACCCGAGTCTCGCATGTTCAGTGCTTGCGCGCGGCCTTGGCTCCCGTAGCCGATTACTGAGACCACTTGACCCTTGAGGTCGCCTAGGTCAGCGTCCCTGTCTAGGTATACCTTCACCATCCCAGCTCATTTCCCCCAGATTCCGTTGCCTTCCGCTGTCTCGGCAATGCCGTAATGCCGGTACGCGCGACCTCCCTGAGCCCAAAGTTCCTGCTCAGCTCAATGAACGCATTGACCTTGTCTGAATCACCCGAGGCTTCTACGATCATACTATCGTCCGAGAGATGCACAATCCTGGCTCTATAGACATCCACAAAGCTTAGGATCTGTAGCCTATCCTCAGGTTTAGGAGCCATCTTCACGAGTGCGAGTTCCCTGACCACGGCTTTGCTCGCATCGACTATCTCTGCCTTGATAACATCCACCAAGTTCTCGAGATGCTTGACAAGCTGCTCAGCCTCGTTCTCGCCTCCGCGTATTGTCAGCGTCATTCGAGCAACCTGATCGTTCTCGGAGGTTCCAATGGCGACGCTACTGATGTTGAACGCTCTTCGTCTGAAGAGATTTGAGACCTTGTACAGGACACCGGGCTTATGGTCGACGAGCACGTCAATGATCACTTCTTGGCGAGGGGAGATCACGCGACAGCCACCTCCTCCAACCCGGCCCCGGGTGCAAGCATTGGAGTGGCGTCCTCTTCGGGGGAAACGGGGACATCAATTACGGTCGTGACTGTGGCAGTCAGAGCACTCTCTACGGCACGACTCAATTCTTTGTAGTCTCCGACGGCCACCCCCACGGCTCCGTAAGCCTCGGCCAGTTTCGGAAAGCAAGGAGACTTCCCAAGTTCAACGCTGAAGTATC
>CAYMZN010000051.1:0-11745 GCA_964394935.1 uncultured Candidatus Bathyarchaeia archaeon | reverse complement strand
GTTCGCAACGCGAAGATCGCGCTGCTCAACCAGAAGCTGGAGATCGAGAAGACCGAGTTTGACGCGAAGATCAACATCGAGAACCCGGAGCAAATGCACATGTTCCTAGACGAGGAGGAACGAATGCTCAAGGAAATGGTAGACCAGATTTCCAACTCGGGAGCCAATTTAGTTCTATGCGAGAAGGGCGTAGATGACATCGCGCTGCACTTCCTAGCAAAGCGAGGTATTCTGACAGCTAAGAACCTGAGCAGCGGTGACATGGAGAAGCTCGCGAAGGCCACTGGGGCGAAGATTCTCGCGAGCACCAAGGATCTGTCGCCTGAGGTACTCGGCGAAGCGAAGCTGGTCGAAGAGGTCAAGATCGGCGATGACAAACTGATCTACGTGAGAGAATGCAAGGATCCAAGAGCTGTCACGATAGTTCTTCGTGGGGGGTCGGAGCATGTGGTCGACGAAGCTGAGCGTTCTTTGCATGATGGCCTATGCGTTGTGAGAAATGCTGTAGAAGATGGAAAGATAGTCGCCGGCGGCGGAGCTCCTGAAGCCGAAGCTGCGAAAGATCTCAAGAGCTATGCCACGACGGTCGGCGGAAGGGAACAGCTTGCCATTGAGGCATTCGCAGACGCGCTTGAATCGATCCCTATGACGCTTGCAGGCAACGCCGGACTCGACCCGATCGACATCATGGTCCAATTGAGGTCGAAGCACGAATCGCCGGAGAACATCTGGGCAGGTATCGATGCGACATCTGGCAAGGTTGAAGACATGCTCAAACAGAACGTAGTTGAGCCTCTGCGGACGAAGCAGCAGGTCATTCGGTCAGCGACCGAAGCCGCCTGTATGATCCTGCGAATCGACGATGTTGTCTCAGCGAAGGGCCTGAAAGAGGCTGGCCCTCCGGGCAAGCCTCCGATGCCTCCTCCTGGCGGGGAAGAGTTCTAAACTAGCTCTCCCCTCTCCTCCACTTTTTTGAACTCCCGAAATCACCATAGTGGAATTCGTGGCGCCGAAGTCAAGCCATATAGCGCGAGGCATCTCCTAGAAGAGTATTGGATCCGACGGAAGTATCTTTATGCTATTCGTCGTCGCTGTCACGGGAGCCAGCGGATCTATCTATGCGAGACGGTTGCTTGAAGAACTGAAACGTGCAGGGCACGATATACTTCTGCTGATAAGTGATGAAGCGAAGAACGTTATCGAGCAGGAGAACGAGAATGTCCAGAGGTTCATGGAACTGGCTGCTCAGACGTTCTCGGAACACGACTTCAACTCGCCTGCTTCAAGCGGTTCAGCAAGGACCGCTGGAATGGTAGTCGTTCCCTGTAGCATGAAGACCGTCTCCTGCATTGCTCATGGTCTGGCTGACAACGCAATAACGCGGGCGGCGGACGTAACACTGAAGGAACGTAGAGTGTTGATCCTGGTCCCACGAGAGACTCCGCTAAGCATAGTCCATTTGAGGAACCTCCTGCGGGTCGCGGAGGCAGGCGCCATTGTACTTCCCGCAATGCCGGCGTTCTACGCAAGGCCAAAGTCCGTCGATGACATGGTAAACTTCATCGTGGGTAGAATCTTGGACCTGCTTAATGTGCCTCACAGCCTTTTTCCGCGTTGGGGCGAGCCTGACTGACGTAGAATTGGATCAGCCACGGGCCATAGGCACGATTTTTCAAGGTCTTTCCTTGTAGAGCTTGACCAGTTCAGCGTATGCTTGAGCCGCGTATCTGATAACAGCAAGTTCTGAATCATCCAGCTTTCTAACGATTTTCGCCGGTACACCTGCCAAGAGAACCGCCGGCAGCGTTTTCTCGCCCTCTAAGACCACAGAACCGGCAGCCACTATAGAGTTGGGCCCAACCTCAGCGCCCTCTAGAATAGTGGAGTTCATCCCCACAATTACGTAGTCATGGATCGTCGACCCGTGAATCACCGCGTTATGACCAACCGTGACGTAGTCTCCAACGACGCTCTGCCCGCCGACATCGCAATGTAGAGTGCAATTGTCTTGGATGCTGCTCTGCCTTCCCACTCTTATCTTTCCCATGTCTCCACGCAGCACGGCATTCTCCCAGATGCTGCTCCCTTCGGCGACCTCAACTTCTCCTATCAGAATCGCCCTTGGGGAGACATACGCACTTGTACTGACTTTCGGCCTGATCCCGCGGAACTCAATCAGGGTCATCCTACAGCATCCTCATTTACCCGAAGCAAGTTGACGAGACACTTCTGCTAATGGCCTCCGAAAGGCAAGTCGCTCTCAGAGTACAGCCCGTATTCTTATCTATTTCACCCAGGAACGAACGAGACATTGCCTCCCGCGGGTCGGCTATGCCGCATGACAGGCAACATCGTGCAGACTTCTGGACTGACGAAGCAGTTCGGCACTTTGGTTGCTGTGGATCACGTGGACCTCTCTGTCAGGGGAGGTGAGATCTTTGGCTTCCTCGGCCCGAACGGCGCAGGAAAGACAACAACTGTCAGGATCCTGTGCGGCCTGATGGCACCCACGTCAGGTGGCGCGTTCGTTGTGGGCCATGACGTTGTCCGGGAACCTGAAGAGGTCAAGCAGCGAATAGGATACATGCCGCAATCATACGGGCTTTACGATGATCTAACTGTCGAGGAGAACCTGGACTTCTTCGGGAGCGTCTACCGAGTTCCACCGAACGAAAGACGCAAGCGCGCTCAGGACATCTTGCAGCTAGTCCGACTGGACGAATTTCGCAAGCAATTCGCTGGACAACTCTCTGGTGGCATGAAACGCAGACTATCACTTGCTGTCTCCTTGGTCCACAATCCGGAACTGCTCATCCTCGACGAACCTACTGCCGGAATCGATCCGCCTCTTCGGAGGATCTTTTGGGAATACTTCAGAAAGCTGAACAGGCTCGGTGTGACGTTCTTCATTAACACACACTACATGGATGAGGCAGAGCTCTGCGATAGGCTCGCTCTGATCAACTACGGGCGGATAGTGGCTGTCGGCACTCCAGTGGAGCTGAAGAGGAAGGCGATCGGCGGCGAAAGGATCGAACTGCTCACAGGCGACTTGTCAAAGACGCAAGCGATACTCAAAGATTCGGGATTCGTACGAGAGATCACCGTTTCTGATGGCGGCATCCAACTGATCGTTGATGAGGCCGCTACAGCGATCCCGAAACTCGCATCCTTCCTCAGGGAACGCGGAATTGAGGTCATCCAAGTGAGGCAGCTGCAAACTAGTCTAGAAGACGTTTTCATCAACCTTATCCGGGAAGCTGGTGAGAAATCACGGCTTTAGACAGAATTCTCCTGATGACGAGGAAAGAGGTCACCCATCTCATCAGGAACCGCCGTGTCTTCGCACTCACTCTCTTCATGCCCCTCCTCTTGATGACAATCGTCGGGCTCGCCTTCACCGGCGAAGTCAAACACATAACGACCGTCATCGTTAACAAAGACGGACGGCCGCTTAGTCAGGTCTTGGTTGACGCACTGAGAGCCAGCGATGTGCTTCGGATAAGATTCTACTCCGAGGAAGAGCCACAGGCGGAAGCGCTGATTCAGAACGGGTTGGCAAAGGTCGCCATCGTGATTCCTGCAACCTTCGAGGACGATGTCAAGTTATCCGGCGCGGTCGTATACGTCATGGTGGATGGATCGGATCCTGTCTCTGCAGGCGCGGTGGTTCCAGTCGTCCAGGAGATCGCGCTCGGCTTCACCTCGAAGCTGCGTGTTCAGGTCGAGCGTTTGGTCTTGTATAATCCCTCATTGAGGTATATCGACTTCATAGCGCCCGCCATCGTCGGGATCTTCCTGCAAATATTTCCCATGATCTTGATTTCGATGGCCATCGCCGGCGAGCGAGAGAGGGGAACGATAGAGCAACTAATTGCGACTCCACTGAGTGGCTTTGAAATATTGCTCGGGAAGCTGTTCGTGTACATGGCGTTCGGACTCCTCAGCGCGACCTCAATGCTTATCGTTGCCGTTTACGCTTTCGACCTTGTGGTTCGTGGGAACGTTCTGTTGATTGGGATGTTCCTAGCGGTATTTCTGACGGCTTCCCTGGGCCTAGGGACGCTCGTCTCAGCAGGATCGAGGACTCAGATGCAGGCTGTACAGACCATTATGCCTATGATCTACATCATGATATTCCTGTCGGGGACGTTCTATCCCATCGAGGCTATGTCGCCTCTGGTGCAGCCGATTTCGTATGTACTTCCGCTCACGTATATGATTCATGCATTGCGGGCGGTGATTGTGAAAGGGGCCGGGCTCGATCTCGTAACAAACGACCTGCTCTTCCTATCAGGTTACACGGTGATCATGATCTTGTTGGCGGTCGTTGTGTTCCGAAAGAAGCTTGAGTAGGAATCCAACTCTTGAACGATCAACCAGTAGCAACCTTCGATGGTGCTTGATCCGGGATGACAGGATTGCAGGGATCGGAGAGCCCAAAGCTCTTTGGTACGGCTGGAATACGGGGAAACGTTAGAGAGAAGGTGACTGAACGACTGGCGCTTGATCTGGCGCGAGCAATGAGTACCATGCTCGCGAACGAGGGGCACATCATCGTAGGGTCAGACTACAGAACCACGTCAGCCGAGTTAAGAGCGACCCTGCTGGGGGGCCTGTTGGGAGGAGGTGTCGACGTACTCGACGCTGGCTTCCTGTCAACTCCTGTCCTAGCATTCGGGACGCGAAATCTGGGAGCAGAAGCGGGTATCATGGTTACGGCGTCCCACAATCCTCCGGAGGACAATGGAATGAAATGCTACACACACGAGGGCAGAGAATATGTCCCCGAGGAGGAAGAAATCCTTGAGCGGCTCATTAGTCAGGGCCAGTTCGCGACTGTTCCATGGAACAAAATGGGGGCACTAGCAAGAGCCCCCAACATAACCAATGTCTATCTTGAGCGCCTTCTGGATCGGCTGGAACCGTTTCGGCGAAGACTAAAGGTGGTCGTCGACTGCGCAAACGGCACCGCGTATAATCTCACACCCATCATCCTGTCACAGATGGGCTGCGAGGTAATCTCATTGAATGCTCAGCCTGACGGCCGTTTTCCAGGAAGGCCTGCTGAGCCGAACCCTACAAATCTTGTCACGATGTGTCACTTCGTACGCAGTGTGAAAGCAGACCTAGGAATAGCTCACGATGGCGATGGTGATCGCCTAGCTGTGATCGACGAGAAAGGCAAATACATCAACAACGACACGGTGCTCGCGTTCTTCGCTCGCCTACTGCTCTCAGAAAAAGGACCCGGCAGGGTTGTCACAACAGTGGATACCTCGTCTCGGATCGACAAGATTGTAATCTCATCTGGTGGTACACTGCAGCGGACAAGGCTTGGGAAGACGCATGTGCTACTCAATCAAGCGGATCGGGAAAGCATCAGATTGTGCTGCGAACCCTGGAAGATCATAGACCCCGCTTGGGGGTTCTGGGGCGACGCCACCTACGGAGCATGTTTGGTCGCTCAGGCTCTGGACCGGTCCGAAAGCAGAGCAAGCGCTCTATTTCACGGAATACCCGATTATCCTCAAGAGAGGTTCTTCTTCCCCTGCCCAGACGGGTTGAAGAATACTGCAATGAGCAAGATCTCGCAAACTATGCAAACTGAAAGACACGTCAGAGAGATCTCGATGCTCGATGGAGTCAGAGTGGACTTTAATGACCACAGCTGGGTACTGATTAGGAAGTCTGGAACGGAGCCCAAGATCAGAGTCTATTGCGAGGGGCGCTCGCCCAATAGACTGAGGCAGCTAGTTTCAAAATCATCGAGTCTTGTAAGAAGAGCAGTCAGGATTGCCCAGAGATCGAGTCAGAAATCAGCGTAGAACAGATGGTCCATGATGCAAGACTTTCATAGAAGAGTCCGGGAGCTTCTTTCAAGCCTACCTGTATGGTGACGATGCGAACAGATCGTTAGGAGTGCGTTACGGCATGCTTGAGATGAGGTTCGTACGCGAACACCCCGAGATCATGAAGGCAGACCTGAAGAGGCGTGGAAGCGAAGAGAGACTTGTTTGGATCGATGACCTGCTAGAGAAAGACAAGAAATGGAGGTCGCTACAGGGCGAAGAAAACGCCTTGAGACAACAGCGAAACAAGCTGACGGAGCAGGTCGCGAAACTCCGAAAGGAAGGACGAGACGCCTCGGAGATAGTGCACGAGGCCGAGGCCATCCCTGATAGGATCCGAGACTGCCAGCAACAAGCAGAGGCGTTGCATGAGGCAATCAACCAGATCCTAATGCAGCTTCCTAACATCATGCATGACAGTGTCCCCACAGGAAAGGACGAGAATGACAACTTAGAGGTTCGAAGGTGGGGCAAGCCACCGCAATTCACGTTCAAGCCTCTTGACCACATCGATCTTGGACTCAAGCTTGACCTGATCGACTTGGAGAGAGCTGCAAGGGTAGCCGGCGCCAGATTCTACTATCTCAAGAACGAGCTCGTGAGGCTTAATTATGCGTTGATCAGTTTCGCGCTCGATTTCATAAAGCGGAAAGGCTACACACTAGTGCAGCCGCCTTATCTTCTGAGAAGAGATGTACTCTCGGGCGCGGTTGCGCTCTCAGATTTTGAGGAGACCATCTACAAGATTGAGGGGGAGGATCTCTACCTTCTCGCAACATCCGAGCATGCGCTGAATGCACTTCACTTCGGAGAGATTCTCGATGGGAAGACGTTGCCGCTCAGATACGGCGGAGTCAGTCCATGCTTCAGAAAAGAAGCAGGAGCCCACGGTCGAGACACCAAAGGAATCTTTCGTGTTCATCAATTCGAGAAGGTGGAGCAGTTCGTTTTCTGCAAACCCGAGGACTCATGGAGCGAACATGAGAAGCTCATCTCAAATGCGGAGGAGATCTTCCAAGCCTTGAATCTGCCCTACAGAGTGGTGAATGTTTGCAGCGGTGATCTGGGAACAGTTGCCGCTAAGAAATATGATCTTGAAGTCTGGCTACCCGGGCAACAAAAGTACAGAGAAGCAGTATCCTGCAGCAACTGTACCTCGTATCAGGCGGTCAGGTCGAACGTCAGGTACAGAGACAAGACGAGTGAGCCGACTAGGTACGTACACACACTCAACAGCACTTTCGTTGCGACCGAGAGGACACTGCTGGCAATCATGGAGAACTTTCAACGCGCTGACGCTTCGATAGTCGTCCCTGAGATTCTCAGACCCTACATGAACGGACTGGAAGTCCTTCGCGCCAAGTGATCTATGGAGCAGCCTAGCTACAGGCGCCCCAGCCGCATTCCGAGCAGATATAGCATCCCTCTTGGAATACAACGAAACCGTAGCACTGTGGGCATACAGGCGTCTGCCCTACGTTCTGATTTCTTCCCAAGTAGTAGTTCTCAAGATCGGGGCTCGATATCGGTGCGCCAATCGCCAGAACCTGCATGCGCTGTCTGGTTCTTGCTGTGTAGGTTTGTGTTCCGCCCAGTCGCTTCGCTGTGTTTCCCATACTTTCAGTGGTTTCAATCTTCTCGGCCTTTCCGGGCGCAACTAGCACTTGTCCTTTGATCGACGTGTCTCTGAAGACGGTTACGTCTTTGCATCCAAGCTTGTAGGCAAGAAGGTAGCTTTCTCTCATATCGTCGACGGTGGCGTCGGCCGGGAAGTTGTTCGTCTTCGATATAGAGGAGTCCACCCACTTCTGGAAGCTGGCTAACGCTCGAATGTGAGCTTCCGGGGTAATGTCCATGGCTGTGAGGAAGACACGTTTGATATCGCTCGGGATATAGTGGATGGCCTGGACTGTACCGCCCATGGCGCTTACTTCTCTGATCAGCTCCTCATCATAGAGTCCATGCGAAGTCATCACCTTCTCAAAGACGGGATCAACATAGTAGAAGCTCCCTACCTTGACGTTCTTCTCGTACACAAGACTGTAGAGGGGTTCGATTCCGCTACTGCAGCCGGCGATCATGGAGATGCTTCCAGTCGGAGCGATCACCGTCGTGTAGCTGTTCCTGAGCGCCGATCTCTTGATCTCCTGTGCCACCTTGTCCCACGAAAGCGTCCAACTGCCTTTCTGCTCGAATCCGCTGAATGGAAGTCTTCCTTCAGGGTAGAAGCTCCTGTCATAGTACGGGAACGGTCCTCTCTGCTTTGCGAGTTGTATCGACGCTAGCTTGGAGTGGTAGTTGATGAACTCAATCAACTTTTCCATGAATTTTCGAGAATCCTCGCTGTTGTAGGGGAGCTTAAGCTCGTAGAGGAGGTCACCAAGGCCCATCACGCCTAGGCCTATCTTTCTGGTAGCAAGCGTCGTCTCCTCGATCTCTTTCAACGGAAACTTGTTCACATCGATGACGTTGTCAAGGAACCGTGTCGCCAATTCTACGGTCTGTCTTAGCGCATCCCAATCAAGCTGAACTCGTCCCTCGCCCTCCTCCGTCACAAAGGCCCACACGTTGATGCTTCCTAGATTGCATGACTCGTTTGGGTAGAGAAGCACTTCGCCACAAGGATTCGTTGTAACTATCGGTCCAAGCGATTTCAGGAACGGGTTATACTTGTTCACGTGATCATAGAATATCACGCCCGGCTCAGCGCTCTCCCAAGCCTGATAGACGATCATGTCGAAGAGCCTTCTCGCGTTGGTTGTGCGCACCACCTCCTTGGTGCGAGGATTCACCAATGGGTACGGCTTGTCTTTGTCGTAGTATTCCCAGAAATCCGGCATGATCAGAACGGATATGTTGAAGTTTCTGAGGGCGCGGTTCCCCTTCTTTGCGGTGATAAACTTCTCAATGTCAGGATGATTGCTGTTGAGTATTCCCATGTTAGCGCCGCGTCTTATCCCCCCCTGCTTGATGACTTCCGTCATCGTATCGAACAGCGTCATGAAACTTATGGGGCCGGATGCAATGCCTGAAGTAGAGCTGACGAAGTCGCCCTCAGGCCTCAGCTTCGAGAAGTTGTATCCCATTCCTCCTCCTGCTTTGAAGACGATTGCCGTCTTCTTGAGCGCGTCCATAATGCTCTCGATGGAGTCCTCAACATCCAATACAAAGCACGCCGATCCCATTCCCAGCACATTTCCGAAGTTCGCAAGTGCAGGCGTGTTCGGCAGGAAGCGCTTGGAAACCATCAGGTCATAGAAAGCTTCCACTTCAGCTTCATGATTGTTCAGCCTCCCTTCGCGCAGTAGGACGAGGAACTCGCTCCAACGAACCCTTGCCCGTCCCTCGGTATTGAAGCGGTCATACATTCGCTTCAAGGCTTCGAGGTGGAATCTGTTGAGCGCATACTTTCCGATCGATAGCTTGCCTTCGTTTGCAACGGGATCGAAATCCTCTGCCGGATGTTCGGGCGTCTTCCCCGATCGATCGTAAATCAGCTCATCGTAGAGAAGACTAGGCAAACATGCGTGTACAGCAACTCTGACAAACAGTTCCTTGGGAGTCTCAATCAGTTTCCCGTCGATGTCCTTTCTGAGGTACCTCGCCTTCAGGACCCGAAGTGCGTTCAGATCTAAGCGCTTATCGACTTCATCGACCTCCTCTTTCTCGAGGATGCGCTGCTTCTCTCTCCTTATCTCTGCCCTCTTCTGGCGGTACAGGATGTAGGCCTTAGCTGTCTTGGCCTGGTCGTTGTCGAGCAGTACCTTTTCCACGATGTCCTGGGCTTCTTCTACGGTAGGAATAGTGTGTCCATCGAACTTGTCTTCGAGAATCTTGACCACTTGGTCAGATAGACGCTTAGCAAGGGCTGCATCCTTTCCAATGGTTTGCGTGATCGCTCTAGACAGAGCAGACGTTATCTTGTTCTGGTCGAAGGCGACCACTCGCCCATCGCGCTTTCGAATCTGCCTTATCGTGGTCGATGGGTGGTCCTTCGTGGTCGTGGCTGGGGCACTGCTTTCCTCTACCAAGGACATCTTGCTCCAGAAATGTGAAGCGAGAGTAGTCGCGCGCTGTACGACTTTAATACTTTTCGACAATTGTGTATATAATCGTGTACTGCCCTGGGCGTGATCCCATTCATCTACGTCAACGGGCCGGCCAGCATTTCCGCTGCGGCCTCCTTGAAAAGTGCTCGTTTCCATGGAGGCTTTCTGAAAAGACTTTTATGGCTAGCACTCATCCGCGCAGCAGCCGATCGAACCGCATCGCTTGCAAGGTTCCTGACGATTGCCCTAACCACTAATCGGCGGTCAAACCCAGCCGCATCGTCAGGATGAAGCACTGTCAACGCGTCGGAACTCTCCGTTAACGAGCGGCATTGTTGCATGGTCTTCAACTGAGCTAGTCAAAACTCATGTTCTGCTCGAAGGTTCTCAGACCCTCCCTTGATAGTTTAAGCCCCGGAACACGCCTTTCAATCTGGTAAGAACCCTCGAGCTCTAAATCGGATCCGCATTCCTGCAGTTCCAATGAAGTTGCTGAACTGGACTCAAAGGGGCCTAGACCCGTCTTGATGACCTGCAAGATTGAAGCATTCAAGGAGAGCGCGGTTCTTGTCTCTAAGCCGTAGGCAACAGAGAGCTTTCCGAACCGGATTGGCCAGAATTCTCTGAACTGGATCTAAAATTGTTCTGACGATCATGGAGATCAGATGAGTCTCTGCTCAGGCGAGCCGGGGCACCTAGAAGCCCAAGGGCTTGTTTTCTCGTGGAGGTGATTTTCACAGGTTCGTTCATTAGTCGTGTTCCATCGAAGTAGTAGGATTTCGCTTCGTTCTTCGCGAGCGAGTAGATCAAGTACGAGAGACCCGGGTAATTCGCCCGTGCGTCATCAGTTTCAGACGCGTCGGCTGACCAGAATGGATGGCTATGATAGAACCCAACCACTTCGAGCTCGTTCTGTTCTGCATAGGTGAAGGCGCCAAACAGACTCTCCGGGTCGATCTCGTACGAGGATTCAGAAGAGAGCTGGTTCTTCGCGCGCCGTGCTTCCACAACTGTTCGCAGATCGCCGGCCACGGTTCCGATTAGGATTCCGCAGGCCTCGACCGGGCAAGATTCTTTCGAGTGAAGAAAGATACGTTCCAAGTTTCTGCGTGAGATTTTCAGCGTCAATCGATAGGGTACCTTTGCGGACAAGTCCGTGAGGAGGTGTAGCGTCCTCGGGTCTCTGGCCTAGAGTTCGCCTTTCAAGAAGGCTTCGATGGTTGCCTTCCTGCATTTCGGACAGATTCGAAGGTGATATCGCTCATTGGGTAGGGGCTGATGGCACCACTCACACTTCTTGATTGGACTCTCCCTGAGTTCTTGCAGCTCTTCGATCAAGAATCTAGTTGTCTCGTCGTTCATCACTCCGGTGCCCTCCCTCTTGACCGATTGCGACTGTATTCGCCTCGACTAGTGTGACCATGTTAGGCATCTTAAGAGGTTTAACAAGATTTATAAGCAAGCTTGCTTAACAAAGTAAGCAAGTAATCAAGATATACACGATAACTCTTGCGAGCTGTCTCACTTGGCTAACAATGCTGTCCTGATACGCGGGCTGGACAGGCTGCTCTACAACAAAGTGGTCGCACGGTCCAAGGAGCGAGGCAAGAACGTAGGTGATCTCATGAATGAGGCGATGCGAGCCTATCTGAACGAGGGTAGCGTGACACCTCCGAACGTCTTTGACACGAAGAAGCTCGTCTTCACGGGTTCTGTCAACCTGTCCAAGGCTGACATATTCGGCCTTCACGAAGAGCTCGGTCCCTTCCAGCTGGAGAACAGTGGCCTACTGACCCTTGACAAGGATGTCGACAAGGAGGCTTTCCACCGCATCGAAAGAATAC
>CAYMZN010000050.1:10692-11992 GCA_964394935.1 uncultured Candidatus Bathyarchaeia archaeon | reverse complement strand
ATCAGTCCCGACACGTTCCTCAGACGCATGAGGCGCCCCGTCGTGATCGATGGTAGAAGAATCTATGACGCGGACAAGTTCTCTGGGGCGGGAATCGAATTCTCGGCAATAGGATTGCAACCGAGAACCCGTGAACCAACACTCAATTGTCCAGATCCAAGGCCAAATAACTCATAGGACGTTGCCCAACCGTAATCCTCGAGGAGGGCCTAAGAAAGACAATAGAACGGCTTTTCCTTGGAATCGTGTAGCTTGGCGGAGATTCCTGAGTTACATAAGGACGGACAGGGCAGATGACACTGGCCCGCTTCTTTTGGACTCTTCCAGATTCTGGTTGCCAGACTCAGGTGAGCTACTAGGCGCACCACTAGGAGAGGCACGCGAGCTTGCGGTGATCATTTCGACCTTCATGTCAACAGATGGTAAGTGCCTACCATGCTGTTCGCGACAACATACAGCACGACCGTGCCGGTCGGGAAGCCGGCGATATCTGCGATATTGATCGTGAATTCGTAATGGCCTTGACCGCTGAAGGCAAGTTGGTAAGACATGCAACCTGACAGAATCTCCAGTGCGCGAGACCTGATCTTGCAGGGGACAATCGTGAGTGGCGCGCCGTCAGGGTCAGGATATACAGCTCGCCGGAGATCACGTGTTCAATTATGATCGGCGGAACCGATCGAGCCTCCGCTTGATCTTTCGCCTAGAACGCCTCTAAGTATCTGTTTTTCTCCCACTCTGTTATCTCCAGAGGGTTCCATTCAGCGTGGGTCTTGCTGTAGTCTTCCCATTCCTTCGTCTTGAGTTCCGCGTACCTGTCAATGATTTCCTGGCCGAGACCTTCTACCAGCACGGTGTCTCTCTGCAGCTCGTGAACGGCTTCTGCCAGGGTCGCCGGAAGGCGATCCAACCCTTCGGCATTCTCGTAGACGTTTCTTGAGTTGGGTTCTCCCGGATCCGTCTGCTGTCGGATCCCGTCCATTCCAGCGATGAGCATCCCGGCCATCATCAAGTACGGGTTACACTTCGGATCCGGCATTCTGATCTCCACTCGCGCAGATTTCCTGTTGTTGAAGCTTGGAACCCTGATCAGCGTTGACCTGTTCATGAAACCCCAGCAAATGTAGACTGGCGCCTCATATCCAGCAACGAGCCTCTTGTAGGAATTCACTGACGGTGCCGCCAGAGCGCAGAGCGCTCTCGCGTGCGCCAGGAGGCCTCCGATGAAGTACTTCGCCTCCGTTGATATCCTCTCCCTGCCGAAGAAGAGATTCTTCTCGCCTCTAACAAGGCTCATGTG
>CAYMZN010000050.1:0-10592 GCA_964394935.1 uncultured Candidatus Bathyarchaeia archaeon | reverse complement strand
ATATCCTCTCCCTGCCGAAGAAGAGATTCTTCTCGCCTCTAACAAGGCTCATGTGCATGTGCATCCCGCTGCCGTTCATTCCATCAAACGGCTTGGGCATGAACGTTATCGAGAACCCCTTCCTGTCTGCGACATTCTTAGCGACATACTTGAATGTCATCACTTTATCAGCCATCTTGATGGCCCCATCGTAGGCCAGGGTGATCTCGTACTGCCCGCATGAGACCTCATGGTGAGCGTATTCACACTGCAAGCCGAGCGACATCAAAGTCTTCAGAATCTCTCTCCTGAGAGCCGTGCCCTTGTCCAGCGGAGGAGGAGTGAAGTAGCCAACTTCATCCACTCGTCTTCCTTGGTCCAGAAGAAAGAACTCAACTTCGGCACTCGTGAAGAAATTGTAGCCTTCCTTCCTGCCTGCGGCAAGGGCTTTTTTTAGGACGTATCTTGGGCTCAGCCCGTACTCTTGTTCATTCCCGAAATCCTCAACCTTCTCGGCTGGCGCATAGATGTCACACAGAACCCTTGCGGTCTCAGAGGAGTCCCATGGCAAATCGAAGTAGGTCTGCATGACCGGCTTCAAGACAAGATCACTTTTTTCTATGCGGGCCAGATGCAGAGAAGATCCATCCACCACCTTACCATACTTCACTGACTCTCTGAACCGACCGTATTCCACCTCAATAGATCTGAGTTCGCCAACCAGATTCGTGAACTGCATTTCCACTATCTTTGGACGGCGAGGCATAGGACCTGAGAGCTGATCTGAGGAAATATAGCACTTCTCACGATTATGGGAGATTATACTTGGAATTGCAGGCACGAGCGTTGCCTCGATTGGCTTCATAATGAGCGGGATACCCGGCGCCCATAGGTGGCAATTTCCCTTGAGAGCGACCGTGACTGGGGGGCGGGCTTCATAGGAAGCTGGCTCTGCGACACGTTGGTCTCATTAGATGCGTTTGTCAACTGCCTCGACAATCTCTCAACAGCTCTCAGGGAAAACCTCCAACACCTCCTCAGCGGTCGCGACTTCAGGTTTCGAAACCTCGACGTAATACAGCCTGACCTGAGCGATGAGATGTATAGTCTCTTCCCGTAGCGGTTCAGAAGGAGATGTTCCGCGACTACTCACTCTGCATCGGTCGATCGGCCAACCTTCGGATAATAAAAGCCTTGATCATCAGTCTTATCATCATGCTCAAATTAGGCATCGTTGGATCACCAACCACCAAGAGGAGTCCGCCGTGACTCGCATCTCAGTATTCGGGCTAGGCGCGGCTCAACAGTAGCTCTGAGGACGAGGCGAGACAGGTGACCTCGCGTTCCGTTAACGAGTACAGCATGACAGGATTCCTCGCATTTCTTCCGACAGAACTACAATCAAGCTAGAATAACCTTCTTGTAGGTGTTGCTGCGGAATACGTTCATCCGTCTCCCATCGTGAAATACCCCGCCGCATAGTCATCCCTCATGGGTCAGCAGTCAACAGATCTGGCCCGCTCTGGAGACAAACCGTCCGGCGCGGACGAAACGTCGGATCTCTCGGTTCGAGTCGGCCAAATCTACTCTTGGGCGAGCCAGCTTGCTTCGGAAAGCCGTGACGTCAACTGGGTGGCCCGCTGGTACCTGTGGCCTGATGCCGTTCGCCTGATCCTCCGTCGATTAGATAGGATGGAGAAGATCAAGCTTGAACCCCGATGGTTTCGGGTACCTCGGCCGCTCAATTGTCTGGAAAGGTAATTAGTCGGAGAACATTCCTATCTCGAAGGGAGCCTGAATGGTGGATAAGGTCAAGGAACTGGAGAAGAAGGTCGACGAAGTCTATCATGAGTCAAGAAACGAACTTGACCGAGCTATCAAGCTCCAGAAGCCAATCCTCCTCAGAGATGCCTGCGAGAAGGCATGGTTGGCCGTCGTTGAAGCTGCCAACCTCCTCTTCGCGAAGAAAGGAATTCACGAAGCAATCAGCCACTCGGACAGGCGCGAGAAGCTTTGGAAGCTCGAACAGGAAGACCCGAAGCTAAGAGAACTAGGTATCTATGACAGAGTGAACGCGAGGGCTTTCACCCTACATATTCAAGGCTTCTATGAAGGGTCTGTTCACGAGGATTCGCTCTCGATCGAGCTCGACAAGGTCAGGAAACTCGTGGAGGACATCAAGGCACTGTAGGATCCGTGCAAGCAGGCCTCTGCCCCCCCACTTATGGTTCCCGCCTGAGATCCGACGGCTTCTATGCCCGCGCTGTTTCATGGTTCATAGACCAAGCCCTTTCCAGCAGAGACATCACCGTCTACGGCAAGGGAGACGAGACCCGCTCCTTCTGCTATGTAGCCGACAGCGTCACAACCATACTCCTAGCGGCAACAAGGGAGGAGATGACAGCGCAGGTCGTCAACACTGGCAATCCACATGAGGTCACCATAGAGAATGCCCGTGTCATCTTCGGAGAGACCATCTCCTACCCGAGTGACCCGGTAGGCTGGGCGGTCCTATCTGGGAAGATGTCAGCAAGCTTCTTCCCCGGCTTCGACTGTTCTCGGGGTTGAGATAGGCTCTGCAACGCCTCCTGCAAGAGACCCCGCTCATCTTGCGTCAAGCCCAGAAGGCCGGTCAGTTCCACTACGAGCTTCACTCCGGCCAGGGTGTAGTAGATGGTTTGCGCGTCGTTGTTCTTGAGGAGCGTGAGAAGCCATTGCCAGACGAAGGCCTTGGTCAAGAGCCCTTGAGCAGCCTCCCCTCTTGTGGCCTTTGATGGGGGATACCTGTTAGCGACGAGATGTCGTCGATCGACCGTCCTTCTAGCCATAGTCTTAAGACGGTTTTCTTCCGCTCCATGTTCGTTTCATAGGGCAAGATGTCTGATGATAATCGTATGAGATTCCATAATATATCCACTCGCCCAAGGATCTGAAGGCCCTCGTCAAATTCGGCAAGACAGTCAACTACGACCGGGAGCCGGGAGACAGGCTCTCCTACGCTCGGGACTCGCTCGAATGCGTCAAGGACGCTGACTGCTGCGCCATCGTAACCGAATGGAACGAGTTCAGAACCATCAGTCCCGACACTTTCCTCACACTCACGCGGCAGGCCACCTTGATAGATGGAAGAAGAATCTGCGATCCAGACTCCTTCCGTAAGGCAGGGTTCTGAGCGATCGGCCTAGGGCGGGTTCAACAGTAGCCGAGAGGACTATACAAAACAAGTCCCCCGGCGGGATGATCAGAAGTCAGGCGGGAGTAGACGCCTCGGCGGTATCCTATTGAAAGTGGCTACCTATCCGGTAATGCCCATCAGGCCGTAGCGAGGTAGCAGAGGAGATGCCTGATGTCTCGACAGGCACGCCTTCTCAGTATTGGGGAGCTCGGATAACCTTATTATTCTGGATGGTCTAGACCATCCTGATGACCTTGGCAACAATCCTCGTAAAGAATGTGCCCGAAGGCCTCCTCAAGGAGCTCAAACGGCTGAAGGCGGACCTAAGCTGTAGAACATGGGCAGACCTCCTGGCCAAACTCGTCGAGTCCGAAAGGACGATCTCCCTAAGTGATGAAAAACTGAACGAAGTGAGGACTGGGGTCGAGGGCTTCCTCAAGCTTCGATCCATCGTCTCAAACAGATGGACAGGCGGCCCCACCGTGCTTGAAGAATCAAGAAGGTCGAGGGCTCACGACACAGCGTAGCCGAATACTGACCTTGGACTCCAACGTCATGATTGCCGCCCTGAAGGATGATGAACCCTACAGCCACAATTGTGCAGAGATACTCAGGAAAATCCCAGATGCATTCATCTTGTCGGAGCCCAGCATCGTCTACCAAGAAGTATGCGGAACACTGGCAAGAAGGGTTGGAGCTGATGTAGCCGACAAGGCCAGGACGCAGCTTGACGTGGTAATCCATCCAAGCCTTCTCACAAACTGCAACAGAACTTTCTGCGTCTCAGCGTACCCTCTCTGCTCCGAATATGACATCTATGCGATAGATGCGATGTACCTCAAGACAGCGTTGGATAATCGCGCAGTCTTGGTGTCCCTGGACAAAGAAGAGTTCATTGACAAGGTGAACTCCAAGAAGCCGAACATTGAGGCATATCATGCGGCTGAATTCCCGTTGTGACCCTATGGCGGAAGACCATCGGCCACATGTGCGTGGGGGTTCGTTGCAAGAGTCTAGGAATTTGCGAATACAGCCACGCAAGGCTATTTGATTTCAAGATTAGCTGTTTCACCTGCCACGCGGACATGCGATCTTGGCAAAGGAGCCGGCGGGGCTCTGAATGGAGAAGGAACCATGGTTCTGGGGTTAGCCTTCAAGCCCGTGGAGGATGACGTGATTGGGACTGTCTCTGTGGCGAATGTCTAAGGTCTCTTGGAGTGAAGAGCAGGCGTCATCGGCTGTGATTTTGTCATGACGGACAAGAGGATTCCCTCGAATGCCTCAAGGACGCTGACTGCTGTATCATCGTAACCGAATGGGACCAATCCAAGGCAATCACACCAAACCAGTTCCTTGAGACGATGCGACATGTACTCGTGATTGACGGGAGACGCATCTAGGATGCGGACAGATTCTCCAAGGCTGGGATCTCGTTCTTCGCAATCGGCCTGAGCTCTGTTCGACGATAGCTCAAATGACGATGCGAGGCAAGTCACTTCGTGTTCTAGGCCGGTGCGTCCAACATGATAGTGATTCCGGTACTTGCTCTCGGGTGACTGCAAGCGTGCGGGAGCAGAGAGGTTCAGACATTCCTACTCTTGATAGCTTGTTCATGGGTGCCGTTTGGTTTCTTCTTTCTCGATGACGATCTTGCGTCCGACCTTTGTTATCGCCACTTCAGTTTCTTCCTTCAGCTTCATCTGTCTCTCCAGATCGGACGGTATCCGCAAGACTAGCGTCCCGCCGCTCCTTGAGAGCTTCCTGTAAGGCTTCAATGGCTCAGGCCAGACGCCGAGCCGGCGAGCGGTCTCAATAGTTTTCTGTGATTCCTCCTCACAGGGAAACTCCTCACCGCAGGCAGTACATCCCTCCCCTTTCTCAACGAAGACGCAGCCTCCGAATTCAGAGATGATGTCGTTGACTGGAGTCAGTCCGCCGAGTCCGCCCTTGAGATTGGTGGACTGGGCGGGATTCAAGCCTAGGTAGTTGAATCTCAAGATTCCGGAAACTACGCCAAGCGAAGACTAATGTGGGCCAGGCCGGTGGGATTCATACCCAATAGGTTTCAAAACCACTCCTTCCAGGAAGCCGACCATGGGTGGCGAGGCGCCCAACCTGCTTGGAAGCGGCAGGGCGGTCGGAGTCGTTAAGCGAGTCACGACGGCTGCAATAGATGGCTGGATCATCAAACGCGACGGCGACGACAGAAACGTGTTACACGCCAATGACAGGAGCGTCCTTTCGTCTCTGATGGCAGTCGGACAGGTCTTCTCCTACACTCAAGCGTTTGGCGAGGCCTACGCCTTCAACCTGCTCAGCAGGCTTGCGTCTGCATATCGGAGATACATTGAGCGCCTGTACGCCAGAGACATCGACGTGATCCTCAGGAACGTCAGAAGCGAGATAGAGGCTGAGATCAGGCGGAACCTCGGCTGCGCTCCAGAAGTCGTCTTGGCTACCGAACGGATGTACTTGAGGTGCGATTACCCGGCGCCGATCGACCAGAACGTTGGGCTACCGAGTGGATTTACACGCGAGTTCGTCGAGGAGATAGAGGCAAACCTAGTCGGCGACTCCGAACTGGACAAGTTTGACCTCGAGAACCACTTCGCGCATCTCAACCCGCAGAAGAAGGAATGAATCGTGCATCCTCCTGTGCCTATCCTCTTTGAAAAGGACAGGTCATGAGATCGGTTGTGCAAAGTCGCAACCTCTCTCTCGAGGTGGTCAATACTGAGAGATTGGAAGAATGCATCACGATATTTCTGATCGGTTCAACTCTCTCAGCCGTGCTAGGATAATCTCTCGGTCGCCTTCGGCGAAGGCGTCTCTCCGGTTGTCCTTCCTGCCCATCCCCTTGGCGTCCTTGGCGTAGTAGTATGGAGTCTAGCAAGAAATAACACCTATGTGCGCTGACAACTCCATCTTCACCTTTGCGTGAGGTCTAAAGCTTCGCCAATCAGGGCTGCTTTTCTGGAGTCCAATATTGCGCTGACCCCGGTATTGCTCGTTTCTCCGGGAATTCGTACGACTCGGGGTGAAGAGCTTCTCCTTGTGCCCAAGTTTGCTACAGCGGTCGAAGTCTTGACCGGCGCCGACGTGACTATCGTGGCGTTCTTTTCGCTCTTCCAAAGGCCTTAATTCGAAACGTTCGTGGGGCTTCTGGGTTATCCGATCGGTCTGCTGCTGGCTCTCAACGGGCTGAGACGAAGCAAGGTCAGCCTTGCAGGCATCTCAGTCTCTGAATAGGTCTTTGACAACTAGGGGGGAGCGAGGGGTGAGGGGCCTAGCTGTGAGAAATCCATGGAGAGGGAGGATTCCCGACTCCGCATAGCTCCAACCGCAGGTGCCAAGCAGAATCTCAGACATGACGGACAGCGTAACAACAC
Organism: uncultured Candidatus Bathyarchaeia archaeon; assembly: GCA_964394935.1. Lineage (GTDB taxonomy): Archaea > Thermoproteota > Bathyarchaeia > 40CM-2-53-6 > 40CM-2-53-6 > CAVPLU01. Next base: position 4,049 of record CAYMZN010000050.1, on the reverse strand, counting down.
GGTCTACGCTCGGACGCACTGTCCGACACATTGCATCGTCGAAGGGTCTATCCGCCAAGGACACCGAGAGCTTTAGCCACATCTGGCACAGCCAGGATGACGGTTGCTTTTGGGGATCCTTCCGATGTTGTCGCGTAGGCGTATTTGATGCTGATCTTGGCTTGAGCAAGCTTCCCCGCGACTTCCCCTAGTGCACCGGGCTTGTTGTCCAACTCTACTGCTATTGCTTCTTCCTCGCCGAATCGGATCTTCGCAGCCTTCAGGGCATCCTTCGCCTTGTCTGGATTGTCAACCAGTAGCCTAACCCTGCCTCTACCCCTAATCTCAGGCGCAACGACAGCGGAGATGTTAACTCCAGCCTTCCCAAGCGTTGAACAGAGCTGGGCCAAAGTACCAGGTTTGTTCTGCAGCGTGACCACGATCTGAGTCACTCTTGGCATGGATCGTACCCTACTTTGCACATGACTGCGTAAGCGACTTGCTAATAAGAACTTGCGCTAGGAGCAAGCGCCTTTGGGATTTGCTTACGGTCAGGACTCCCAGTACTGGGGCCTCGTCCTTTCAGATCTAGAGGATTCTCGAGAGTCTTTGGACTATGTTTGGCGTGGCTCCTGTCCTGGGAGATCAGCGTGCGGTCACTTGGGCGATCTAAGCAATAGGATATCCTCGATGTTTGAGTGCGGGTCAGCAATCGTTGGGCAGCGATCGTGCGCTGCAATTCGCACCCATCTTATGCGTACTCTGGCCGGACAATCACTATGGCGAGCTTGGCTGCATATTCTTCCAGCTGAGCACGACTCGGGCCCGCGGGGACTCCCTCTGATTGAAGGATCGCACCGATGATCTTTGGATGGCGCCGAGGTACACGTTTGTTCCCGTGTTACCGACGATCTTGTTGAAGTTGACGTGAACGTTTGCCACGCTGACTCCTAAATCAACATGAACATCTGAACCTGCGCCTAGACTATTCTGAATAGTGTTGAGCGGGCACCTCTCGGTTCTACTCGATGGCGTGCCAATCTACTATGACGTGAACTACGAAGAGGGTAAACCTTGATTTCTTTCATATACGCAGAAGGTAATCACACGGTCGAAATAGTCGGAACCACGGTCATATCCGACCTCGCAACAACGACTACCTTCTAGCTTCGCATAGAATTCTAACTTCTTGCTGGATTCATAGAGACTTAAACCCGCCTCGCAGTTTCATTAAAAGGATGGCGTTCGCTCGTAGCGAAAGTACATAAAGGGTAGCGAACGGAGCCCACGCTGGCCGAGTGAGCCTCCAAAAAATCGTAGACCCCCCGTCTACGCGTTTTCAAGAGAGAGGGGCTTCTTGGCATGGAACCCGGGGGACCATGCGGGCTTTCTCCCCGCGCATGACAAGCCTATATGGAGACGGATCACTACTACATTTACTCGGGGCTGGCTGTTGTCTCGCCTCAGAAGAGTACATTCTGCACTCCTACTGTCCGTATTGATGATCGCTCTCATTGCTCCGGCTTCGTTTGGCTATTCAACCGCTGTCTCCGCGGATCGAGGTTCCAGCCATGCTGCAATGGGGGACGCTGCGCAACCGCTTCAGCTGGAGACGTGGCAGGGAATATTGGAGTACATGTTCGGAGACAGCGCTGACCACACGATCGCCGCCGCCCGCTACTTCTTGTTCACAGGACTGGAACGGATCGAGCTGTTCTTCGATACGCCGCCTTGGCATGGTTTCCTGGGCAAACAGGTGGTGGTAGAGGGAACGGCGACGAGCATGGAAGCAGGGGCGGTATCAGCCATACGAGTATGTAGCATCTCGCTGGCGGTGGGAGAGATGGCGGCGCTTTCAGCGCCGGTGACGGGGACGCGGAGAGTGGTTCTACTACTCGTGATGTTCTCCGGGGACACACAGCAACCGCATACCCCCGCCTGGTATGCCAACCTATTCAATCCCCAAACAGGCAACACCGTTAACAGTTACTACCTCGCGAACTCTTGGGGCTTGTTCGGGTGGAGCGCAGATGTTACCCCCTGGATGACAGGTATGGACTCGAAGACGACATACGCACCCTGCAGCTCGGGCATATGCGCGGACCAGACCCATCTCTTCAACGACGCAGTGGCCTTGGGTGTAGCGAATGGGGTCAACTTCGCTGTGTATGACAACATAGCGATTGTGACCAATAACGACCTAGACTGCTGCGCATGGGGAGGGCAGAAGACATACGGTGGAAAGACGTATGGCGTTGTCTGGGAGCCGCCTTGGTCTGCCCAGGTAGGCACGTTTGCTCATGAGCTTGGGCACAGTATCGGCCTGCGTCACTCGGGTTGGGTGTACTACGCGTATGATTCACCCTGGGACGTAATGAGTCAGGGAGACCAGATCTACAACCCCAAAGCCTGTGGGTGGTATTACGCCGCGAATAGTGGAGGAGGAAATAGGACTATCTTTTGCCCGACTCCGGCCGACATCATCGCTCCCTACAAGGATGTGCTGGGATGGATTCCCCCGGACTATCTCGTCACGGTGCCCGCGGGGAGTCCAAATGGTTTCCTGGTCGACACACTCGCTGCGCCCCTACACTGGTGGACTTACCCACCCACGGTGAAGATGATCAAGGCCTGTGTGTCTGGTTATGATTGCACCAGCGGCGGAGCTACGGCCCGTTACTATACGGTCGAGGTCAGGACACATTATGGTTTCGACTCCTATCTTCCACACGAGGGCGTGATTATTCACTACTATTGGGGTGATTCGCCAGGACCGGGACAGTGGCCCGGTGCTTGCTACGGAGACTTTGCTAATCAGTATGGTCCCGCAAGTGTAGTCGATAACAGCTTAGTCGTTGCCGACCCCCACTATACTTGGGAGGATGGTGCAGGGTGCTGGACGAGCAGTTGTCCTGCCTGTTCTGAATACGTCGGATCGCCTTTTGATCCGGTAGGCCTGAGATATGCAAACTATGATGACGGAGACTCCATCACCTTTCCTTGGGAACCTACTCCCGTAGCCATAATGATCTTCAGCCATGATACTGACGTTGACGGAATAACCACCTACTACGTAGGCGTGAATGGGGGTTCTGCCGATCACTGGATGTTGACGACGAATGTTTGGTCGGGGAGTGGTTCTGTTTCACCTAACTGTCCGGGCGGATGCCTTTGGCCAGTTGGTTCGCAGGTTACAGTTACTGCCACACCCTCTCCTGGTTGGGCGTTTTCGGGTTGGAGTACTAACCCGGAAGGGCTCTGTGGTGGCGTGTTTCAAATGACGAGTAGTCCTTGCATTTTCAACATGCCGGATTACCCATACACAACCGTGTACGCGAATTTCATCACAGGGTATGATGTTACTTTTCATCAGAATGGGATTCCTCCTGGGATCGAATGGCAGGTGTGTGTGAGTCCCGGCACTTGTTATACGAGTTCAACTCATAATTATATTACTGTCACCCTAAGTGCAACGGGGGGTAAATATGACTATCAGTATGGTCCTTCAGTGGTTTCTGGTGGTGTAAAGAGCCTCTGCGCGTCGGGTTGTTCTGGTTCCGTTTCTTATCTAGGCCCCTATCACGTCACAGCGAAATACGACACGTATTACTATCTCACCGTGAACTCTGCATACGGTTCGCCAAGCCCCACTAGCGGATGGTTCAAGACGATGACACTAATAGGGGCATCTGTCAAGAAATCACCCATTCGTTTTGGGCCCCCCAACTTTGGGTTCCTCCCTGGGGTCACCCCCCCGCCATACGGGCAGTATGTCTGCACCGGCTGGACGGGTACAGGGAGTGTGGAGGCGAGCGGATCATCCTGCATGTCCGATCCGTGGTCCGGCGCTCCCCTGGTGTTCTGGATGCTTGAACCATCGACCATTACATGGAACTGGAAGACTCAGTACTGGTTGACTACCAACGCGAATCCTTCGAGTGGAGGTACCGTTACACCAAGCTCGGGCTGGCAGGAGGCGGGTGCCTTTGTGAGCATTCAGGCGTTACCGAACCCTGGTTACACTTTCCAGTCTTGGACGGGGAGTGGAAGCGGCAGTTATTCCGGCAGCC
>CAYMZN010000049.1:0-12022 GCA_964394935.1 uncultured Candidatus Bathyarchaeia archaeon | reverse complement strand
GGATACGGCCGCGGCCGAAGAGGAAGATACTGAGAGCGAGCCACTCCAAGTTCTGGCCCAAGAGCTTGAGATTGTCTCGAAGCTAGTGGCAACTCTGCGTGCCACTGGATCTTTCGCTCTGAAATGGCTTTCCAACACTTTCAAGACGTTTGATCAAGGCGTCTTTGACGCCTTCTCACGTCGAATCTCTGACACCCGTTGCCCGCAAACCTGTTTCCCTTTCAATTCGCCCGACGACCGCAATGACGTCCTCGGTTAGTCTCAGATTTCCATTCGCTACTGAAGGATAGAAACGAGGATGCTTCATGAGAGTCTGGAGCGAAAAAAAAGAATGTACTGTGGAGCTCACCTTACTACCAAGGCCAGTACTGCTTTCTGAACATGGAGTCTGTTTTCGGCTTCATCGTAGATGACAGAATGAGGACCATCAAGCACCTCATTCGTGGCCTCATGTTCCCTGTCCACTGGAAGACAGTGCATGAAAATGCTGCTCTTGTCGGTCAGATCCATCAGGGATTCGTTGCATGTCCACTTCTTGTATTTGTCGATGATGGATTGTTCTGCGGTCGGTCCTATCTCTCCAAGGTTCAGCGTCGTGTGGTTTCGCATGTAGATTACGTGCGCGCCGTCAAAGGCCTCTCTGAGATTATCAGTTTCCTTGAACGACCCTCCACTCTCTCTTGCGTTTTCTCTGGCTCTTTCCACGATTCTTCGATCTAGCGTGAACTCCGGGGGCCTAGCGTACACGACATCCATGCCGTAACGTGTCATCATCATTATGTTCGACTGAGGCACTGCTGGAACTCTAAGGGCAGTTGGAGAATAGGCCCATGCCTGTACGTACTTCTTCGCCTCAAATTTGGGAAACTTCTCTCTCACGGTCAGCATATCGGCCAGCGCTTGGCAGGGGTGTTCTACATCAGACTCCATGCTAATCACTGGGACGTTTGCCCACTTCGCGTATTCCCTGATGATTTCCTCGCCTTCACCGTACTTCTGAGTGTAGACTCTCACTCCTATCCCGTGTCCGTATCTTTCAAGGACTTTCACAGTATCTTTGATCGCCTCCGGTGCGCCCTTGTCGCCCATGCGAAGGGCCTTAGTTTCTAGGAAGTGCGCGTGGCCTCCAAGCTGGGTAAGAGCTGCCTCAAACGAGTTGCGAGTTCTGGTGGAGGTCGCGTAGAATAGCATGAAAAAAGTCTTGTTCTTCAGGAACTCGGTTGGTTCTCCTAACTTGAATCGTCGTTTGAGATCTTTCGCAAGATCAAAGACAGTTTCAAGTTCATCGAGGGCCCATTCTTCGCAGCTGATAAGGTCCCTGCCCGCGAATCTCTTGTCATCAGGAGTGCTTGACACACATTTCACCTGCGGGGTCTCGACGCTTCCACATCTGCTCTGCTTCTCGGGTAAGAAGAAGCGTCAGCAGGGGGTCATCTTTTCTTGCCGAGGACAGTTCCCGCCAGCATGTACATGATGACATAGACGATGGTTCGGTATATCACTGGGGATCCTGGAGCTATGCAGATGAATGAGAGCGCATTGAACCCTCTCTTACCGATTTCCAATGATAGTCTCAGAACCTCATAATCTGTCATTCCGATCGGTTCAGCAAGCGTTCCCAACAGGTCGCCCGTCGCGGGTCCTGCGCCGCCGAGGACATCCATGTCGTAGTGCACGTAGACCGCTTCTGTTCCATCGTAGGCATAGTGAAGCTCTTTGCAGAGGCCTTCGATGCCTATCTCTCTTACCTTCCACATCGGATACCAATGGGTTCCCTTTCCCAAGAACTCCCGAACTCTCTCCTTGCTTTCACTCATACCCCTCTCGCCGATCTCAATGAGATTCCTCTGGAGCATGTTCTTGTGAAATTCGTACATTCTCGCTTTCCAGCTGTTTGCACCAGCAATCCTCGGGTCCATCGTGGTGTCATCTATCGGTTCAATGTCCCAGTGCGTATCAATGCTGATGACGCCCACGTTGCCTTTCGTTCTCTCGGCGATGGCTTTTGCGATTGCATATGACCCACACGGCGAGTTCTGGCCTATCACTATCGGAATCGCGCCGGCATCGAGCGCCTGATTTACTTTTGTTTCCACAGCGTGTTGAGCTCTCAGAATGTTGTCCACGGTCGGCTTGTTGATGGTTTCCGGAGCAATCTCTGCATCTCCAAAGTCAACTACTCTGAGATGCTCGAAGAGATCCAGATCGAATTCCTGAATGTATCCTGAACGGTATTTCGCTGATTGCTGCCTAATCCTCTTTGGAGCAGCCATCCATTCTTTCTTGTCGACGCCAGAGTACTCGTTTGTCCAACCGACCACATAGGGGCTCCCGATGATAACGGCGTCAGTACCCTTCAGGTCGTCTGGACAAATCGCGTAAGGTTGCCCCATGAACGTGGGCATATCCGCGTCGATCATTGGTAGACAGGTCTGTACAGACTTCCTGTCTCTCAACAGGGAATCTCGAATCTGATTCCACTCAGGATAACTCAAGACGTTCACCGACTCCTGACTCGAGTGGCAGGCTATATTATCCTTTAGGACTGAACGGCAGCGGTTCAACAAGCGACTAGATAATGGCCGCCTCGTAATGGCCCATTTGTACCGGACGCTCGGACATAGCAGGAATCCGTCGAACTGTCAATCTTGACGACCGCGTGGTCGCCTGATCTATGGCCCGTAACTATGCCGCGAAATAGTCCACTATCGTGCCGGCGTGAACGCGCGCGACAGTCAACAGGTCTTCGACAGTTATGTATTCGTTCTCGGCAGCCATCCCGTAGTCTTTGGGTCCTAATACGACCGACGGTATCTCCTTTCGCCTGAAGAATCGAGTGTCAGTGAACCAGGGCGCCAGGGTGATCCGAGGTTCACTGCCTGTTTGAGTCTTGACATTTTCTGCCACGACCTGAACCAGTCTGTCATTTGGTGACGTATACGTTGGTTCGTTGCGTATGATAAACTCGCACTTCACTTCTTCAAGCCCTGCCTCTCCAAGCATCCTCTTCAACTCTGATCCAATCTGGTTAGAACTTATCCCCCATGGCGCTCTGGTATCCAATTGCGCCTCGCAATACGCCGGCACCATGTTGACTTTCACGCCGCCTCTTATCGTGCCGGCACTCACGACAATATGATCGACATTTCTGCCTGCACCCTTCCCGAACTTCGCCTCCGCAGCCTTCTTCGATTCCTCTACTATGTGCATTATGTCGCTAGGCACTGCTCCTCTGAGCTCTTGAAGCCCTTGTGCGACCACTAGAGCTTTGGCGACCATTTCAATCGTGTTTGCGGCCATGGAATAGGCAGCGTGCGTTGACTTTCCGGAGGCCGTCAGAGAGAACCAGTTCGCCCCCTTTTCGCCGATCACAACTTGATCTGTTCCTGTAGGCTCCCCGCTCAGGCAAGCGTCGCCACAAGCTTCTTGAACATTATCAAGCAACCATTCGGCGCCCCACTTTCCCCCAGTCTCTTCATCGGAGACAAGCGTGAGGGTCAATTGACCTTGAAGTCTGATGCCCAGCTCCTTGACCAAAGTGAAGGCGAACAAAGAAGCCGATAGCCCTCCTTTCATGTCAGACGCTCCTCTGCCCAAGATTCTTCCGTTTCTGACTTCACCGGCAAAAGGGCAATAGACCCAGGGCTTCCCCACTTCCGCGACGAACTCATCCATATGTGCGTTCAGAACGAGGTTCGGCCTCTGTCTCAACCCTTCGATCGTCGCGAGCAAAATGGGTAAGCCTTTCTTTGGCTCATATCTATTGACCTTGATCCCCTTTCCTTCTACGTAAGTTGTGAGAAACTCAGCGACTTCTGTCGTATCGCCGGGCGGGTTCTCACTTGGAATGCGTACTAGATCGCAACAGAGCTTCACGAGCTCATCCTTTCGCCTATTCAATTCAGCAAGAAATGCTTGTTTAGTGACACTTTGTGTTGACATAGTGTTCGCCCATAACTCTGACAAAGCTTCTCGGGTTGGAAGACACGTAGCCTTATCGCAACGATTAAATATGTGCACGTTCCGACAAGGCGACAGGGAAATTCTATGACTCAACAGCCAAAGAAACGCATCGAATGGTTATCCGCGCGCGAAATTTCAATCATTGCGGCAATCGGAGGACTTGAGCTGGCAACCGTACTGTTGGGGCTTGTCATCCCGGTGGGACCTGGAGGTTGGTCAGTCTGGGCTTTGGAGGGTCTGACAATTCTTCCAGCTCTGGCGACGGGGCCGGTTGGTGGATTCATAGCCTATGTTATTCCTGGCATAGTCCGTCCAGTAGCCGTAGCCAACATTATGGTCTCCGGGAACATGATATTGATTGGAGCTGGGTACTGGCCTATGAGGAAATGGAAAACGTGGAAGAAGATTCTCGGTGTCGCCTTAATCTCCTTCCCCGTATGGACTCTCTATCAGGGCTACTTCACGGTTTGGTTCATGGCGTACTATTATCACTTCATAACGGTTGAAGCATTCTGGCCGACCTTCTGGTACCTTCAGTTTGCCTTCAACATACCTGAGTGGATCTACGGGGTAGTGTGCGCCGCCATAACGTTCACGCTTTTCCCCAGGTTCATACAGCCCGACTGGCTCGACAGGTGGAGAGGCAGAATCTGAGGGGCGGGTGTATGTGAACAAGTCAGTCCTTGCAGCAATAGTAGCGATTCTAGTCATATTCGCAATCATCTGGAGAACTCTGCCACAAACCTGGGAATGGCACCTGAAGAATATTGAACCGTTTCGCGCCGCGGTTCAGGCATCTGTCTGGAACTACGTAGGCGTCGCGGTTTTCCTTATCGTGGCGTTCGCCGCAGTATACTGGATTGCAAAGCGTTCCTAGTGAGACGGTTCTTCTTCCCCCCTTTTTCTCCGCTTTTTCCCCGACAACGAGACCTGCTATTTGGCAGTAAGGGGCAGCATCTAAACGGTGCGAAATCATCTGCATACCTCCTTGTTGATTTGCCTGCGCTGACATGCACTAGTATTCGGGCACTGCCTCCTCTAAGGTCCGAGTTCTGCTATTCAGGTCGGGGTCTACTTGGGCCCTGAGTCTTCGACAAAGTCATTGCCAAGTCAGAGCTTACTCGACTGGCTGGCGCTGAAGGCATGGGAATTCCCTTTGGGGTGCGCGGTTTTCCGCATGCGGCTTGTGCTGCATGTAAGCCTGATTGGGCTAGACTGTTCATGCGCCTAGGTTTTCTCTCGACGAGTTGTGCATCCTGACCTCAATAGGCCTCTCGCCGCATGAGGATGAACCAGACTATGACCAGGATCTCCTTCGCTACGGCCACTATAGCTTTCTGTCGACCTTTCGGTTTGGCGACGCGTTCGTAGTAGGCTCTGAAGCGTGGATCATGCTGTCTCACATTCTCGGCAGCTTGGCGCAAGCTTGATATTGAGAGCCGGCTAGCTCTCAGAACACTGGCGAATATCTGTGACTTTCGACGTGGAATTCAGAGACTTCACTTTTGGGTATGAGGGAAGAAACACGCCTGCGCTTTCAAACATCAACCTGCGCATCCCAAGAGGACAGACCGTGGCCATCATGGGTCCAGCAGGTGCTGGGAAGTCGACACTACTTCGATGCCTGAACGGCTTCATTCCACATTTCTTCAGAGGAACCAGAACGGGGCAAGTCCTAGTGAACGACTTGAACACAAAGGATTATGACATTCCTTTCTTATCGCACAGGGTCGGGCTCCTCTTTGATGATCCGACCAGCCAACTGCTGGCTCCGAATGTCGCGGATGAAATTGCCTTTGGAATGGAGAACTATGGTATCCCGAGGGAGCAAATGGTTGAGGCGGTCCGTGAGAACGTTTCAGCATTTCGCCTTTCAGGCATGGAACATCGCAACCCACATACACTTTCCGGCGGACAGCAACAGGCGTGTGCCCTGGCGGCGATAATGGCTATGGCTCCTCAGATTCTCGCGCTGGACGAACCTACCTCTCGTCTCGATCCAATTGGTACGAGAAGTGTGTATTCTATAGTTGAGAGTATTGCTGAGAAGAAGACACGTACGATCTTGCTGGCCGATAACAAGGTGGAAGAACTCGTCGGCTTCGTCGACAGAATCGTTGTGTTGAACGAAGGACGCGTCCTCAGGGATGGAAAACCGCGTGACGTGCTAAAAGACGTTGATTTGATCTTCAAAGCAGGAATAAGGCCTCCCCAAGTCACGGAACTGTTCAGTAAGATAGCCGAGAAGATGGGAAGGCAGTTCGACGATCTGCCCATAACACTTGACGAGGCAAGAGAGAGGATGTTGAAACTAATTGAACGTGCGCGTACGCGATCCGACTACGCGCATCAGAGTCTGAAGTCATACGCAACCGAGGAAGTGGCAGTAGAAGCCAAAGATCTTTGGCATGTGTATCCTGGTATAACACGTGGATTTGAGGTAACGGCCCTGAAGAACATCAATTTCAAGATTCGACACGGCGAGTTCACCGCAATTCTAGGCCAGAATGGCTCTGGAAAGACGACCCTAGTCAAACACTTCAATGCCTTGCTGAGGCCAACCAAGGGATCAATATTTGTGTATGGGCGAGATACGAAGAAGACCCTGACGGCTGAGTTAGCCGGACTCGTCGGACACGTTTTCCAGAATCCGGATCATCAGATCTTTGCTAGGACGGTTCTGAAGGAACTTGAGTTCGGGCCAACGAATCTCAAGGTACCTCCGGAGGAGATCAAGAAACGAATCCCAGACGCGCTCAGGGCTGTTGATTTGCCGGAGGACATACTTGATTTGGTTCCGCTCGATCTGAGCACTGCTCAGAAACAGAGAGTCAACATAGCCTCCGTTCTGATGACGCATCCGAGGCTTCTCGTGGTTGACGAACCTACTACTGGACAGGATCCTCAGATGAGGAGAGAGCTGATGGCAATGATGCAGAGACTCAACAGGGACAGAAACATGACTACTGTAGTGATTACTCACGACATGAATCTTGCCGCGGAGTACTGCGAGAGATGCATAGTGTTACGGCAGGGTGAGATATTGCTAGATGGTACTCCGCGCGAGGTGTTCTCGCAACCTCAACTTCTCAGCACGACCTTCTTAAGCCCCCCTCAAGTGACGCTTCTAAGTCAACAGCTGAAGGAAGAGGGCTTTCCTCAAGATGTCCTTTCTGTTGACGAGCTTGTGGATTTTGTGGTGTCGCAGTTGGGAGGGCGCTAGAGTTGTCCATAAACTACATTCCGGGGAACTCGTTCCTCCACCGACTGAACCCGGTTCCAAAGATGGCCTACTGGGCCGTCCTGACGATACTCGCCGCAGCGTTCTTTGGCGATCCAATACTGCTTGGGCTGATTTTTGTGTTTGGCATACTTATTCCATGGGCAAAGGCAATCCGGCTTGCAATGTTCAAGCAGTCGCTTAGAACTCTGATAAGCCTGTTTCCGTTCTACTTGGTGTTGGGAATCCTATTCTTCGTACCTCCAAGAGACGCGGTCTTCCTCTTCCATCTTATTCCACAGCTCAAACTGTTGCCGATAACGGTCGACATGATCGTTTGGACAATCGGAATCTTCATGAAGTTCCTGATAATCATCGCTTGTTTCTGGATGATACTTGTCACAAGCCCCCTGCCGGACATTGTTAGATCGTTCTCCAAGTTCAGAATTCCATGGCCTCTAGTCCTCGCTACGTCGCTGGGCCTCTCATATGTTCCAGTCATGGTGGAAGAGATTAGTACTGTGCAGGAAGCTCAGAGATCCAGAGGGCACAGATTCGAATATCGAAATCCGATAAACAGAGCTAAGGCCATGGGTCCACTGTTGGTCCCACTTCTATCCTTGTCCATTGCTCACTCAGAGCGTCTCACTTTGGCGATTCAAGCTAGGGGATACGGATACGCTGTTGAGAAGAGGACAGAACTTCGAGACCTAAGTTTCCACACACTGGACTATGCGGCCTTCGTCATCGTCTTTGTACTGGCCGCTGTGTTCCTCTATGCATATTTCTACACTCCTCATCTAATTGACTATACCTTCACGATGAACCTTCTGAGGAGATTCCTGTAGGTGAGAACAGATCTTTCCCTCCAACCGGCCCATCGGAGACGACTGATGTGAGTATACTCATCGAGAATGCGAGATATGTTGTTACGATGGATCCTGAGAGGAGAATCCTGAGAGAATGTTCGATCGTGGTTGAGGGAGACAGGATCTCCTTCGTGGGACCTTCGGCGGAGGCACGCCTAAAGTTCGGCAAGAACTTCGATGAGGTAATTGATGCCAAGAACATGGTGGCACTTCCAGGATTCGTGGACACGCACGTTCACCTGCAAGAACATCTCACAAGAGGATTCTTCCCAGAAGGGCTCTCCACACGGGACTTCGTGTTCAAGTATGAGCTACCTTTCGTGGCCGAGCTGACAGCAGAGGAAGAGAGCCTTAGCGCAGCAGCAGCTTGTGTCGACATGATAAAGACAGGAACGACCTGTTTCTGCGACATAGGAGTCTTTCATGTCGATGAGGTCATCGAGCGGTTGGAGCGATTGGGAATACGGGGAACCACAGGAAGAGGCTACTTTGTTGACAAGGAAACAGGTGAAACCCCTGCCGAATGGAAACAAGAATGGAGGAAGAAGCTCTACGCGAGTTCAGCTGAAGAGGTGCTGAAGAGCATCGAGAACATACTGTACAGGCATCGCCAGGTCTCGAATGGCAGGATAAAGACGTGGGTCACCCTGGAAGGAATTGGCACGTGCTCAGACGAGCTGTACTTGGGCGCGAAACGACTGGCGTACGACCATGGAGTCGGTATCTACCACCACATAGCAAGTTCGTTAGAGGAAGTCAAAGCATCGGAAAAGGAAACTGGAGAATGGCCAATTTCTCATCTATCTAGGATCGGCATGCTTTGCGAGAGGCAGTTGGTTGTACATGCAGTCCTAGTCAAAGACGAGGAGGTCGGCATGTTGGCAAAACACGGCGTCAAGGTAGCTCACTGTCCTGGCACGGCATTAAGAATCGCTAAGGGCGTCACAAAATGGGGCAAGTTCCCCGAGATGCTAGAGCAGGGGGTAACCGTTGGATTGGGCTCTGACGGGGCAGCCTCGGGAGTAGGGTTTGACATGACCCGGCCAATGTTCCTTGCTGCCGGACTCTATAGGGACTGCAGATTGAATGCCAAGATTATTCCAGCTCAGACTGCTTTGGAGATGGCAACGGTAAACGGGGCGAAAGCGATGCTCTGGGACAAGGAAATAGGCTCAATTGAAACCGGCAAGAAAGCGGATCTGATCCTGTTTAACCTGAAGAGAATTGAATGGGTTCCAGTCGGAGATGTCGTATCTAACTTGGTGTGGTCGACGACAGGCGACAGTGTGGATTCCGCCATAGTAGACGGAAGGGTGCTCATGAGAGAACGAAAGCTACAGACCACTGATGAAGAAGAAATAGTCTCCAAGGCCGACGCAACCGCCTTTAGAGTCGCTGAGAGAGTTGGCATAAAATCCGTCAACACGTAGACAAACATACTCCTGAGCAACGACATCGTTAACACCCATTGCGGCCACCGAGGTCACAGTGCACGCGATCTTGTTGTGCCGTCCCTTATCGGGGTTGAGGATCGTCTGCGCGCCATCGATCCTTGCTATCATGCCAATCATGACTGTTCGACGCGTCGAGCGGCGAAGCAAACTCCTCATCTGCGTCTTCTCCACTTCCAACTTCGCAACCTGAACGCTCGTGAAGCAGCACCGCGCGCGACAATTGTATAAGTGTATTTGAGTTGGATGTCTTACTCCACAGCTGATCGGAGGCGGTCAGACAGATGGAAGACCTTGCATGCTATGCGGTTGAGTCTGCTTCCGCGAAGGGAGTTGAATACGCGGAAGCAAGGCTTCACGTGGACTCCGGGAGCGCTGTTACTCTCAACAACGGAGTAGCTGAGCCAGTTCAGCTGGGCAGAGCGAAAGGTATCGCAGTCCGAATACTCGTGGACGGAGCGATGGGTTTTGCGTCCACAAATGACCTCTCAAGAGAGTCGTTGAGTGAAGCGGTGGACGTTGCGTACAGAACGGCAAAGGCGTCAAAGAAACTCGTCGCCAAACCCATCCGCCTCTCAAAGGAAAAAGCAGAGCAGGCGCGCTGGGAGTCTAAGGTCCGAAGATCGCTCTTGGATGTGACGACTGAGGAGAAGTTTGACGTTCTCGAAGAGATCGAGAAGAACCTTAAGCCTGATGCCGTTAGAGTGAACCTTCCCTCGCGAATACTCGTCTTGTCAGATGACATTACTGACCGGTACTTTGCGAACACTGAGGGCGCGGCGATTCATGGAACTGTCTCGAGGATCGGCCTACTATTCATTATTACGGCACAGGAGCCCGGAAAGGGGACGATTCAGAGAATCGGACAGAAGGGGCAGTCCGGAGGATGGGAGCGACTTGAGGATTGGAACCCTCCAAAACTGGTGTTTGAGGAGGCAGCGACATTGGGCAGAATCCTTCGCGAGGGCAAGCAGGCGCCTCGAGAGGAATTGGATCTGGTTCTCGGGTCAGAGGTCACCGGAATAATCTGCCACGAGTCGTGTGGACACCCGCAAGAAGCTGACAGAATCCTAGGTAGGGAGGCTGCACAGGCCGGTGAGTCCTATGTCAAACCCGACATGATCGGCTACAGGGTCGGGACCGAAGCGGTTACCGTTGTGGATGACCCAACGCTGCCAGGGTCCTACGGCTTCTACCTGTACGACGAAGAGGGCGTCAAGGCAGGCAGAAGGACCCTGATCAAGGAGGGAAGAATCAACGCGTTTCTCCAGAACCGCGAGACCGGCGCAGACCTCGGAGTCAACAGCAACGGAGCCGCCAGAGCTGTCAGTTACGACAGAGAACCAATCATCAGAATGGCCAACACCTTCATGCTTCCAGGGAACTACACCGACGAAGAGCTAGTTGGAGACATAAGTAAGGGCGTCTTGGTCAAGAGTTTCATGGAATGGAATATCGACGACAGACGATACAATCAAAGATACGTTGGACTTGAGGCATACCTCGTCGAAAATGGAGAGATCACAAGTCCCGTGAGAAACCCGATCTTGGAGATTACGACGCCGGGACTTTACGGTAGCGTCGACGCCGTCGGAAAGAATGTGGGGTTCCAGGCAGCCGCGTGCGGCAAGGGGGAACCTGACCAAGGCGCTCCGGTGTGGCATGGAGGTCCACCGATACGTGTGAGAAAGGTGAGACTTGGAGGCTAGCGCAATGAATCCGGGCGAGATCGTAGATGAGGCTGTCGACTTCGGTCAGAAGCTTGGAGCCGGAGAGGTCGCCGCGGCCGTGACCCATGAAAGGAGAAAGATGCTCCGATTCGCGAATAACTCCGTCACGGTCGTGCAGTCGTGGGATCAAACAATTCCGACCGTCTACATGACATCGAAGCGGAAGCGGGCGGGAGCCCGCGTTGAGAACCCGAGCGTCGAGGCATTGAGGGAGGTCATGAAGACCCTAAAGGCCGCGATGGATATCACCAAACCCGGCGAGGTTGAGGCTGCCCTTCCCAAGGGCCCGTTCCGCTACGAACCTGTCCCTCAGACATACGACGCCAGAATTCCAGAGATGATGACCGAGCTTGCCGACGTTGCTGAAGAAGCGATAAACGCGGCCCTCGCCGAGGGAGCGCAACGCTCGTCGGGCACGGTCATGACCAGTGAGTGGGAGAGATTTGTCAAGACATCTGCCGGAGCTGAAGGCGCAGACAAGGGAACGAACATCGAGCTCTCGATAAGAGCTTTCGTCACCGACGATTCAAGCGGCCAAGGCAATAGCTGCGCCACCCGACTTGAGGATTTCAACCCCAAGTCTGCCGGTGCGGAAGCTGGCAAGACTGCAAGCCAAGCTAGGAATCCCATCTTTGGAAATGAAGGCAAATACAAGGTGTTGTTTGGCCCTGCCATAATGGCCGAGTTCCTTGGCAGAACTGCTGACTTTGCTTCAGCCTACTCCATCGATCTCGGTCTCTCATTTCTTGCTGGAAAGATAGGTGACAAGGTTGCTTCTGAGAAACTTAC
>CAYMZN010000048.1:0-12152 GCA_964394935.1 uncultured Candidatus Bathyarchaeia archaeon | reverse complement strand
GTGGCAAGATGATCGACTGCGACAGCCACATGAACATAATCTTGGACGGAGCGACGGAGTACAGGAGTAGTTCTCCAACTGCAAACTTCGGAAACCTCATTCTGCGCGGGAGCAATATTCTCTACGTTTGTGTGGACCAGGCGCACCAATAGGTCCTTGTCAAAGGGTCATCGCGACTCATTCGAGCATACTGGGAAACACGTAGGTTTCTAGACTCCTCATCTTTCCCGTTCAAAGCCTATTGAGTCGGATCCGTTCAGCAATGCTAAACAGCATGGTCGGCGTCACTCATCGATGAGAACCCAAATCGGAGCTTGCGGAAAATGCTTGACACCCAACATGAATCAGAATCCCGGAAGCAGGCATGTCATGAGATAATCCGCAAGCTTTTGTTGGATCAGAAAGAAGCTGAAACGTCAGAACTGATCAAGCTAGCCGTCGCTAAGAAATACAGTCTGAGCGTCATTCCTCGCAATTCGGACATACTTGCAGTCATCTCAGCCGGCGAACGACCCGCCCTTCTGAATAGACTGCAGCTTAAGCGTGTCAGAAGCATCTCCGGGGTGAACGTAATTGGCGTGATGGCGGCCCCTCAGCAATGCCCTCATGGCAGATGCGCTTACTGTCCGCAAGAGGACGACGCGCCGACCAGTTACACGGGATATGAGCCTGCCGCAATGCGTGCCAAGCAGAACAATTTCGATCCCTACGCTCAACTCTCGAGCAGGCTTGCCCAGCTGCATGCTATCGGTCATCGAGTATCCAAGGTGGAGATAGTTGTCCAGGGGGGGACCTTTCTCGCCCGCCCATTGGCATACCAAGAACATTTCTTGAAGCGATGTATGGACGCTCTCAACAGGAGCGAAAGCGTTTCTCTGGAAGAAGCGAAGGCCAAAGCTGAGTCAAGCAGAATCAGGAATGTTGGGCTGACCTTCGAGACACGACCGGATTGGGCTCGACAGAAGGATGTGGACTTGATGCTCTCTTACGGAGCTACCCGGGTTGAGATCGGAGTCCAGACACTTGATGATGACGTTCTTCAACTGGTCGGACGCGGCCATTCAACCCAAGACGTGGTCGAATCATTTCAAATCGTCAAAGATGCGGGGTTGAAGCTCGTCGCACATATGATGCCGGGCTTGCCCGGTTCAGATCCGGCACGAGACTTGGAGGGATTCGAGAGACTTGTCTCAGACGCCAGGTTTAGGCCTGACATGCTGAAGATCTATCCATGCCTCGTTGTCCGAGGAACGAAGGTATACGAGTGGTGGAAGAATGGTAGCTACAGGCCGCTTGATAACGAAGACGCTGTAGACATCATCTCTCGCGTGAAAGAGTTCATTCCTCCTTGGATGCGGATAATGAGGGTTCAACGCGAAATACCCGCGAGGCTGATCATTGCTGGACCAAACAAGGGAAACCTGCGGGAACAAGCTCTTGCACTCTTGAAGGAAAAAGGGAAGCGCTGCAGATGCATTCGTTGCAGGGAAGTGGGTCACCGGAGAATCAAGGAGAACGTGGAACCGGTCCTCGAAGAGTTGAGACTCGTCAGGACATACTACGAGTCGTCATCTGGGACCGAGCTCTTCCTCTCGAAAGAGGATCCCACAACTGATACGCTGATAGGGTATCTGCGCCTCCGAATTCCCTCCCCGTCCGCTCATCGAATCGAGGTCAAATCCGCGCAGTCGATCGTCAGAGAGCTTCACGTATGTGGCCCGGTCGTTCCGATTGGAGAACATGATCACGATTCTTGGCAACACAAAGGCCACGGAATTTCGCTCCTGAGAGAGGCTGAGAGATTGTCCAGGGAAGAGTATAATGTTAGAAAGATCCTTGTCCTCAGCGCGCTCGGGACCAAGGAGTACTACTCACGTGCCGGCTATACCCGCGAAGGTCCATACATGAGCAAACGCTTGTAGCAATGCCGATCGTTCACACAGGTTTTAACTCACTGTCTGCTCTTGGGAATATCTGATACTCGTGCCGGGTGAGCCGCACATGCAGGATTACGCCGGATACAAGGGGCAAGCTCTGGATTTGATCAGGAGAGTTGGCGCCACCATCGGAGACAGGGTGAAACTTACGAGGGACGGGGAATCCGTCGAGGGCCTGTTGATGCCTCGCGCAGCCGGCAGAGAAGACACCCACATAGTTCTGAAGCTCGCCACCGGCTACAACGTCGGAGTAAGAATAGCTGAAAAGTCTCGACTTGAGGTTGTCGGGACAGGGGCAAAGCCGGCCCTTTCAAGACCGCCGAAGCCGCCTACATTGAAAGGCCTGCCACAAGTAACAATCTTCAGCACAGGGGGCACAATCGCCAGTAGAGTCGACTACCGCACGGGCGCTGTCGAGCCCGCCCTGACGGCCGACGATCTTTACAGTTTCGTTCCCGAGCTTGCGTCAGAAGCGGATGTCGAGACAAAGGTCCTCTATAGTCTCTTCAGCGAGAATCTCACCCCAAGACATTGGAAGGAAATCGCAGAATCGGTTGCTGAGGAGATTCGGTCCGGCGTATCGGGTGTAGTGATCGCCCAAGGCACAGATACTCTAGGCTACTCTGCCGCCGCGCTCAGTTTCGCGCTTCAGGCAAGTCCGGTCCCGATAGTCTTCGTTGCGGCTCAGAGGTCATCTGATAGACCAAGCTCGGACGCAGCCACAAATCTGATCGGTGCGGTAAGCATCGCAGGAAGAGCGCCTTTCGCCGGGGTTTTTGTGGTCATGCATGAGTGGATGTCCGATGACACCCTGTTGGTCCATAGAGGGTCCAAGGTTCGCAAGTGCCATACAAGCCGACGTGATGCATTCAAGTCGATAAACACAATCCCCGTGGCACGTTTCCACATACAAGGAAAGAAGCTAGAGGTGTTGGAAAAGGAGTACGCCGCCCGCGGATTCTCACCCGAATTGGTTTGTAAACCAAACTTTGACAGTCGTGCCGCCCTTGTTAAATTCTATCCAGGCCTAGACCCGGAGATCATCGATTACTATGCGACGAGAGGCTACCGCGGCCTGATCCTCGAGGGAACTGGGCTCGGTCACGTGAGTGCGGACTGGTATCCCAGCCTTAGGCGAGCCGTGAACAAGGGAATGTTCGTCGGCATGACTTCCCAATGCCTTTGGGGAAGAGTGGACATGAACGTATATTCCACAGGCGTCGATCTGCAGAAGATCGGCGTGCATCCTTTGGAAGACATTCTGGCAGAAACGGCGCTTGTGAAACTCATGTGGGTGCTTGGCCAAACAGAGGATCCTGCGAAGGTTGCAGAGATGATGCGTGCCAACTTGGCCGGCGAGATCAGCCCGAGAAGACCGGAAGGCTCGGAAGATGGCAAACCCTACTGACTACAACTCTGTAGGTCTCAAAGTGGGCATAGAGATTCATCGACAGCTAGATACCAAGAGGAAACTGTTCTGCGACTGCCCTACCACGATGTCAGAAACGGAGCCATCCGTCTGCTTCTTGAGACGGCTTCGCCCGACCCAGAGCGAGCTAGGGCAAGTTGACCCCGCAGCACTTTTCGAGTTCCAAAAGGGGCGAACGATAACATACGAGGCCGATGGTTCGACCGCCTGCCTAGTTGAGATGGATGAAGAGCCTCCGAAGGATTTGAACCCCGAAGCGGTGGAGATCGCCCTCGCAGCGTCGATACTGACCCACGCGGAACCGGTCGATGAGATCCATGTGATGAGGAAGATTGTGATCGATGGATCGAATACGACAGGATTCCAGAGGACCTGCGTAGTAGCCGTCAACGGATGGATCACCGTCGACGGTAAGAAGATTCCGATTCAACAGGTATCCCTCGAGGAAGATGCTGCGCGGAAGACAGGAGAATCCGGGCTCACGGTGAACTATCGGATAGACCGGTTAGGGATCCCTCTCATTGAAGTTTCCACTGGGCCAGTAATTACATCCCCCGAAGAGACAGAACGTGTCGCCAAGGCGATCGGCGACATTCTCAGGGACACGGGTCGTGTTAAGCGCGGCTTAGGAACTGTTAGGCAGGACCTCAACATCTCCATCCGGGGGGGAGCGTTGATTGAGATAAAAGGGGTTCAAGAGCTTGACCTACTCTCCAAAGTTGTCAGCTATGAGGCACGAAGGCAGCTGGAACTTCTCCGGATCAAGGACGAACTGGCATCCCGCCATGTCAACGAAGCCGATCTAGCCGACAGGTTTGTTGATGTGTCAAGACTCTTTGCTCAGACAGAATCAAAACTGATCCTTGAAGCGCTCAATTCTGGAGGCGTAGCGCTGGCCGTGAAACTGCAGGGGTTCGACGGCCTGCTAGGCAGAGAACTAGCGCCTTGGCTTCGTCTTGGAACCGAGATGGCAAGCAGAGCTAGCTTCTGGGGGCGCGTTGGAGGGATATTTCACACCGACGAGCTTCCTGCGTACGGTATCTCGCAAGAAGAGGTTGCCTTGATGAGGCGAACGCTTGGCTGCGGCGAACTGGATGCCGCAGTCCTGGTGGCCGATTCCAAGGACAAGGCAACGGATGCCCTCACCGCTGTGGTCGAGAGGGCGCGCGAGGCGCTGTTGGGTGTTCCCACGGAAACTCGGATGGCGACTGCGGATGGAACCACACGCTACATGCGTCCCCGCCCCGGTGCGTCGAGGATGTACCCTGAAACCGATGTCCCCCCAGTAGAGGTCTCACCGGCGCAGCTCACTCGGATTCGAGCGGCATTGCCTCCATCACGCGAGACGATCATGGAAGAACTGCTGTTGAAGTATGAGTTGAACAGGAAACTCGCAACCCAGTTGATAGAGTCTGACTATCTTGATGTCTTTCGGCGCGTGTGCTCAGAAGGGAGCGTGGCGCCTAGCTTTGTGGCAACGGTCCTCACCGAGAACTTGAAGAGCCTTGCCAGGGATGGCCTTCCTGTCCACCAGCTGAGCCCTCGGCATCTGGAATGCGTGTTCTCCGCCATCACTAGGGGGATCGTAGCAAAGGAAGCTGCATCCTCGCTCTTGGCTTGGCTCTCAAAGAATAGGCAGCGGCGTGTCGAAGATGGAATCGAGGAACTGAGGCTACGCATGCTTTTGGAGCCTGAGCTCTTGAAGGTGATAGACCGGGTCATAGACGCTAACTCCACACTGATCGAGCAGATGGGAGAGGGCGCCTACGGAAAGATCATGGGGTTGGTAATGAGCGAAGTCAGAGGTTCCGCTGACCCCGCAATGGTCACGAAGCTGATCAAAACTAGAATGAAAGAGAAAAAGCCGAAGAACTGAGTGGATCAGTAGGTGAGTTACTTCCAGAGTATCTCCTCGTCCTTCATGACATTGAAGCCGAGTCGCTTGAAACGCTCTATGTCGTGTTGAAGGTAGAGAGTAAGCGCTGTCTCACTAATCGGCTCAAGGAAAGGCTCCCCACACAAGCTGCAGACCTTCTCAGTCATAACATTCGCCACTTGCTGCCCGTAGAATCCGTTCGTGAGAATGGCGACTCCCATTTGACTGTCTTCTGGGTGATTGTCGATGTTTGAGCACTCGAACACTATCCAGGTGTTCCATCTTTCTTCGCCCAAGAATCTCGACCTTGACTTCCATATGTCCACGATGATACAATAATAATGCTTGTGTATCAGTATCGAGGTGCGATGGCGTTTTCATTCCAAGAATTCGACGTCGTCAATTATTCCATCTTGGTTTGCGTCTACCCCTGACACTACGCGCGCCACTATCTCCCGGTTGAACACGTTTCCTGATGCGATGTCCTCGGTGTATTTCACAAATGCCATGATGGAGGCTTGCGTTCCTATGGTCTCATTTCCCGCAAGAATGATGACTCTCGACTCCGGGTTTGTTGGGTTTCGGATCATCTGGATAGCACCGTCATGTGGTTCCGCGTAGGTTCGTTCCGAAATGGTGGACATTATTACGTCTGGGCCAGCCAGCTCATAGGTAAGGGGGAGATACTCGTTCATCATCATTGTGATCGTGTTTACCCGGGGATTGCCAACCAAGATTAGGTTGCCCAGGATCTGTTGGTGGGTGAGTTCCGTGTCCAGCTTGACCACGTTCGTCCTTGCGAGCGGAAGCAGAGATCCAAGGAAGAATGCAAGATAGGATGCATGGTAGCCTCCCAAGTCTCTCTCTCTAAAGATGCCGTGTTGATCAGGGCTTCCTATGACGACGTATCCATTGAGGACCCCGTTGGCAACGTACGGCGCCAGTAATCTGGTGCTTGCTTCCGAAAGGCTGGCCTCTTCGGTTGAAGTATCAAGTTCCCCAGGCTTCGATGCGATTACTGCGATTGCCCTGTGCTCGGCCCGATAGTACTTGGCTATCGCTCCCCTTCGTCGCTCGCTCCGTTGGAGGCGTATGAAGCCAGCCTTCTCGAGCTCTTTTAGATGGTAGCAGATGACCTGCTGGCTCGCATTGAGCTTCTTCGATAGCTCTCTCGCACAGTGCTCTGCAGTTGCGAGTTCTTGAAGGATCTTCCAACGCATAGGCTGAAGTAGCGCCTGTGCGGGCGACGGATCCTCGAAGACCCTCACGGGAACGGGTTGTCCGCCTCGACGGTCTTTGAGCACTAGGTAGGACATCCGGACCAACAGTTGTGTGGTTCTATTATTGCTAAAGTCGTTTCTTGACTGGTCTGTGCTTGAAGCTTAGACCCCAAGGTCCTGTGATACGCACAAGCTGCACCGTGGAGCGCTGAGAATAGGAGAGAGACAGACCGTTACCAATTTCCGAGTAGATACGCTTTTTCGCGTAACGCTTATCAACGATACTAGACTACTGGCGGTGGGATCATCGCATGGGTGAGCCGACGGCTGCAGTTGGCAGGCAAGTCGCTTTCGTGGCTTCCATGGGTGCTCTGGGAAATGTCCTCGCTCTTCTGACTGTGTCGATCCCGACCCCAATAAGCCAAGTCGCTCCTGACCTTTCGCACGTCGCCACGCTGATCGTCGCTCTGTACTCTGGGCCCGTGCTAGGCGGGATAACAGGAGCAATAGTCAGCATTGTACCATTCTATCGATTCGGTGTCACTGGATGGTTCGGGCCACTCGTGGGTTTCCTTATCGTTCCATTAAAGTCGCTAACCGGGGTCACCGCTGGATTTCTTGGTAAAAGACTTAGGCCTGCTCTTGCGACGCTTCTTGGCTATGTGCCTGAGTCGATCTCTACGTATCTGTATTTCATGCTGGTCGTTCCGTTCTTTCTTCCGGAAGTGGCGCCGTACGTTACTCAAGGATTCGTCGTCCTAGTTCTCTCAAAGGCCTGGCTCGAGTTAGGCATAATAGCCGTCCTGATGGAGGCGGTCAAGCGACGTGACATTGTCAGCCGCCTGCTCACAAAGCCAAGCTGACGACTGACGAACGTTTCTTCTCTCCGGAATCGGTGACTGGCTCGCGCTCGACACGCGAAGCTTCTTTAGACAACGCCGAATTTGTCAGGAGCCTGTTCTCATGCGATCGATGAGATCCTCGCTCGATGGGCCGGTTCCAATCAATGTGACTGGAATTCCGATCGATTTCTCAACTTGGTCCACGAACTGTTTGGCTTCACTCGGGAGGTCCTCGAATCTACTTAGTCCGATCGCACGAGGGAACACTACATCTATCTTGGTTATGGCGGCCTGCGTCGCTCCGTTGAGGTGAACGGCTTTCCTCGCTAGGTCAAAATTGAACGGCGCTGCTCTACGTAGTCGCCTAGTTACCGTCCCAAATTCCTGCCAACCTCTTCTTCGGGTCTCCTCTTCGGCAAGTTGCCCTTCAAGAGGGCCTTGCCCGACTCTCGTAACGAATGCTTTGAAGACGGCGATGACATTGTCAACATCGGTCGGTCCGATGCCGACGTCGGAACAGATTCCGGACGCGCAGACATCCTTGCTGGTACAGTACGGGTAAGTCCCATGATACAGTGACAGAAATGTGCCCTGTGATCCCTCGACCAGAACATGGCGTTCCTCATGCAAAGCCTTGCCGATCTCTTCCGACACATCTGTCATGTAGCCTGCGAGTTCCGGGATTTCCCCGGCCAGTTTGGCCGACCTGAGAGCCCGATCAGCGTTGCAGGCTCCCACCCCAGTCTTTGTGACTCCGATCTTCTTTGAGAGATGTTCCGATCGACTCTCTTGATCTATGTGTTTTTGCTCAATTATGGCGCATTGCCGATCCACGCCAATCCGATTCTTGGTTCCGGTAACCTCGATCTCCTCTAGCAGGATCCTTGGATTCACCAGGACACCAGGGCCGATTAGAAGGCGTGATTCTTTCGAAACGAATCCGCTCGGAATCATCCTTAGTGAGTATGTCTTACCCTGAGTTTGCACAGTGTGTCCAGCATTCGGCCCGGCTCCACCCCGGGCCACGATTGCAGGGCGGTCTCTAAGCGCGAGATAGGCAGTAAGCTTCCCTTTACCTTCGTCCCCAAAGAAGCCCCCCACGACGACCGTACACGGCACATGTGTTCCCCATCATGCGCGACGAACTCGATTCTTAAGCCTTTTTCGAAGCACTTGTTCTGCCGGGCTGAGAATTGCTTTCCATACTGGATTCGATGGGCGAACGTGATTCAGTTCGCCCGTCGAATGTCCTCACCGCGCCGGCTGAGAGCGCTCAGACAGTTGTTCTTCATCATCAATTGAGGGTTGGACACCTCAAGGTCTAAAGTCTTTGGGAAGATAGTGATCTTGGGCTCAGAGAGTACGGGTTAGCTCTCCGAGCTGCCTTTCCAAGAGCTGTCTAACGCACGCTGCGCCGAGTGGGCTCAAGGCAAAGAGGTCATGCCCGGCACGGTTCGTTATCATGACGAGTCCGCGCGCTTCGAGACGCTTGAGTCCCTGCGCCGTCTCCATTTTCGAGACATCCGGCAGCCGACCAACTACCTCCTCTGTGGATACGGCATGGTTTGCCAGCGCCCTAAGTTCCCACATGGCCTGGAGAATCAGGATCTCACTCTTTGTAAGGTCGGGCGTCATGGCGCTAAACAACTTGGGTCAATGGGCGGGGGGTTCATATTGGTTTCATGCGAAACTTTGGTGTACTAGTTTGCGAACATTAATATACCTAGTCGCATCCCTATTGCGGCAGGGATAGCTCAATGGCTTCAGGCGAAGACACCGCGACCTTCCTGGACGCGCTGACGCGCTCGCCGCAGTTGAAAGTGCTGAGTGTTCTCGTCGAGCGCCCACAGGAGGAGCTGACCAAGACCGAGATTGCGCAGAAAGCAGGAATCGGTCGAACAACACTCTACAGGGTTTGGGACGACTTGGAAAAGATGAAGGCAATAGCGCCTTCGCGACATGTCGGGGCAGTCACCCTCTATCGCCTAAACCCGCAGAGTTCTATCGTTCATTCCCTCATGAACATTACCGAAGGGCTAAGGTCCGTGACCAGTGCCGTAGGTAGGATCGAAGAGGTCAGGGAAGTCGAGAAGCTCGCTAGAGAGGAGTTTGGAAAGGAATTGCCTCCCAGCGCGGGCGTTCTAGTGAAGCTCCAGAACCTGAACGCCATGGACGGGTCGACTGCCGTCCAACCGTCGACCATGAGACTGTCGAAGGCCGAGCTTGACTCAGTCCAGAGCCTAGTTGGAGCCGGTCTACTCGAGAGGCACGGTGAGAAGCTCAACCTCACGCCTGTAGGCTCGATTACCGCACGTGGCGCCTCAAAGATATGGGGAGAAGGACAACGTGAGACCATTCAACAGACACTCGCTTCCGCGAAGGTGGCACTGGGACTCATCAACCAGGAGATCAAGAAGCTTCAAGCGATGGTCCAGAAAGAATAGCTGGCTACCTCTCACTCCTTTTTTCGCATCCCACGGTTCGACTCTGGTAGGTGTAGTTCCAAAGCTTTAATCTACTTCCGAACAAGCGACTGACTTGTTTCGGTGCTGCTCGAGTGGCAAAGTATGTATTCGTAACTGGCGGAGTAATGTCTGGCCTAGGGAAGGGAATCGCGGCAGCTTCCATAGGCAAGCTTCTCCAAGCACGAGGAGCGAAAGTAACCGCACTGAAGATTGACCCGTACCTCAACGTCGACGCCGGAACAATGAACCCGGTGGTCCACGGAGAAGTCTTTGTCACGGAGGACGGCGGCGAGGCGGATATGGACCTAGGGACTTATGAGCGATTCCTCGAAGTGAATCTTTCGAAGATGCACAACATTACGACTGGCCTGATCTATCAAACCGTCATCGACATGGAAAGAAGCGGTGCATTCCTAGGCCAGTGTGTCCAAATCATACCTCACATCACAGACGAGATCAAGCGTCGAATACGCAGCGTTGCAGATTCAAGTAAAGCCGATCTGGTCTTGGTGGAAATAGGCGGAACTGTGGGGGACATAGAGGGCCTCCCCTTTCTTGAAGCCGCCCGACAGATGCGACTAGAGGACGGGTTTCGAAACGTAGCCTTCGCACATGTAACCTTAGTTCCCGTCGTTCGAGTTGTAGGGGAGCAGAAAACGAAGCCGACACAGCACAGCGTCCAAGAACTAAGAAGAATCGGCCTTCAGCCCGATCTAATAATCGCCAGAAGTTCCGAAAGACTCCAGCCTGGGCCGCGAAAGAAGATCGCATTATTCTGCAATGTCGATGAGGCTGCCGTGTTCTCGTCGCCGGACTCAAAGAGTGTATACCAGGTTCCACTCCTACTGGAAGATCAGGGAATGGGGAGTTATCTGTGCGAGAGGCTCGCACTCGAGAAGAAGACGCCCAACTGGGAAGCATGGAGCGGAACGGTGCAGCGTTTCGTCAGCCCAACAAACGAAGTCACGATAGCCGTTTGCGGCAAGTACGCTGAGCTCGCGGATTCCTACGTGAGCGTGAACGAGGCTCTGAGACATGCAGGAGCCGCTGCTGACGCCCGGATCGATCTTGCTTGGATCGAGACAGAGCAATTTGAAGGCGACAACCCCAAGACGGAAGCTCTCGGAACAGCTGATGGGATCCTCGTGCCCGGCGGTTTCGGTCAACGTGGGACCGAGGGGAAGATCAATGCAATAGGGTACGCACGCCAGAAAGGGGTTCCGTTCCTAGGAATCTGTTTCGGATTTCAACTTGCCGTTGTCGAGTTTGCGAGAAGCCTCGGACTAGAAGGAGCGAACAGCACAGAGATCGACCCTGCCACACGGTATCCCGTTGTAGACCTGATGCCTGAGCAGCTCGCGGTCGAAGCCAAGGGAGCCACAATGCGGCTTGGGGCGCATGAGGTCAGAATACAAGCCGGGACATTAGCCGAGCGTCTATACGGGCGGAGAAGGGTTTGGGAGCGGCATAGACATCGCTACGAGGTCAATCCTGACTACCTCTCAAAGCTTGAGCAGGGAGGGCTCGTTTTTTCTGGTAGAAGCCTTGACGGCCGACGCATGGAAATCCTAGAACTCCCGACCCATTACTCCTTCATGGCTACACAGTTCCATGGAGAATTTCGTTCAAGACCAACGAGTCCGTCTCCGCCCTACTACGGGCTCGTCAAGGCGTCACTCGATAGGAAATTGGGAAAGCCACGGGCCGAGATCTCAGATATCGGCGTGAGAGCCAGATAGCAAATGGGCCGCAGGTGCCTGAGCTCAACCTTGACCGGTCCATAGATAATGTCTGCTCAACAGATGGCTGAAGTCTTTCGAGCGCTTGGCCCGGCTGATTTTCGTATTCTGCTCGGCACAGAGTTGGGAATGACAAGCCGTGAGTACGTTCCGGTATCACGGATCGTACGGTACGTGAATCTCTTGGAGGAGGAAGTCTTGAAACGTCTCCCCGACCTAGTCGACAAACGTCTCCTGATCTCGGGAAGCCGGCATGAATTGGGGTACAGTGGCTTCCGTCTGACTTTTCTTGGCTATGACTGTCTTGCCCTGAACGCCTTGGTCAAACGAAATCTGGTCGAGGCTATTGGTTAACCGATCGGCCTAGGAAAAGAGTCTGACGTATACAATGCTAAGGACGGTAAGGGCGCCAAGATCGCTTTGAAATTCCACCGCTTAGGCAGGATAAGTTTCAGGCAAACTAGGCGAGCAAGAGGATATGTCGCCGACAGATCTCATACATCTTGGACATATGAGGCCAGAACGGCGGCTACGTTCGAGTCGCCATGAAGCGTGCGTGTCGAGTAGGAGTTCCAGTGCCAAGACCTGTAGGGCAGAATCGCCACCTTACCGCAATGGGTCTGTTTCAAGGTTCAGAACTTTCG
>CAYMZN010000047.1:0-12709 GCA_964394935.1 uncultured Candidatus Bathyarchaeia archaeon | reverse complement strand
ATTACCCGCACCAGTTCAGTGGCGGTATGCGACAACGGGTCATGATCGGTCTAGCTTTGGCTCTGGAACCAAAGCTGGTAATAGCGGATGAGCCAACGACTTCGCTGGATGTCATAGTTGAGGCTCAAGTCTTAGAGCTACTAAAGCAGCTCAGGGAAAAGCATAGGTTAACGCTGATACTGATCACCCATAATATTGGCATAGTTGCGGAAATGGCGGATCTAGTAGCAGTCATGTATGCAGGTCAGATAGCGGAAATCGGTCCTACGGAGGATATGTATGGAGACCCACTTCACCCCTATACCAAGGGTCTCCTCGAATCAGCGCCCAATGTTTTGCACCCCGAGCACTCGATGCGTCCAATACCGGGGACGCCCCCTGACTTGGTTAGTCCGCCTTCCGGCTGCAAGTTTCACCCGCGATGCCCGAAAGTCTTCGAGCCATGTCCACTACGCGAACCGTTGCCAATTCATCAGGGTAGCCGACTCGTCGCATGTCACCTCTACGATCAGGTGGATCACTGAATGTCTTCTCTAGTCGAAGTCAATGACTTGACCAAGTATTTTCCCGTTCAGAAGAGTTCCCTTGAGGCAATGCTTTCAAGGAAGAGAGAATTTGTGCGAGCTGTTGACGGGATAAGTTTCACGATAAAGCGTGAAGAAATATTTGGTTTGGTCGGTGAGAGCGGTAGCGGGAAGACAACAACAGGCCGGCTACTCTTACGCTTGGTCGAACCCACATCTGGAGAGATCAGATTTGGTGGAGATAACATTGGAGAGTTGAACTCTGAGTCACTGCGACGGTTCAGACGTCGGGCACAGATGATCTTCCAAGACCCAACAGCTGCACTCAATCCGAGGATGAGGATTGGACCCGCAATCAAACACGGACTCGACATACATCAAATCGGCTCTCACCCGGAACGCAAACAGGAAACCCTACGGATGTTTGAACGGGTGGGTCTAACACCTCCCGAGGCATTCTACGACAAGTATCCGCATCAGCTGAGCGGTGGTCAACGGCAACGAGTCGTCATTGGTCGCGCGATGATTCTGGAGCCAGAGTTTGCCGTCGCAGATGAGCCAGTGGCTATGGTTGATGTTTCAATTCGTGCACAGATCTTGGATCTCATGTTGTCTCTCAAGAAAGAGTTCGGTCTTACCTACGCTTTCATAACGCACGATCTCGCGACGGCTAATTACTTCTGTGACAGCATAGCCATAATGTACTTGGGCAGGATAGTTGAGGTGGGGGCAAGGGAAGACGTTTTCAAGTCACCAAGACACCCGTACACGGTCGCGCTGATGTCCTCGATTCCTGTCCCGGACCCGAAACATAAGCTCCAGAGATTGATTCCCCGTGGAGAGATTCCCAGCCCCATCAATCCCCCTTCAGGATGCAGGTTCCATCCCAGGTGCCCGTACGCGCAGGCTGTATGTTCCGAGCGTGAGCCTCAGCTGGAAGAAATCGGGCCAAACCACGACGTTGCATGCTTCTTTCCCCGCATGTAGGAGCTCGTTGCGGTCACGTGGCCTCAACTGGAGTCAGCGTGTGCTTTCTCTCTTCTCTGCTCAGCGGCAGTTCAACCTTGGTGTCGCCTCTCCTCTGGAACCCATCGGTTTGATGTCGGACTGTTTGAGAGGTGATCTGGTGCGGTCACTTGGTTCGAAGGTCCACAAATTTGCCTCTCTTGGTGAGCTCCACCTCAACCTCGTATGAGGTGGAACCTTGGGTGCATTTCAAAGTCACGAGATGGTTGCCATTTGGCAGGGACTTCACCGGAGGCATATGCTCGCCCTTCGTCGACTCTGAAACCCTAAGGTGAAACTCCTCAAGAGCCCGCTTCACGATGTCTTCTTCCGACATGCTCATGGATTTCTCGCCTTGAAACAATCTTGGCGCGTCACCTACAAGGGTTTCATATTAGAGTCTTGCTCAGAGTTGCGAACAGCGTGTGAGCTTGGATGGAAGAGCCGAAAGGCAGACATCCCGATGACTTTGGTGCGGCACGTTTAACCTGGTGCAGCGTATGAAGGAACCAGGCCCTGAAACCATCGACCGCCTGATTGAAGAGTACAAGATCGACACCGACTCGACGAGACTTGTCAAGCTCAAGAAAGCCAAGGTGGCAAAGACTACAAGGATCTTCCAAATAGACAGCAAATCGCCTGTCACGTTCCTTATCGATACGCCAATGGCACGTGAGATAGCGTGCCATCCTCATTTGGTCGGCGAATCTCTGGAGCGGCGGTCCCGCGAGGCCGCAGCAGAAGCGCTTCCAGCAATCGTCGAGTTGTCCGAAATACGAAAGAACGATAGAAACATTGAGATCGTTTTCGAGCAGATCTTACGGGCCGCTCCCGGCTATAGGCTGCAAGATGTGGCGCCCAAGGTTCTGGGGAACTCGTACAGGACCGTCTATCTTCGTCCACGGTACACACACAGGTCATACCGTGACCACGACGGAACGATCCAGAGAGAGATCGAGGTCGTTCATCAGGAGTTCTCCCAGTTCCCCAAAGGGAAGAAGATAACTCTAATCATGCAGGACACTGTTGCGAGCGGGCATTCTGGAGAGGTCAGCGTCAACGCCGCCCTGAAGCACTGCCAGCAATCAGGTTCCAAGATTGAGAAGTGGATCCTCTACGGATTCATTTCTGAGTACGGTCTCGATGTAATCTACCGCATTGCCAAAGAAAACAACATTTCAATGGTGGCGTTTGCGATGGGTAACCTCACAGCACTTTCCACCAATAACTACGACATGCCCCTCTACGGGGTCGATGAGGCATATTGGCAGAAGACTCGCAAGATCCGAAAGCTCGGAAGCATCATCGACAGAGCCAGCCTCGAAGAGTATGTCCCATACTTTGTACCAGGCTCAGATCAGCCTGGCGACTGGTCAGCGAGGCAAACCAAGCTCTTCAACGGCATCTCATTCGAGCCTGGTGACATCGTAGGCCACCTTAACAACAGCATACGGCTCATCAAGAGACTCTGCGAGATCGGCAACTTCGAGCCTTGGCAACAGCGGATAGCGGAAACCGAACTCGACCTTCTCCAGAAGACCCTGCAAAGTGAAACTTCGAAACAGATCGTGTAGTGGATTCTATGCGGTATGGGTTCTTAATAGAGACTAAGTCAAAGGCCTGCAGCAAAACATCTGAGGTCATAAGATTGTGAATAGTGAGCTGCCCTTCAGAATTATCTTCCTGGCGCTATGGATTGTGTTCCTCACCATCAGCTACGCCAGACACCCTCGGCAATTACGCAGTCGTTCAATACGGGAACGTTTGAAGGGAACATCCAAATGGGAAAGTAAGGTAGATGTCGCGTTACGAGTTGCGTTTTTCTTCTTCTGGGTTGCCGCATTGATTCTCTACGCGAACTACCCAGACTGGATGGCACACTACACGCTTCCGCTCGCGATATGGCTACGCTGGGTCGGGGTTGGTGTGGCAATCGTCTCTCTTCCCTTGCTGGCTTGGGCCCACCATACCCTCGGAGAACAGTTTTCGCCCGACCTGCGACTAAGGCAAGAACACAGATTGGTTACCAGTGGGCCATATCGCTGGATGAGGCACCCAATGTATGCGGCGGAATCTCTGTTCATGATCGCTCTGGCCGCGGAGTCAGCCAACTGGCCGGTCGCGTTGCTGATGATCGCGGGAATTGTTATGCTCTATGCGCGCGTCGGCAAGGAGGAGGCGATGATGATCGAGCAATTTGGCGACGAATACCGTAGCTACATGAAACGTACTGGTCGCTTTCTTCCGCGCTTTGAGAACTCAAACAGGTAGACTAGGTCTGCATTCCGGCTTTCCGCGGTTCGCATTTGCATTTCAGCGCTCGAATCTTCATATTCTATGAAACGCTTCAGACTTTCACCTCAGCGCTGATGACCTCGAAATTCTTGCATCCGGCCTAACGGGCTTCACTCATACTCCGCGGCAGTATGCTGGTCCTTGACGCTGCTGAACATTAGCCAGAAGGTGATTGTGTAGACCGCGTAGAAAGCCGCCGTCGAGAATGGCGGCGCATCAATCCAGACTCTATCGATCATGTAGCCGCCGACAGGTTGTCCAAACGAGTTTGGTAGGTTCCAGAAGAGCTGGGCGACACCCGATGCGGTCGCACGTTCCTTCTCATGTACCAGGCGCATGATGAGACTATCGATGAGCGGAGAGTTCATGTTGATCAGTGCCTGACGTGCAACAAAAAGAGGCGTCGCAAGTAGGAAGTCCGGTGACAAGGGGATCAACGCAAGTAGCGGAACAGAGATTCCTGACGTAATGACAATCCCTCTGACCGTTCCTATTCGTGAAGCCACTTTGGGAGCAGCCAAGAATGCTAACGCGGCAACAAGGTTCGACACGGCCTGCAGCGTCCCCATCGGGCCGCTGTCGATTCCGAACTTCTTCCAGAAGTATACTGGGAACAATGGTATGGTCAGTCCGGCGCCGAAGCCGATGAAGATGTTCACGAGCATGAACTTGGCGATGATCCCGCGAGATTCGAAACTGAATCTGGCTCTGCCCTTCTGCTCGCTTCGTACCTCGTGAATGAACAAGACCGGAATTGCCGAGAGAATTGTGACCGCAGCGCCCACGGCCATCGTTAGTTGTAGCGCGGCGAGTCGGGTCATGCCGAGCGAGCCGGTCAGGATCGTTGGAAGCCAACCTGTCACAGAGCCGAGAGAGGAAGCGAACGTACTGAGGAAGTATGAGTAGCTGAAGATCTTGGTCAACTGTCCGCCTGGGACGGATCCGGCTAGGAGCGCACCTGAGGAGGCGAAGGTCAACGACCCTCCGAAACCCGAGAGAGCTGCTCCCCCAACGATGGCCGGCACAGAGGGGCTCAAGGCCAACACGAAGGTGCCTAAGCCCATGATCGCGTAGCCGATGAGATTGAACAACTTACGACCGAACGCGTCAGCAAGAATCCCTGCCGGGATTATGAACACTGTCATCGATACGCCGAAGACTGCGTTGACGGTGCCTATCCACGTCGCATCGTAGCCAGCAGAGAGTAGGTAGAACGGTAAGATCAGGAAGAAGAATGCGAACGACACCCCGCCTATGAAGGAGGAAACGAGCAGTAGCTTGGCGTCTCGACCTACTCCTTCCAGTGCGCGCATGATAGCCAAGCCTTTCATCTTCCCCAGAGCGCATAGCTTCATCTGTGCCCGAGTCTGTCGAAACCGAGCTACCGTGCTCCTGTTGGACTTCCAGAGCCACGGCTACCCCAGACAAGGCATTAAGCTTTGAAGGATCTTGCACGAGTTGACTGCACGAAGGTACGAGCACCCTTCGGACCCACTCTAGATGACGCTTTTCGCATGAGCCACAGTTCATTTATGATTCACAAGCTGTCTCAATCGCCGGAGTCTTCACGCGTGTCGAAGCTCAAAGCACTCAGTGTGATCGGAATCCCGTACACCGTAGGGTGGAAGGGCGAGGGGATAGACGAGGGGCCCTCAGCCCTTCGCAGAGCGGGACTGCTCAAGGAACTCCAACAAATTGCTGAGGAAGTTGTAGATCTTGGCAACATCGTTGTGGACCTGCCTCCGCGAGATGACACAAATCCAAAGCTCCTCAATCCCGATCAGGTCGTCGCGGTCTGCATGGCAGCTGTTCCTCCGGTTAGAGATGCATGCCG
Organism: uncultured Candidatus Bathyarchaeia archaeon; assembly: GCA_964394935.1. GTDB lineage: Archaea > Thermoproteota > Bathyarchaeia > 40CM-2-53-6 > 40CM-2-53-6 > CAVPLU01. The sequence continues at coordinate 7,051 of CAYMZN010000047.1, read as the reverse complement.
GCGTGGGTGCTTTCCAGTAATCCTCGGCTCCGAGGACAGCGTCATCATGGGCATAATCGAAGGTTTCCGGCAGGGACTCAACGAACCGGTCGGATTGATCTACCTTGACGCACACGGCGACTTCAACACTCCCGAGACTACGCCTTCGGGTCTCATCGGGGGAATGGACGTCGCGATACTTGCAGGCCGTGGACCGGACCAGCTCACGAATATCTTCGGCCACAAGCCACAATTAGGTGAGGAGCAGATCGTGATCTTTGGCGCTCGAGACCTTGACCCGCCCGAGCGGGAGATGCTGGAGAGATCGAGAGTTCATCTCTACACGATGGACAGAGTAAGAGAGCTCGGCGCGGAGCGCGCGATTAAAGAAGCCACCGATAATCTATCGCGGTTCTGCAAGAAGATCTACACCCACATGGACATAGACGTCTTGGACCCGAATGAGATGAAAGCCGTCCACATGAGCGTGCCGGACGGTCTCACATTGGCCGAATGTGCGAGCGCTTTGCGTGCTGTTCAAGAAACGGGAAAGCTATGCGGCCTGGCCGTGATGGTTTTCAACGCACGCAAAGACCCAGAGGGAACAGAAGCCAAGAAGCTCAATCGACTCATAGTCGATAGTCTGCGTCAGGGAAGAGACTAGGGCAGAAGGCGCGGATCGACGCTAAGGGTGTCAAGCAGCTCTGCGCATGGGGTCAGGGTGGGGAAAACCGCGTCGGCTCCAGCTCTTCCGAGCTCGCTTTCGGAGTAGAAACCGCTTGCAACGCCTACAGATTTCGCACCGTTAGCGTTTGCGGCCTCTATATCGCGGGGCGTATCACCAACAATCGTAGCGGCTCTCTTGCCGAGTAGTCGATATTTTCTGACGCAGGCATCAACGGCGTCTCTTACCAAGTCGCCCCTGTCGAAGTAGCCATTGCTGTAGAAGGTTTCAGCAAAATAGGATCGGATCCCTGTGAGACGAAGCTTCTCCTCCGCAACAGTTGCCAGGTTCCCCGTCAAGACGCCCAGCCTGTGATCTGATGAAGCGCTGAGAATCCGCAGTAATTCATCAACACCTCGGTTCAGAACTGGGGGGTTCTCCCTTGTCAGATAGATTTCTCCAGCTCGCGCGATCACTTCCTGAAGGCATTCAGCTGCTTCGTCCGAACTCAGACCTACCTCAATGAGGAGCCGCCTGCAGATCTCAGGGTCCACCATACCGTCATAGCGCCAAGGCTCGATAGACGGCGATCTTCCCAGCACATCATAGACCGCACGTCTGAAACGTTCACGCTCATTCGTTTCGGTGCTCTCTTTCGATACGAGCGTGCCGTCAATGTCAAAGAGAATGACGCGCATGAAACTCACCTGTCTTGGATAGGATTGGCCCCCATATTCTCCAAAGCAGGTTCTAACTGTAGCTTGCCTGACCAGGCGAATATCATTACACCGTCGTCTCCTAAGGCTCGAAACATTTTCGCACGTCTATCTACGTTAAATAGCTATCACATCATGAGGACCCGGCATGTGGTGAAGGAGATGGTAATCGAGCGAATTAGGAGTGTGGCAGTCATGGTATCGGACGAGAAGAAAGCAAAGGAATGGTACAGAGACAAGCTTGGGTTCGAGGTTCAAAGTGATGAGGAGCATTGGGTCGTCGTTGGTCCGGGCGGCTCACAATTTGGTCTCCACTTATGCCCAGACGAAGCGCTTGAACCCGGCAACACTGGAATCCTATTCTACGCCGCCGACATCGAGGGTACGTGTCAGGAACTGAAACGGAAAGGCGTTGAGTTCACGAGGGACCTGGGCAAGGCCGAGTGGGACCCGAGCATGAAGTACGCCATGTTCAAGGATCCCGACGGTAACGTCTTCTGGCTCATGGCCAAGTGAAACTGATCGCGATGCGAGGAATACGATTCAGCCGTGTAAGAGGCGCCGACCAATCTGGGAATGGCGCTATCGAATCATGCTGTAGCATTTCTTGGCTATCTCATCCAAGATTTCATTATGCCTTCTCTCATCTTCTCCGAGATGCTCAAGTAACGTTCGTATCGCCTCATCGTCTGTCGTAGCCATTTCCTTCTGTATGTGCGAGATCATCGACTTGCCCAACGCCTTGTGGTTCTCTATCTCTTTTCTCACTACGATTGCATCAACGAACCCGTCGAGCACACGATGCCACAAGGCGCCGAGGGCGGATCACTCTTCAGCGTCTTGAGCACTGCCTCTAGAACCGCTGCATGTTTTTGCGAGTCTACTCGCATCTCGACTAGGAGAAGTTTGGCTGCCCCAGTCCCTACACGTTGCTCAGTTTCAGCCAGCCTTACCGCGCTCTCTTTCTCAATTTCAATCTGGTCTTGAATAAGCTCGACTAGCTCCAGATCTGAGTCCATTGGTGCCCGCTCTTTGCGGATCATCGCGCCTCGCGGTCTAAATCTTAGTTCTACTCCACTGTCAAACAGATCCCCACGTGCACCATACGTAAACAAGATTTCGTCGTCATCTCTATTGCGCGCGTAAAGTGCACAAGGATGAAACGTGGCCTCAAGTAGCGCTGTGCGCTACTCTAGGAGGAGGGATTGTTACTGCTGCCTAACTGGGAGGCGCTCGTGGAGGAGGCACATTCGCCTTGTCATCTTGGTCTGATCGCTCCCCTCTCCTTTTCTGCTGATGAGAAGAAAGCGTCTTTATCGCTGTGTCTCTGACCTTGCAGTACGCATCACGGGAGCAAACTCCCTCCTGAGCGGGAATAGGCTTATGTCCTCACTCGGCACTGCGTCCTTTGCGGTGTGACTTGCTGTGCACTGTCCGAATTGTGGAAAGGAGATCGTAGAGGGAGCTGCCTTCTGTCCCCATTGCGGAGCTGCAGTCAGTTCCGGCCAGGGTTTCATCATTGTTACGACTCCAGCGATTCCAGGTTACAGGATAACGAAGGTTCTTGGCGTTGTAACCGGTCTCAGCCCGCGCACGAGAGGGGTTCTGGGGAAGTTCGTTGCTGGCATCCAGTCGATGGTGGGCGGCGAAGTGACATCCTTCACAAGCGAGCTTGAAAAGGCGAGAATGGAGGCAATCGACAGAGTACGACAAAAGGCAGCGGCGATAGGCGCCAACGCGATAGTAGGACTCGACTTGGAAACATCTGACATAGGCCTTCAGGCTGGAGTCACAGTCATATCCGCCACAGGCACCGCTGTCATCGCAGAACCGGACTGAAACGTATCGTAGCAAGCGCGGAATGCCTTTCTTAGGACAAAGGATGGCAGTCAGTGCACGTAGGCCCGCTTTCCGCCACTGGCGAGCATGCAGGAACGAGGCTGACCAACTTTATGAAAACGGACCGGCAAGATCGTGAGAATAGGCTCCGGACACGCCACCTGTCTGTGCTGTTCAATCCTGTCTGGAAGATCCTTGCACGTCACCTAGCGGGCAAGTGTGACAGGTGCGGGCAGGAGAGGTTACTCTCAGTCTTTGACGCGTACTCGGAAAGTGACAGCCTTCATTGTGAAGGCTGTTCGCTTACATCAAGGGCTTTGATGCCCGTAGTCGATCTGTTCTTCCTACACCTCGGGGTCGACCATAACGCAGTGGCACGCCTGCTCAAGGACTCGCTTATTCGTAGATGCATGCTCAGCGTCGTCAAGGGAATCGCCAATTTCGGAATCAAGTACCCGCAACCGACAGGCGCTCCGATAACTGTTGTCTGGAACTTCACGAACAGATGTAACCTCAACTGCTTGCACTGCCATCAAGATTCCTCGCCGGCCTCATCTCATCCACAACTAACAACATCACAGGCTCTCCAGGTGATAGACAACATGGGCGACGCGGGAGTGGCCATTCTAACGTTCTCAGGAGGCGAGCCACTCTTACGCAAGGACCTGTACGCGGCGGTCAAGAGAGCCAAGGACGAGGGGATACTGTGCACAATCGCATCCAACGGAACGCTCATGACCCGTGAAGTATCCGAGAAGCTCGCCAAGGCCGGTATTAGGAGAGTAGAGATTGGCTTGGATGGCGCAACTGCTGAAACCCACGACTTCCTAAGAAGCAAGATCGGGAGCTTCCAAGCGACAATTGAAGGAATAAGAAATTGCGCGAGCGTCGGCTTCGACGAGATAGCTGCCACCATGACCCTGCACTCGAAAAACGTCAACGAACTGGAAGAGACGATGAATTTGGCGGAGAAGCTGGGAGCGACAAGATTCTATCTGAACCGGCTCATACCTGCCGGTCGCGGAGTGCAAGCATCGTACCTTGACGTAGGCCCTCGCGAGAAGATAGAGGCCCTCGAAGCGCTATACAAGAAATTCCACAACAGCATAGTGGAAGGATCTGGCATACAATGTTATGCTCGAGGAATGACGTACTACGCTCGCCTGGGCCACGAACGCTCGAATGGGGAAGTCTTCACTGTAAGTGAGGCCCTCTCCGGATACGAAAGGATGTTTCAGAACAAATTTGGGCTTGAGGTTTCCAAGATCGTCAGAAAACTTGCAACGGGGTTCGGCGGGTGCTCGGCTGGCCTGACTTACGCGGGACTCAGCGCATCTGGGGACTTGCTCCCCTGCGTTCCTGCCCCAATAAAACTAGGTAACCTCCTTGAGCAAAGTCTCGAGGAGATTTGGATTCACAATGAACTACTGAATTACATTAGAGATCGGAAAGCGCTCAAAGGTTCATGCAAGATGTGCGAGTATACGGGACTGTGTGGGGGCTGCCGATATACGGCATACATTACGAGAGGGGACTGGTTAGGACCAGATACCTCGTGCCCTTTCGGCCCTAGAACCTAGGTATTGCGGACACCGTAGTCTGGATTGTTCGGGCCTAGAATGTCGAGTGGACGAGTTACCGAGTTCCCTCACTGTACAGTATCCCTAGCGATCTGAAGAAGAACACTGTAACCGCAGGCCCGATGATCGCGCCGATGAGCCATCCCACGTAAGGTATGACTCCTACTACTGCACCCACTATGAAAGCAATTATTGCGACCAGAATCACCCAGACGAGGTATTTGCCCCAGCCGACCTTCCCGATCAGACCGAGAATCTCGCCGAACGCGAAGGCCTTTCCGAATCTGCCGGTCTTGATCATGTGAGCTATGCCTGCGGCGAGAATGATCAGCATGAGAAATGCGACGAGCAGTCCGACAAGCACAAGGGTAATTCCTGCTCCGCCGAAAAGGAACATTTGAGCTGGCGTGAAACCTCTGAGGATGAAATCTGGACCGCCTGCGGTGACGAACCCGGCGATAAGGGATCCGACACCCACTCCAATCAGGATCAGCGGAATAATCATGTAGATGAGTGATGCGAAGAATATCTTCGCTCCGTCGACGAACATGTCCCCGTACTTTTCCAGTTTCGGAGGTGCGTCGGCTCCGGGGGATTCCCTCAATACTTTGGCGGCGTAGCCAGTGACGATCCAGTTGACCAACGGTATGAGATCCAGCACGATGAGGATTATCAGTCTGCCAAAATCGGTGAAGAGCTTCTTGGCGTATTCGAAGCTGTTGCTCAGATTTTCAGCGAGATCCAAAGCTGTACATCTCCGCGCGAGGAACGCTGTGCGGGTATTTAAGGAGCCCCCCGTCACGACTTTCAGACCTTTGAGACAGGTTCCGTAGGGCGGGCAGCCATGAAACGAAGACGCTTCTATTCAAGGAAAATATCTTCGGAGGAGGCGCGGGAAGGCTACATTCTAGTCTTGAAGGACAAGCTGTCCTTCTTTCCTTCCTTGGGGCGAAGCTTCGACCTCGTCAGGGATGACCTACCGAAAAAAGCAAGTGTTGAATCGTACCGATGTACTTGCAGAGGGCCTGACATCCCCCACCAACACTACTTCATTCAGTGGAGCGGATTGAGGGCTAACGATAGAGTGGAGATTAGGCAAGATCCCGAGAACCCGAGCAGGTATACGCTCCAAATCCGCCACTGAATACTGCTGGCCCTCCAGAATCGAGGCTCAGCTAGAGCTTCGCGCAAAAATATGGGAGAGGGCAGGATTCCAATCCTACCCTCCACCAAAGGACTTGACGTTATGCCCGTTCTCACGTTCTGGTGATGCGGGCTAGATCACCAAGGGATGCCGAAGGATGGGAGTAGAGCTCTCAGTGCGAGAAAGCCGAGCGCTATTAGAACGAGGCCGATGATGATGAAGACGATTACAGCAACTATTGCGATCAGTAGTGCCTTTCCCCATCCGCAGTCGAAGAAGTGTTTGATCAGCGCCAGCCATACTATCAGCATGATAATTGCAGCTATCATACCGGTGAAGAAGTATCCGAAAACCGCTCCGATCAGTGTTCCCAATGCCGCGATCCAAAGGCCGTCTGTGAATTTCGCTTTCTCTTTTCCGACAAGGGCTCGTCCGGATAGCCACAGCACCGGTCCAAGGATGACGGTGTTCACTATGATGTGGAGTACGAGCGCGTCTAGGTTGACCGCCAAACCCGACACCTCGGCCCAACGTGCCGTTATTGTCAATATAAGACATTAGGTATACGTTCCTTTGTGCAATTGAATGAGCAATTGAAGCGTCCGTAAACCTAGCATCGACCAGAGCTGCCGAACCTCTAGCCACGCAACGTCTGCATGATCTTCATATATGATTCTATGATCTTTACAGATACTGCTGAGCGGAAGCTGGCTGAAGGATTCTCCATGGTTGGAGTCCAGCCTCCCTTGTCGAGTAGCCTCTCGAACTCTCGTTGAGCTTTACCGATGACTTCCTCTTCATCAAGAGTCCGCACTTGTCGATTCTCCATGACTATCTTTCCGTCGATGATTGTTGTATGCAAATCTGATCCGAAGCTACTGTAGACAAGGTGGCCAGGTACGTTGTGAAACGGAGTGAGGTGGGGCTTCTTAAAGTCCACAAGGATCAAGTCGGCCTTCTTGCCGACCTCTAGGGATCCCACCTCATTTTGGAGACCGACCGCTGTCGCCGACCCGATTGTAGCTAGCTTGAGCATCGTCTTTGCTGGAAGCACTGGGGCGTCTTTCCGATTGAGCTTGTGGAGGAATGCTGCCGTCCGCATCTCCTCGATCATGTCTAGGTTGTTATT
>CAYMZN010000046.1:0-12856 GCA_964394935.1 uncultured Candidatus Bathyarchaeia archaeon | reverse complement strand
ACAGCTGCAACCGCTATGAACGCTGTGATCTGCAGAACTATGATCGCATAGACGTAAAGCAGCCACGTGTAGGCCACTACACCGATCACGCTACCGATGAGGATTACAGCGCCGATCGCTTGATCCTTGTTCATGCTATGCGTTCACCTCCATTACGCCAAGATACCAGATGCATCTTGGATCATTCAACCATTCTCGCATTCGCGGAGCCCAGCTGAAGACTCCGCCCGGCTTCGCGTACGCCTCAAACATCGTCATCGCCTTCATCCTCCCGACCTTCGCGATGCGGCTCCGAAAGCCCTCGAGCATCTTCAATGCTATCCGTAGAACTTGCACCATTAATTTCATGTTGTTGATCTTTCCTCTAGCCTTGGCGACCCAAAGAGCGCATCGGAATAGCCCCCTCTCAGCAACATTCAATCTTCTCCAGCTCCCGTTTCTGAGGCTCCTACGCCAGAACCCAACCAAACAGGGAAAGGTGAGGGAATCGCCCCCTTGCGAGAGCAGGTTCCCTATCCGAGGTCTGAATGACCTTGGACTCGAACGGGCCGTTTGCAAGGAGACCACGCCCCCCAGTGAGCAGGCGAGCCATTAATTTACTTCTGATGGTGTCTACTAGACAACGGTCAGGCGATTTCTGTAGAAAAGCTCCATGTGATCGGCTGATCTATTCGAGTGGAAGGGGCGTTCATTCTATAGAAAGGCCTCTGGCAAGCTTATTATCTGCCAGATCTCTTGCTACCGTCACTAGGGAAAGTCAGATCGCTTGGTCTACTGCGACATGTGCGGCACCAAGGCCAATCGTCATGAGAGGTACTGTAGGATCTGCGGTAGGAAGCTCTACCGCCCTTCATTTCTTTGGACAACTGGCCACAGGCTAGTTACACCTCTCGCATCCTCGCTCAAATCAGCGAGGCATCGCCTTGGCCGGGATATCCGAACTCAGCCCGTGGCCGCCTGGCAGGCGAAGGGGGGCATCGGCACTAGAAGAACTCTTCTAGAAAATAGGGAAAAGGAATCCACAACAGATACGACATCCGCAGCACAGGCTCATATGCGCGTCTCGGGACAGTCTGGGAGAGTCTTGACAGAGCCCACAACCCAAACCCGCACTGCGCGGAAAGCGGAGCAACCGAAGCCAGACCGGACTCCAGACGAGCTGCTCGCGAAGATTCGAGAACTCGAAAGCGAGAAGGAGAAGCTTCGCGTCCAAGTCTGGAAAGACCGGAAGCGTCCTTCCACACTCGCAGGCTACGGGATGGCAGGCATAGGCGGTCTTTCCCTGATCCTCTCAATAGTGTACCCATCAACCGTCCTAGCGTTCATAGGCCTCGGACTGACCTTCTGGGGTGTACTACTACTCTTCATCAGGCCGCGGAAGTACGTGCGATCCGACCTGATGGATTCCACCGCACTCTCCTCGTTGACGACGATCGACCGCGTCATAACCGATTTGGGCTATAACGAGAAGGGAATCTACATCCCCGCGAGCAACCCAGAGAAGACCGTCGTCTTCATTCCGTCCCAACCCCTCAAGACAATCCCGAAAGCCGAAGAGATCGAAAGACAGACATTCGTAAAAGACCCAAACGGTATCGTGATGGTCCCGCCTGGGCTCGAACTCGCAAACCTGTTCGAGCGCGAACTGGGTGTCCAGCTCAGCAAATGCAGTTTAGAGACTCTAAGCGAACGACTGCCAAAACTACTCATCGAGGATCTTGAGATGGTTCAAGACGTTCAAATGCAAGTCGACGGCAACAATGTACATTTCACGTTCGTTGAATCGATCTACTCGGATTTCTGCATGGCGCTCAGCGCGAGCACGAAGGTCTGCTCCTCGCTCGGTTGCCCAATATGTAGCGCCATGGCATGTGTCCTCGCACAAGCAACAGGGAAACCCATCGCGTTCGAAAAGGACTACTTCTCCCCTGACAAACGGGCTGTCGAGTCTTCGTATCGCATACTAGAATGGTGAGGAGGCATTGTCGCTGCCTCTGGGCTTCTGGGATCTAAGCCTATGGACCGCGATCACGGCTATCATACTGCTCGCAACCTCTGAACTCCTATCGCCCTACTACGGGAGAACCGGGATCACGATAGACCGTAAGCGGCTTCGCCTCGTCGCGCTCGCCGTAGCCCTCATCTTCCTCGCAACCGTCGCGTACAGAATCTACGACATACTGACACTCCAACGATAGAAATCGTTGGATTCTCTGCTGCTCATCTAGGCGCGGTCTCCAGAGGTGTGCTTGAACCTGGATGTCAATAGGATTTCCATTGTCGGTGCCTAAGACCAAACCACATTGGCATGTGACCCGGCGCACAGTTCCTGTCACGTGCAGAAAAACACATATACGGAGGCTGTGTGCAGGTCCAAGCGTGAGGAGTGAGCTCGGATTGCCGAACGTGACAGTCACCATCCCCGATGAGCTGAAGTCCAGGATGAAGAAGCTTGAGCAAATCAATTGGAGCGATGTCGCTCGCAAAGCTTTCGAGGAGAAGGTGAGGCGAGAGGAGATGGCGTCAGCTGCTAACGGCATCAACAGCCTCCGTTCATCTGGGCAGACGCCCGGGTGGAGCGGAGCGAAGGAGATCCGCAAATGGCGGGACGTGAGCTCGTCGTCATAGACTCGTCCGTCGCTGTGAAGTGGTTCAGTGAAGAGGAACTGACGAGAGAAGCATTAAGCATAATGGGACATCATGTGAAAGGCGATGCGACCCTGCTGACGACACCACTGCTCGCATGCGAGCTGGCGAACGCACTTCGCCACAAGCCTGACTATGATCAGAATAAACTGAGAGAAGCAATGACCCACTACTACAACCTCCACATAGAGGAAGCTCCTATCGATTTCCGGCTTCTGTCCCGCGCGGGTGAGATTGCCTTCAAAGGGGGCGTGACCATATACGATGCGATCCCTGCGGCCTTGGCTGAAATCCGCGAGACATCCTGGATAACAGCAGATGAAACGCAATACAGTAGGCTCAAGGAAATACGCGCAGATAGGATAATGTTCCTTGGACGTGATCAGGCGCTTTCTTGAGGCTTCCCTCCCGTATTCTCTGCGACATAATCAGGTTCGGTTGATCTGTCGGCGCATGGCTGACTTGTCAACTACCTCGCATCGACTTTGCGGATTGCTGCACCGGCGCAGGTTCCGCTACCATAGCTTCATGTGCCGAAGAATAGGAGGGCGCGATGTTTCTCCAGCTTGCCAGTGAGAGGATTCACTTTGAGAGAGAGCTGTTCTAGCGTTATCACGCCAACAAGAACTGAGGGCAATTCATCGCTCACGAGGCTAGGCGTCAGCACACTGACACCGTTGCTCGAGAGCTTCAAGTAGGTCTCTTCGAGTTCCAAGGCTCCTTTAGCCGTTTCAACTTCAACGCGTCTTCCCGTTGGCTTCAACTCTAATTCGTCGAAGATCTTTCGTGGGATTACTGTGAAGGTCGAGCCCGTATCTACTAGGCCTACTGTTTCCACAGTCCTCCGCGGCGTTTCCGTGTTCTCCAGCAGGAGCTTAGCCTGAACATGGCCCAATTTGCGTCGATCACAGATCCACCAACGTTGCTATAAGGAGTGTTCAGTTTCGTCATGTGACCTCACACTAGCTCACAGAAGCCAAGCCAAGAGTCTAGAAATGGTTTGCTGGTCTCAGCCGCATACACGGGCGACGCGCCATGCGCTGAATCGAGAACTTGTACGAAGCAAGAGACAATCACACGCGTTAGTTGCATGTGTCATACGACACATAGAAGGTCTCCATGAGAATGTTCGAGCTGGACCTCAAGCCGCTCTTCCCCCGAGTAGCATAATCACGAAGCCCTGAAAAACCGATCTAGCCCGTGGCGGTCAGGCTGCTTTCCAGAGCACGCCTCTTGGCATCAACCATCTCCGAATACTTCTGAAGCTCATAGAAATCTTCCAAGAATCGTCTGCCCTTCTCGGTTGCGATGTAGCTCCTCTCAGAGTCGCCCCGGGTCTCTATCAGGTTGAGCTTCACAAGCATGTCCAGATACTTTCGAAGCAGGTCGAAGCTGAGGTTGCCAAGATACATTATCCGCGTCTTGCGAGAGCCCTGCTTAGCGATCTCGAGGATGTTCGCAGCTATCTGAATCCGGCTCCGATACTGCCGCCTATTGCGTCCCACGCAAATCCCCACACGCCCTGAGAGATCGCCGAGCGTTCCACAAGTTGGAATGCTCTCACTCAAAAGGAAGTTGTGGAACTCCTTTCTAGAAAAGAATTCCCGGCGTAGGCTCCCAAGAACCACGCGACAAGCGCTAGCTCGCAGGGAGTCCCAGGAAACGCAGAATATCCGCCGCTTCCATTGGAGAAGGAGAGCCCATTATCATCCTGAACCGTTTCTCCCCGACAAGGCGTGACTCAGCGAACCCATACCTCACCAAGAAGTCAAGAGCCACTCCAACCTCTCTCGCTCTGAACAGTAGCTCCCTTGCAAGATCGGCTCCCGTATGCCATCGCCCATCATGAGCCGCCGACCAAACTGCGTCGACCACGCCAACCTGTGAAAGGGTATTCGACATGGCCGTCCGTTGAACCTCCTCCAGAATCGAGAGCCGAGTCACTTCGAAACTCCATCGAGCCCACTGTGAATGTCCGTTCTTAATACGCTAATGAACACATATGCGAGAAAGCGGATGAGGTCAGTTCTAAAAAACAGGCTACCTCGACACGAAGCGCATGATAACCCTAGTTGTCCCTTGCGCTTCTACATCGGAACTACGGGGTCTTCCCGTTGAAGTAGCCCGAAAGTCGAGAGTAGTCTCTCAAGAAGTCGATCCCCTTCTCTGTAGCTTCATAGAGACGACTGCCACCATCCGGATCTACAACCTCGCGGAGAAGACCGTTCTCTTTCAGGAAGGCAAGGTACTTCTCAAGTTGCCTGTGACTCAGGTTCGCCTTGTACATGATGTGCGTCTTTAGGGCACCTCTCCCCGCAACACCTAGAATACTAGAGAGGATTTCAACTCGAGTTCTGTTCCCTAATTGCTCCGTCGCAGTTTCTAGAGGAAACACTGCTGGATCCAACTCCGTAAGGGTTCTAGAAGACTGTCAGCACTTGTAGATAACGTTAGTGGAACGCGCGGTCGTGCGTCGTAAAAAATAAAATGGAATAAAACTCGAGACGCATCGTGGGAAAGGCTTGCATCTCGAATCCGGCGCGCTTGTCAATGATCCTCAAGCGCTCAGCCCGATGGGCATGGAAACCAAAGCATAATCGGCCCTCGTCAACCTGGGTCCGTGCAAAGTTGTGCAGATCGCACGCGAAGTCATCTTCACCCTGTCAAAGGGCAGACAAATCTTCCAAGTCAGGATTCCACTCGACGAAGTGATGACGTTACGAGTCGAGCTGATTGAAGACACACCACTTGACCTGCCGCATGGCATGCTCTTCCTGGAAACGGTTTGGGTATGGTTCTCCAATCTGGCGATGGAATTCCCGCGTCGCCGAGCCTTCTCAGTCTTGCCGGAAAGCGCTAACCTGGAAAGTCGATTCTCAGTTTTCTACACGGTGCACACGCCCCTCTGAAGTAAGCTCTTAAACAACCGCAGCAGTCCAGACATCACAGAAGCGACAAGGCCGCGTATCTAGCCTATTCCAAAGAGCATGAGAGAGTCCACCTTGGTTGAGCCGCTCTTGCACATTGCTGTCCCCTTCGCCTCGCTCAGAGCCGTAGGCCTCGAGCGGCGCAAGGCCATAGTCGCTTCCGCGATAGCTCTAGTGCCGGATGTGGATCTTGTGCTTCACGTGCACAGGTCTCTAAGCCACTCCTTTGTCGTGCTTGCGACCGTGGCCGTCGCAATCATGGCTTTCTCCCTCCTCATGCCGGCTGCGAAGCAGAGAACCTTCAGGTCGGTGATGCTGCTAGGAGCCTTCGGCGTGGCGAGTCACGTAGTGCTCGACCTGTTCCAGGGGCTCACACCTATCCTGTGGCCGCTCCTGAAGGACTCGTTCTGGATCTCCACAGCACTTCGCCTCCACATGGGAAGCGCAACGGCCGTCACAGGATCCGCAGAACTCGTAGTCGAGCCCACACTGTTCGAGTCTTTCACCTCATTCGACGCGCCGATACTCACCCCCGAAGGGCTAGGAATATCATTGATCATCTTGGCCCCCAGCCTAGTTCAGGTCCTACGAGAAAAGCGAGCGGCTCCTGGCAAGAGGATGCCACGATAGCCAACCCATCGAGATCCCTCACCGTAACCGAAGCGAGAAGCTCTTCTCTTGTGAATGATACGTCTGGTTTGATCGGATCAGTCTTCTAGTATGAGAATTCGCAACTGATTATATGCCAAGTGCCGCGAACTCGCCTCTCATGAGCGAATCCATTGCAGGCCCGCTCTGCGAGGTTTGCGCAAAAGCAGTAGCGAAGAAAGGCGACCTTCTCTGTCAGGATTGCTCTGCGGCATTCACGATCGTGCTTGAGCTGCTCGCTCATCATCCGGAGTTGGCCGCGGATGATCTTGAGCGCATCAAGGAGGTCTTCGAGTGGCGAATGGAGAAGATCGGACCTCTTAGGCCCAAGCCCCCTCAGCCCGAAGTCACAGTCGAGAAGCAAGTGTCCTGACTCGGCTAGAAAGCTTCTCTCCAAGTTCTGACGCCGAGCTTCGATGAGCGCCGTTGCACGACGTTTACCCTTCCCATGTCCAAGCTCATCTTCACAGGGTCCACGACACTTCTATTCGAGTCTGCGGTGTTCGAGTCTCGAAGTCTCTGAGAAGTCTTTGAGTCGCGGGTGAAGAAGACCACCGCACCAGAAGTCCAGGCGAAGATCAAGGCTGTTCCTCTTTTCCTGAGCAGGATTGGGCCGGACAGAATTCTAGAGCCGATTCAAGCGCTTCTGCGGGCCAGCAACACTCGCGACACGCTCTGCGCTACCGGCGCTGGCATCCTCGATCATCGCCTGGAGAATCCTCAAAGCAGCGCCAGGGGCGGGGGCATCCGCAACCTTCCTGAAAATCAACTCACGTCTCGTCACCTGGTCCGCGAAGCCATACCGCCCCAGGAATTCTAGGACTCGAACAACCGCATGGATCGGCTGCCCCGAACTGTTGGCAAGGTCGCTGGGGCTGTAGAATTCGCCATCCCTCATCGCGGACCAAACCCAATCGACCAAGTCGACGGTCACACCACTCACAGCTCACTGGTCTTACCACTCTCGGAAACGGCTAAACGTCGTGTGACCATACTCGCCACAAGCCAGCGACAGAGCAGGGGGGCAACTCTTCTAGAACCATCTTCTAGAACCATCTTCCAGCCCGGTTCAACACGATCATGCCAACCGAGCCACCCCACATTCGCCGGAGCAATCATAACCCATCCAGGATGATCGCGAGATATCGAACCGATCTGTGTTTTCCTCATCCCTCAAAGCTCTCATTGGATACCGAAACTTTCTTGTCGGGCACCAGACAGACTTGTCTTCTCAAGTCGGAATAGAAGCCGCAGGATCATGTTCCCTAGAAATGGTTGCGGTCTGCATTGGCTGTTGAAGAGAAAGAGGTGGCGGTGCTTAGACGCCTAGGATTGACTGAGTACGAGGCTCGAATCTACCTTGCCCTGATCAGGATGGGGCCGAAGAAGGCGAGTGAGGTCAGCTTCTTCGGCCAGGTACCGAGGACGAAGGCCTACGGGGCGATCAGGGAGCTGGCCCGCAAAGGCTTGGTGCAGATCATACCCGGAAAGCCGGAGGTGTACACGCCTTCCTCCCCGAGTGAGTTCCTGATGCCTCTGGTGACTAAGCTTGAGGGTGAGGTGAAAGACTCAGAAAGCCTCGTCCAAGAATTGGCTGTGCTGTACGAATCGAGCAAGTACGTCAAACGTGAAATCCCCAGGGCGACGAGTGGTTTTTGGGAGATAGAAGGTCGGCAAGACGTCTTCAGCAAGCTAAACCAGGTAATGGCTGGTGCCGCAAAGTCGATCAACTACTACACAAGCGCTTCAGGCCTGATCCGTGCATACAAGGCCCACTCCGAGATACTCGAGAAAGCGAGGAAGCAGGGCGCGGTTGTTAGAGTTCTTTCGCCGATCTCATCTGAGAATGCGGGAGTGGCGCGGGAGCTTTCTGAACTCGTTGAGCTGAAACGGCTTGACAACCCCCTCAGAGCAAGCTTCGTAGCAGTTGACACGCGAGAACTCGTGGTGATCGAAAGCAATCCCGACGACTTTAGAACCGACCGCGGCTCCGACGCTGCTATCTGGACGACGAACAAGCTGCTCGTCGAGCTACACGAGCAGCTCTTCGAACGGGTTTGGAACTCCTCATCTCCCATAGACTTGTCGAGCCGACGCAAGTGACTTGAGGTTTCCCAAGTCCTACGCGACACTACGCGGCAGCGGGATCACGTTGGCGAGAATGACGGCTAGAATACGCTCTCCTTCGCGAATACTTCGATTCCCATCCCAGATATCTTGTAGGGGTGCGGCTGCATGTCAACCGGTGTCTCCCTCATCTTTTCGACTTGAAGGACTCGTACAAGTGCTCTTCCGACCTGTAAGGTCTGCAGCATTATCACCCCATGGGCAAGGTACTCTTCAAGCTGGACCTCCCTCTCCCTCCCGACCCCGCCGGTCAGAGACTCGCTGTTCACCATACAGGTCGCGCCTGTTCCAACCAGCGCCTCCATCAGATCGAGGACAGCGTTCCTCCTCTCCACTACATCTGGGTACTGGAAGACCAGAGAAGCGATCGGGTCAATCGCTATTCTTCGGGCGTCGATCCCTTTGACCGCAGACCTGATGCTCTCAATCAGGCTGAGCATGGAGAAGTCCCTCTTTCCGATGGTCGTCTTCCCTATCTTCACCTCTCCCGGGATATTCCTGATCGGAGAAGCGTCGACAAAAACGAACCTATTCTCTTTCTCCGACTGGGCGAGGTCCCAGCCGAACTTCTCCATTTCTGCATAATAGTGCTGCCTACTCTCGTCTAGGCTCACAAATACGGCGTTCTCATCATAGCTCCTAATACCGTTCACTAGGAACTGCGTGGAGAGTATGGTCTTTCCCGTACCCGGCCCTCCTAGAACGAGTACAACCCGGCCACTAGGTATGCCGCCAGCCAGAATCTCGTCCAAACCGAATATGCCGGTCGATGTTCTAGGAGTCTTCGACAACAGTTTGCCACCAGTTCGGTAGAACGTTCGATGCCCATGAAATATAGCTTTTGCATATCTCTGAGCATCCGCGATCAAACTATCGAAATGTTCCATTGGAGGGAGCCTCTGAATTTGACCTTGCCTCTGACGAACCAGCAACGCTTCTCCTAAGAATGACCTCAACCAGGAAATTGAAACGTCGACTGTTTTCTGCGTCTCTCGATAACGTTGCCTATTCTTCGTTATCTCCAGGTGCGGCGCGATCTCGGACATTTTTAGCCATTGTTTCCTCGAGGTCATCGCGTTTGGGACACACTGCTTTTAGGTCCGTGCAAAGGAGATCCGCGTGAATAGAGTGCACCTATCACGCAAGAGGGATGCGCGGTGAGCACAGTCGCGAGAAAGGAGCTCTACGGGCGCCGCGAGGTACGGCTCCTTCTCAGCTGGATCATCAACGGGCATGAAAGAGTCCAACCCACTTGGAGTCAGGAGAAGCACTCTTACGCGTATCCCGAACTCGACAACTTGCTCGGAAACCCAGCGGCCCCTCGGCTCTTGGAGGAATTAGCAACAGAAGGCCTGCTTGAGAGATACACGGTCGATGATCTCATAGTCTGCCCCCAGTGTCATACAGGAGATGAGTTGCACGACAGGTACCTCTGTCTCTTCTGTGATAGCTCGGACCTTCAGAAAGGCGTCCTCATCGAACACTACAATTGCGGACATGTCGATTTCGCGGCGACCTTCAGTCGAGGAGGAGGTCTTGTCTGTCCGAAATGCAATCGGTCTCTGAAACTAATAGGAACAGATTACCGTAGAATAGAGAATGTGTTTCGATGCGGAAGCTGCAAGAAGGATTCGAGCGTTCCCAAGGTCGTTCATGTGTGCACAAAATGCGGTGCTCAGTTCAACTACGAACAAGCCGACCTGCGCACGATACACGGATACAAGTTCGTCGAACGGTTCCGAGGCGAGGTCGTCGCAAATTGCACCGCAGAGAGATCTTTGACCGATTTTCTGAAGGAGATCGGGTATTCCGTTGAAGCCCCAAAGGTCCTTACCGGCGCATCTGGTGTTGAGCACGCGTTTGACATTGTCGGCGAACGTGACGGCGAGCGGATAGTTGCCGCACTCGCATCGGACCTGCATGGGGTTGATGAACAGACGGTTGCCAATTATTTCGCGAAGGTCTTCGATGTTCGACCCAATCTTTCCATTCTGATAGCGATGCCAGCTTTGACCCCCCGAGCCAAGAGAATGGCAGCCCTCTACAAGATTCAAACGTTTGAGGGCGAAAACCTGACCGAAATCATGACCCAGATCAGGAGAGCGATGGGACCTCCCGGAGAGGCCCTGGGCAAATAGAAGGCTTACGCACGCTAGCGCAGCAGCGCGGATTCCCTTACGCGATCGGTTAGCTTCCCGTGTCGGCTTGGACGCGTCCAACCGATCCTCTTGCGGTAGACATCCCAGTACGCTTTGACTCGAATCAAATCTAGAAGATACCGATAGACGAAAGCATAGATCGGGGTCTGGAGTATGAGCCGCGGGTCCTCATCGTCCAGCAAGACTGCAGCCGAGGAAAGGGCGAATTCGATCACCAAAATGCTGGTGGCAGCCAAAAGCACGCCCAAGAAGAGACCTTGAACGAGGTACACAAAAAGGAATGCCAACGTGACCAGTTCAACGACCGGTATGAAGAACATTGTCAGCGTCAGGTACGGGAAACCAACGCTACTGAGGGGCCCGAAGCTCCACCATCGATGTCGATGCTTCAGCCAAGTCTGAAACGTTCCGCCGTACCAGCGCATCCTTTGCTTCACCAGGCTTCGTAGATCCTCTGGGGCCTCAGTGAAGGCAACAGCGTGAGGCTCATAGCGTACATCGCCGCCGGACTTTCCCAATCTGACCGTGAGGTCCATATCTTCCACAACCGTGTCCCTATCCATCGTACCGACCTCTCTGTAGGCACTTTTCCTGAAGGCTCCTATCGCTCCCGGAACAACTAGTTCGGAATCAAGAACGTCAAAGGCGCGCCGGCGAAGGTTTATGCTTCTAATGTATTCGAGACATTGAAGTTTCGTCAGTAGGTTCACTCTATTCCCGACTTTCACGTTGCCCGATGTGGCGACAACGCCCGGGTCTTCAAAATGGACAACGAGCTGTCTAATCGTATCTCGTTGGGGCGCCGAATCCGCATCGACGACTACAATGATTTCCCCCCGTGCGACTGCTATTCCGGTGTTTACCGCGACGGCCTTGCCGCCGCAGGGTCTACTGATGAGCCGGATCTGCCCTGACTGGACGTACCGCCAGATCCTCTTCTCTGTCAGGTCGGTGCTTCCGTCATTGACGACCACTACCTCTCTATTCGGATAGTCCAGATCTGTGAGCGTCTCGATGGCAGTCTCGATCACCCTTTCCTCGTTGTGAGCTGGGAGAATCACGGACACGTACGGCAGCCGAGCCGAATCAACTCGCGCCCGCATTCTTGCCAGCCGGCGATGATAGGCAGCCAATGGAACGTAAGACAGCTCGTTCAGAAACGTGGAAACCAAAAGAATCGTGTAGAACAAGAACACAGCAGGTCGTGATGTGAGCGCGACGGAAAGAACGGAGATCATGATGTCGATTGGAGTCTGGCTTTGACCGGGCCCGCCAGGTCCAGCCTGTGGAACACCTGAGGGAACCGGTGTGATCGCTAGGTACGGATAGAGAAGGCGGTAGAGAAGATAGAAAAGGGCCCCGGTCGTGGCAAAGGATACGAGCAATAGTGCGTATACGTAAGCTGGCTCGCGATATAGGACGCGAGCCGGGGAGGTTTTCGCTAGCACGACTCTGTCCTCAGATACGGATGACCGCACCTATCGAATACTATGCTGGATCCCTAGAATTAATTGTACACTTCCTGACCCATCGCTTGAGCTAGTTCTTGTATACTCTTGCACCACCGAGTCGTCTATTATGAGCAGAATGTCAACAGTACAAGCACTCAGAACTCTAGGGTTTCGAACGAAATTGTCGCTACTAGATTTGACAGCAATCGAGGAAGAAGGCGCCAAGAAACAGTCAGAAGTGACGCCGGTACATGAAATAGTGGACCGGGCTATTTCCATCGATGCGTACAAGCCCGCACCCGGGAGGTCCGTGACCATTTCGGGGCTGAATCGGGTTCACAAGATATGACCTGCGACGCCAGGAGGATGTTCGGTGAGCCGACCCTTCACAACCAAAGATAGCCTTCTCAGCCTGATGAGCGACGGGAAGCCCAGGAGCACCAGAGAGGTTACTGAACAGATTGGGGTGACGGCTAGAGCCGCAGAGTCTGCCTGCCGTCGCTACTGGAAAGCAGGGCTGCTGCTAAGATCCGAGAAGCCGTTCCACGCGGCAAACAGAGTCTTCGCTGGAAGGGCAGGCACATCATACAACACCCGTTCCTTCTACCTCTTCGTTCTCGGGAATGGTGGTGAAGAGGCAGTCGCGGAAGAGATTCGGTTCCTTTCGCATTCGAACACGCCAAGAACCTTGAAACCAAACAAGGCTCAACTTGTCCTCGACTTTCTGAGAGAGAACGGTGACAAGGCTTTCTACACGACCGAGATTGCTGCGAGGCTGAAGGAGAGCGGCGTCACGATTCGCGACGTATGAGTCAACTTGCGGAGATACGAGAAGAGAGGCCACGTCTACTTTCGGGGCTACAGAAACGCAGAGCACGAGACACCCTTTGCAGCAGGA
>CAYMZN010000045.1:0-13166 GCA_964394935.1 uncultured Candidatus Bathyarchaeia archaeon | reverse complement strand
CTGGTGCGGCCGCCGGGATTCGGACCCGGGTCGTTGGCTTTCTCCGCCCGTGGTAATGGAAGGCCAGTGGACGCTAGGCTATGTCCTAGACCAGGCTAGACTACGGCCGCACGTAGACTCAGCCGTATCTGCAAACAGATATTTAACAATCTCAAGGGCTTGAACAGAAGCTTGGCGAACTAGATCCTGCTGAAGTCTGTTCAAGGCCACGACTGCGAATTGAATCATGGGCCAGCCTCGGGTCGGACAACGCCTTTCCTAATGGCATTGCCAAGATGCAACACGAAGATAGGCGACAACAGCTTCTCGCGCCAACTACGGTAGCGGGTCGGTGAACTCTTGTTCGAGGATGTGCTGACGACCAAGACTCAGGAAACTAGTCAAGAGGGGCTGACGAGCAACCAGGCGGCCCTAGACCATGGCAAAAGCAAAAAGAGGTGCTGACCTTAGTCTCGGTCGATTCTCTTGTCAGCTGAGAAGAGACTGAGGTTCAGAATTCGACGGGGCAATTTCGAGGTCGAACTTGAGGGCGAATCTGAATACGTTAAGGAGAAGTTCGAAGAGCTGATGGCCCAGCAGCCCCCTCCCCCGATCGTGGCACAGGAAGAAGCTCGACCAGCCCCTGTCATGCCTGAGACTCTGGGCGGCGAGGACCTAGAAGGAATCTTGGAGACGGGACCCGACGGGAAACCTCACTTCACAATTCCGTTCGACTCGTTGACCGCGAAGGAGGCCATAGGTCTAGTCTTGTACAAAGCTCAGCCAACCCCCCTGGGAGACAAGGACTTGAGCGATCTCCTCAACGCGAGCTGGAGGGCCACAAAACCTCATGTCATAAGAGCTCGAGCGAGCGAGCTCCGGAAGGATGGAAAACTCATCACCGAGAAGGGGCGATACTCCCTGTCTGGCGCCGGGTTGCAGTGGGTAAGATCGGAGGTCATCCCCTCACTAAGGGGTGTCCGTCCCGCTCAGCCTTGAGCCTCTCCGAAGCGACGGGTCCCGTCGATCGATCGGCCGCCAACCCTCTCAGCCATACTAGCCTTCTCGCACCCCGGTCAGAAAGTCTATACGCATACTCGCCACGCCGCCATTCTCTATGCACAAGACCATATCGGTGGTAGCGGAGGAGCGCCATCCTGACTGCACGGGGGGACGCCGAAAGCCCCAGTTCAGACCGCGCCCGTTCTATGATCTTGTTGCTGTCGCACCAGCCATCCGTCGTGAGCACGTGTAGGATCGCGGTCTTGAGTTCATTGTACCGCAAGGCTCTCGCCACTAAGCAGGGCAAGAGGAGGAATATCAGTCTTGTGCGTGAAGATCATCCATGATCTTCTTGGCCGCCGAGTGAAAGTGAATTGATGGAGAGTAACATCTAGCGCAGGACTCGAATCAGTCATACTCGCATTTTCATCTGGTCAGGTTTGAGCCGCCTACTCCCGGGCTTGCAAGATGTTACCTCGGCCGATCGGGCGCACTCCGAAGAGCTTTTACTGTGCAAGATCATGATAGATGTGAAACTAATCCGTTTGGCGGCAGGTCACGGCTAGGCTGGCGGGTGGAGGCAACTGGCGGACGAAAGGGAAGTGGAGGTCACAATACGGTACCGTGATCTCGAGAAGACTATCAAAGGTAGTCCTGACGGGGTCTTTCGAGGAGTCTTCCAATTCCTTTCCGAGACCATTCCTGCTTTCGATATCGTCTCGAGGATCACGCTCACGGTCAATTTCGCCGATTTCCTGAAGGAAACGGCGGGCGTCTTTGCAGTCACTCCGGAAGGCGTCGTCATATTGGCACCTCCTGAGGCCCTCACCGATCGCGAGCTGGTCTTGCTTTACCTCGTCAGGGCGAAGGTCGGCTACGAAACCGGCAGATCAGAGAAGGAGACGCTTCTCGCGTCTGACCTCGTCTCCTTTACCGGCAAGGGCTCTGGGACAGTCGCCGGCAGGTTGAGCGAGCTGTCCGGGGAGGGGTTTGTTGAGAGGACAGGAAAGGGCGAGTATCGTGTAACGACCTTCGGGTTGCATCGTTTCCGACAGGACGTGCTGCCGAAACTCAAGGGTTGATCAAGAATGAGCGAGGAGAAACTCCTGACGGTGGAACTGCAACTTGGCGAACTGAAGCATACGGCAAGAGGAACATCGGATCAGGTGCTTCAGGAAATGATAGCGTTCCTTTCGCGCGTCGTTCCGATCTATGATGCCGCTTCCAAACTAATCTATGCCCCACAATACGAGAAGATCATTGGTTCACTGTCGAAGATTCTGAAGATCGCTCCTGACGGCGAAGTCCTTCTCTTACGAGAGGACTTGCCAGCAGAAAAGGCGATCACAGCAGTTCTCCTCGGAGCGCATGTTTCAAGCAAGTTCCAGAAGCGTCCCAGCGACGAACTGTACGCAGAAGAGATCGCCAGGTCTGTCGGGAAGGCTTTGAAGACGGTGAGGAACACCATCGCAGAGCTTCAGAAACAAGGCCTCATCGAACGAGCTGCACGCGGAACGTACCGGATCACAACTTCAGGCATCATGAAGATGGAACAGGAACTTCAGGCTCCCCAAAGCGGCTTGGAAGGAGGGGTCTCTCAAGAGGCTTGAGAATCGCCGCCGTGTAGGGTTCACCCGAAAGCGGGTGCGGCGGCAACGGGAGCTGCGAGAAGCTCCCGTAACTGGGGGGTGAGAATGGTGATCCACCGCACCCAAGTAACAGATGCTTCAATTGACGAGATAAGCAGTTCGCTGCAGCTTGAGCACGGTGAACGCTCTCTACTCCCGACGTTCTTGGTCGAGCTGAGCAGCAGATCAATGCGACATGTGAACGGCGGAGCGTTCAGCCCTCGGGAAGTCTCAATCTTCAACATGATAGTCGAGGATCAATTGACCGAGGCAAGCCCTGCCTTCATAGTCAGTGAGCGTGAAGAATGCAGGGCGATCCCCCTAACCCGATCGACTCGGTCCAGAGTTGCGGCAGTGGATGTCTCCAGTCTGAGGATCGGCGAGACCGAAACCGGTGTATTGGTTGCGATTAGAGGAGCGGTCGTATGGAGATCTGATCAAGGCTACAATTACGTCAGGTGTGGTCCTCTCACCTTCCACTTGAGATACGGAGTGGAAGGGTCGCGGTCTCTTTTCCCGGCGCTACAGTCAAACCAAATGTTTACTGAGCGAGCGATAAGCCGCCTGCGCAATACTCTTGAAAGGTGGATCCAGAGGGAGATCTGCGTTTCCTTCGAGGATGCGGTCGTACTTTTCGACGGTTCTCTCACCGTCGGAACTCCAGACAACCCGACCATATATCTCGCTCGCATTCTCGAGTCGGCCAGGGAACGGGGAAACGTTGTACTGGCCTTTTCGAAGGGCACCAAGCTCTGCGCTTTCGGAAGAAAGATCACTTCGCTAGTCTTGGGAGCTACGGCTCCCTGCCTAGTTGACGTTGACCAAGCAGTCACGAAACAATTCAACTCGTATCCGGTTCGCTTGGCAGGGCACGTCTATGTGGCAAAGCTCGTTGAGGATGGATTCGCCTTTCGCTTAGACGCGGACAGGCAGGTCCCTGAAGGTAGACGCGTAGAAGCGCTGAATCGACTCATCGCAAGCGATGTTGTGATGCAAGGCTACCCAGAGACACTTCGGTTGGCTCACATCTTCTCGACCTTCACCGCCAACGACGTAATTGCTGTGCAACGTTACCTCGCCTACGCGCACGGGCTCAGGATTGCGCCGCGCTTCAGCGTCAGGAAGTCGCTCTTCGGACCGTTTGGGACCTGGGAGGCGGCATAGAAGAGTGAAGATCTACCGGAAGGAGGGCGACGTGATGCAGCTGATCAGCTATCCAGAGGAAGATGTGGACAAGGGCGACTACCTTCTGGTTGAAGATCAACGCTCGCAGAGAGGTCTGATCGTTCAGGTCATCGATATACAATTCGCGAACATCCCCGGCATCTTGGAGGACATACTACGTGATGTGATGACTGAGGAATCAATACATGGGAGCGATGTGGATCCTCTGGACATATCCTCACAAGTCGCCGTCTTGAAGGATACGAAGCTTCTAGTGTGCAAGATCAGGGGAGCACTTGAGGATGGTCGCCCTACCCACAATGTGGCCTGGCTTCCTTCGAGGATCAATTCCTGCGTCTCAAAGTTCTTGATAGAAACTGTCAGCTCGGAGAACTCGCCGAGCCGACCAATACTCCTAGGCACCATCAAAGAGAATTCGCGGTTCATCATCGACGCCAAAACCCTCGACGGGAGGCTCAACATTGTCACCGGCAAGAAAGGAACAGGGAAGTCACACCTTTCCAAGCTGCTTGCAATGAGCCTGGTTGACTACGGAGCTCCATGCCTGATCTTGGATGTCAACGGAGAATACACGAACCTTACACGGCGCGCAAACGGACAAAGTAGCCCATACGAAGGCAAAATTTCCGTACTGACACCGAGGCTCAGTCTGAGATTCACGTTGGCCGACACGGGCCTCGGCACGATGATGGACATTCTCCTACACGCGCTCGATCTGCCAGGAACATCGGCACGCGTCTTTGCAAGGATCTGGAGGCAACTCGAGAGGAAAAATGATCTGACGCTGAAGTCCCTGGGCGAGGCGATCGCGAGCTCTGACTGCCACGAAAGCGTGCGAGACGCGCTCCAGTCAAGATACAATACCATCGTCGATGCTGGACTCTTCACCGACGACACTTCAGCAGCAAGCTCACGCAGGTTACTCGAACGCCTGGCAGCCGGCGGCGCAGCTGTAGTGAACATGAAGAATCAGTCCTTTACTACACGGCGCATTGTTGTGGAACTTCTCCTAAGCAAGGTCAGCGAGCTACTCTCATCGACCCGACTGAGAGCTGTTTTCTTGTTCGCAGAGGAGGCGCACCTCTACCTGCGGGAAACCTACTGGGATGATATAGTTACCCGCATGCGGCACCTTGGAATATTCACAACATTCATCACGAATCAGCCGGATACCATTCAGGAAAGCATCTACAGGCAGGCAGACAACATATTCCTATTCAACTTCACAAACGAACGCGACCTGGAAGTCGTGTCGAGAGCAGCTAGGGTTGACGGCGAGAGTGTCAAACTACTCGTAAAGGATCTGCCTCAAGGTCACTGTTTGGCAATAGGTGATGTAGTCCGCGACTTCCCGCTAGTCGTTAGCATCAGACCACTCGATGTCGAAACACTAGGCGGCACCAGGCTCTTCTTTGAGGAGAAGAGCTTGGCGTATGCTGAATGAGCATACATTGGATGTTCAGCGTCAAATGGAAGATCGACCGTTCACTTCGAAAGTCTTTAGTCGGTAACTCCCCCGTTTGCTCCATAAGCCGGTGGCATGTACGTCATGACTTCCTCAGCGTCCAATCCAGCATTGCTGCTTCATAGGCCGAGGACGGTGCGGATTCTGAGGATCACTAACGAGGCTGCAGACGTCAAGTCTCTCACCTTCAAGGACGAATTGTCCGCCGCTGCGAGGCCTGGTCAGTTTGGGATGGCCTGGGCGCCTTGCGCCGACGAGATGCCCATGAGCCTATTGCCCTCTGGTGACGAGGATCTTGCAACGATCACCGTGAAAGAACGCGGCGACGGTTCCAGGGCTCTTCTACGAAAGAGGGAAGGGGATCTGATTGGGATTCGCGGCCCCTACGGAAAAGGGTTCACATACTCAGGCGAAAAGAGTGTGCTCATGATCGCCGGAGGAACGGGAGCAATTCCACTATTGGCGCTCCTCCGCACTATCGTCCTGAGAGGCGCTGAGTGTCACTTCATCCTCGGAGCCAATAAAGCACGCGAACTACTTTTCGAAAAAGAGATCGAGCGCCTTGCAACGACATCGAAGGGCGTTGTTACGATAACAACCGATGATGGCTCAGCCGGGACGCGGGGGCTAGCAACAGACGAGGCCGCAAGGTTGTTGGCGGCTCGGTCATTCGACCGCATCTACACTTGCGGCCCCGAAATCATGATCAAGAGAGTTGTCGATCTCGCCGAGCGGGCACGTATCCCGGCGGAGGCGGGGCTGGAACGCATATTCAAGTGTGGCTCAGGGATCTGCGGGAGTTGTTGCATTGGTCCCTACCTGGTCTGCAAAGACGGCCCAGTCTTCAGCGACGCAACTCTTAGAGAATTGGCCGAGTTCGGAAGGTCGACGAGGGACGCCTCCGGTAGAACGGTCGACATACCAGGACGCTAGATTCCACCGGGACATTTATCGCTACCTGCGGAATCCTAGGAATTGCTATTATTCCGGTGTGCTGTGCCCAGCTCATTGCAGGACCTGTGCAGCTGCGTACTGCCTAGCATAGTGCGGGTTTACTTAGCGCGTTAGTGGCAGACGTAGGCTTGAGTAGCCGGAGCTGGTGGGGTCAGGATACCAACGTATTCTCTATCTCTCTTCTTTTGAGCCATAGTGAGGTTGCTGAGAGCGATCATGAAGGTGCAGGTTCAGAGCTTTGAGGTGAGGGCCATGCCACTGATTGTGTTAGTGGTCTCTGCGCTGCTGCTTTTTTGGGCTTCGGTTGGTGCATCCGTGTTACTGAATCCTGACACAGTTGAGCCTGCCATAAGGTGGGGTGGGCTTCCGATGCTCCTCCTGTTCGGAGGACTATTTCTCGCGAGCCTGGTGACATTATTCAACACTAGAATCAGCGTTGATCGTGATGGGATAACGATTCTGCTGCCGTATGGAGGGAGCGTTACCTATGGACGCGATGAGTTGGATGTGTCTATCAAGGGTAAGATCATCAGGTTAGGACCCGTGGGTGGGGCAAAGCTGGGCTGCAGAAGACTCTTCATCCCCCAAAGGTGGATCAACGCCTACCTAGTGCTAGAGCGGAAAGAGAGACCAGCGATTACTTTGTCATGAGCTGTCCAACGGCACAGTGCGCCAAGAAGATTATTAGGATGACCAAGCTCGATACGATAGGCGATCACAGGAAAGCCATGGGAGGTGTTCGCAATACCAACTCACGGGTCGCTTACGAAGGCTGGAAACCAGCTGCCAAAACGGCTGGCCAGATAGGTTCGTCAGCAGACTCCCAAGGTTCAATCAGCGAATAGGCGTTCTCCGATTCCTCGGATACATGTTCGAAGAAATGCCGAGAAGCGACTGGAACTAGGCAGAAAGCCAGGTCAGAACTGGATGCGCACATAGACGACTTAGTGCCCAATTCTCCTTTCATGGTCGTTTCTCCTAGCTTAGGCTAATTAGTAAAGAGCCACCTAGTAGCGCGCGGCGCCTGCGAAATGTCTCTCAGGATGCGTCCAATAGGACACGTCATGACAAATGCAAGTCACGAGGAGCTGCGGCAAGGAGCGGCTGTCTCGAAGATTGTGATCGACGGGAAGTTCTCACGCGGCCTGGAAGGGGTCGAGGATTTCTCCCATCTTTACGTGCTCTTTTGGCTGCACGAGATGCCCAAACAGAGTCAAGCGTTGAGAGTTCACCCTCGAGGACGACCAGACATCAAGAAGGTCGGCATATTCGCAACAAGGTCGCCACATCGCCCGAACCCGATCGGACTCACACTTGTGAAGCTTCTCAGGAAGAGTGGGAGGACACTGACCGTGAAAGGCCTCGATGCCTACGATGGCACGCCCGTACTGGACCTGAAACCTCACGACAAACGCGACTGCGCACCGCGGCCCCGGGTCCCGGCCTGGTGGAAGAAACTGGAGCGTGAAAGCAAATGTGCACGATGGACGGCAGCACCGTGATGCGGTTTGGGAATTCATCGGTTCGGAAGATTCGGTTCCAGAACCCGGTAGACATCCAATAGAGAGTCGCTTTTGACGTTGTAGGTGGCCCCTCTGGATACATGCTCCTCCGAAGCGTTCAACGCGACTGACAAGCCTACCCCCTTGAAGACAATCACATCATTTGTCCAGTTGCCTACATGTGCGCAACGTACTAGTTCGATCCCGTGTTGCCTACAGTAGCCTCGCAGGCCCTCCAGTTTGTTCGTCAAGAGCTTCATTCTGTCAGTCAATATGCCATCTGGGGTCTCGATTTCAGTTGCGATGACATCGTGAAAGCCATAGATCTTGAGCGGTTTAGCAGCGAAGGATGGGTTATCCGTCAGAATCACAACTTTGGCGCCAGCGTGCTTGAACCTCTCGAGGGTTGTCTCTAGGTCCTTGATCAGGGGTAGCTCGGTGGGATTTGGGGCAATTTCATCTGCCTTCATCCCGGACAACAGAGCGAACTGAACCTGAAGCGTCTCCTCGTACCCCAGTTTCCCATGGAAGAACAATTCGTCCTGAGCTGCAACTCTCTCATGCAGCTCCTTGGGAATTCTCAAGTAGTCTAGGATTCGACCCCGCAGGATGGTTCCGTCTAGATCGAAGGAAACCAACTTCAGCAGCGGATTCTTCATTCTTTGCAACTCGGTTACTCGTGCGTTATTGGGCAGGTGAGGCGGTCGGCGATTGAATCGTTGCGTTCTTTTTTAACTTGTAGTTGGAGGATGAGGGCACGATTCATCATGCGAAGGACACGGATCATTGCCACGGATATTGACCTCACGCTGACAGATATGGAACTACGACTTGACACAAGAGCCGTCGAGAAGATCCGAGGACTAGAAGCGAAGGGAGTGAAGGTCATTCTCGTGAGCGGAAGGAACCTGGCAGCAACTGGGTCACTCGCACAGTTCATCGGCACGTGCGGGCTCGTTGTGGCGGAGAACGGAGGTGTGATCGGAAGATACCAGGCTCCAATCAGAATCCTCGGTAGAATCGAGAACGCCCGTGCGGCGCTCCGGTTGCTCAGGAAGAGGATGGGCCGCAAAGTCGTGGAGCGGGCTGACAGCAGATATGGGATGCGACTCTCCGACGTGTCACTGGAACGATCATTCGAGCCGGAGGAGGCAAGGAAAGCGCTTCAGAAGAGTGGGGTTAAGGTGCGGCTTGTCGACACAGGTGTCACGTTCCAGCTCTTGGACGAGCGCGTCGACAAGGGATATGCGTTGGTTCAGCTCGCGCGATTGGAAGGATTCTCTTTGACTGGGCTCACAGCGATCGGAGATAACTACAATGACCTTGACCTCTTCCGCGAGGCCGGGTACAAGGTCGCAGTGGCGAACGCCCCAGAGGAGGTCAAAGAACAGGCCGACTATGTCTGCAGGCGTCCATATGGTCGTGGCTTCTTGGAGGCTATCGTCCATGTGGGGCTGTGAAACGTAGTAGCGTCACGGGCAAGGTCGAGCGCCTGATCTAGAGAACAATGCTCAGGAGTCTCCTGAGTCGCCGGCTCCCTTTCTTGTAGGAGCCTCGGGACAGGAGCTCGTTGAGGTCCTCGGCGCTCATTGCTGTTCAACGACCGGGACGAAGGTGATCCCCTTAAAAAGGCATTATTGAGCTCACCGATAGATCGAAAGTCGAGCGGCTACACTCGGTCTTGACAAGGGACTGGACATTGTCAGCGGTCAGATTGCTACCTTTTTGAGTGCTAGGTTTGGACCGCAACAAGAAGTACGTTATACCAACCCCCACGAAGATGCAAGCTGTCGCTATGATCACTCCGTAGACAAGCCATCGAATCTCCAAGCCGGGCATGATGGTGTCCGGCGGAGTTACACTCGAAACCGCTATCGTCGTCTCGGCCTCTACTTCCAGCTTTTGCCCGTCCCACCATGAGCTCGCGATGATCTTGTACATGTTTGTCTCGTGAGGTTTCCAGGTGGCGGTCACGCTGAGATCGCTGTCAGTCTGCCATTGCCAAAACTCAACTCGGACACCGGTGGAATCCAGCACTTCAAGGCGTACTTGGTGCGAGTGGAGGACTGCAATTTCAGCGCAGCTTGGAAGTAAGTGCATGAACTGTACAGTTATTCTGACGCTCCCGCCGATCTTGTATTCGGGCCTGTCCGTGCTCACCTCCATCGAGCGGCATGTGATCGGGCGTTGAGAGATCTCGAAGTCGAAATCCAGGTCGCTCAGCTCGCCTTCATACTTCGCGGCTGTGAACCAAGCTGCGGGGCCATCAGCCACCGGGAAGAGTTCAGTAAGCCGAGGATCAATCGTCGAGAGGTCTCCTAGTGACAGTTGGAATTGAATTTCTTGACCGACTGGTTCGTAGCGCGCAAATCTCATCTTTGCCGGGATGTCTTCCTCGACTACCGGCCTCGGTGTTATCAGGTACAAGATTACCTGTGTGTGTCCCTTTGCCGTGGCTGAGACCTTCAGAGGATAGTAGAGACTTGATGACTGGAATTCGTAGACGATTGGCTCTATGCTCCTAGCAGCCGAGTGGAGGTCAACGACGTCAAAGACCCAGTAGTTGAACCCTCTCGTTAAGTAATCCTCCAGAATGCTTCTCGTCTTTTCGCCTACGGAGAGTGTGCGGTTGACGCCCATTTTGCCTGTATAATTGAGCATGAAATTGAGGAGCTCGTCGATAGATCTCGATCTGACCACGTCTATGTCGTGGGCTCCGATCCGCTCATGGAATACTATCTCGAGGCCCAAGGATTCTTTCCCGGAAGTCGCAACCCTAGGCAGGTTGTTCGTCATCAGTTGTTGAATGGCTTGAAAGGATTGAAAGGTTCCCGCATCTACGGTTGGCTCGGATGGGAGCGGGAGTACTTCAAGGACCTTCGCATCGGCGCTCGCATAGAGGTCCGTTGACAGGGTTAGCCTTTCGATTTGACCGTTCCACGCTACTATCGCTTTTTGCCCAGGCCCGTACACGTCCACGTCCGATATTGGCAGAATACATCGATCGGTGTAGCCCAGTGGGATGACTAGGGAAAAGAGGACGAGTACCGCCATAGCCGTGTTGGCCGCTCGAGTCATGCTCTATTTCTTCTCTTTCCGTCTTCTCCGCCTGTACACGTAGTATGCCGGGACGCCGATCAGGGCTAGCGGGATCAGTGAGACTATGAGGATTATGAGCCCGCGTACAACCGTGAAGAGGCCCATGATGGCTGTTTCGAAGGTTTCGCCCCAATCCATGCCTGGCGGCGTGAAAGGAGGCAGCGGCTCAGTCAAGGTGACTGAGATCAGGGACATCTCAACGTTGCCTTCAAGATAGTTAATCTGCCCCTGCAAGCTGTCTATCTCGCCTCTTACTCTTGCTAGCTCGCTCTCGACTCTCAGGATTTCGTCGACTGTCTTCGCCATGCCTAGGATTTCGTGTAGGCGTTGTTCCTCCTTCTTGAGGTTATTGAGCCTGGCCTTCAGGTCTATGTATTGTTGAGTAACATCTTCGCTTGTTGTACGCTCGTCAACGACTTTACCGTAGGTCCCGATTTCTTGGACGGCTGTCTGGAACTTGTCCTTGGGAACCCGAATGGATATTTCCGCTCTTACTTGTGTCCCGTAAGTTGAGCGGGATGAGCTGGCCACGTATCCTCCGTAGCTCTCAGCCAGCCCTCTAATCTTGGCAAGTCTCCCTTCAATGTCGCTTGTTTCGAGCGATATGAACGCGTTGTAGATGATCATGCGCGCCTGAACCGTTGCCTGTTTTTGCAAGTAGGTCAGCTCGGCTTCAGCCTTCGTCATCGAAGGCAGTGGAAGTGTACCGGGTTGCGATTCCACGAGGCCTCCGTACGTCCCAATCCAGCGATAGGGTGAGTAGAGCATGCCAATGAAGAAGGATGCTGCCAAAAGGACCACGATGACGGACGAGATAACTAGCGTTTTCTTTCTATCCATTTGCCATCGCTGATGATTGAAGGAGAGGATGCATAAAGCGCTAGAGCTTGGAACATAATGTTCACAGAATGGAACACCAGAAATTCTCTTCGGCGGACACGGCTGAGCCCTTTTTGGCCTGGAGACGTAGTACTCTTATCGATTGACGCTCAATGAGATGCAGGCGAGTCATTTGAACCCGAGTGCTTCTAGAATCGTCGTTTCAACAGTAGTTGGTGCGGTCATCGCCTCTATTTCCGGGTTCTTTCCGAGTCCCCTTTCATACATTCTTCTCGGCGTCGCTCAGTGGGGCATACCATTACCTTGGATCACTCAGGTAATCTATCCAGGCGCACCTAAGGTCTTTCATTGGGCTGAGCTTGTGGTAGACGCGGCCCTTTGGACGTTGATACTCTACCTCTGCTACCATCGCATTTACAAGAGGAAAGTCAAAGCCGTCACGAATCAACGTGAGTGCACGAGGGCTTAAGCATTCGATCCAGCAAGCGGCGTATTGTGCTAGCTTTCTTCGTGTCTGGCGCGGAACCAAGGCATTCATCTACCCGACCCTCGAGAAGGATCCCAGAGTTGATACGTGAATAGAAACGGCATGAGCAACCTTAGGCCCCCAAAGCGCTTCTACGGGAGGCGAGCATAACCAGCTAGAACGCGAATCCCGAGGAAGACAACAAGATGCGGCCACTGATGGAAGGTAGCGAGCCCGGTCGGACTCAGCATTCTTGTTGCTAGAATCGGTTTCGAAATCCTTTCTTACGCAAGTCCGTACTATTCGACTGTGGGGATGGCGGTGACGAAAAGTAGGGAGACGGGATTTTCTACGAGAGCTGTGAGGGCCGGAGAAAGAACAGATCCAGAGACTGGGGCAGTTGTCACACCTATCTACGAGACCTCAGTCTTCGCCTTCACGAGTACGCAGCAGTTGATCGATGCCGTGAGCGAGAAGATTAGCCATGATGTCTATACGAGGTGGAGCAACCCAACGATCACGGCAGCTGAGAGGAAGATAGCTGAGCTCGAAGGCGCAGAAGACTGCGCGGTATTCTCATCCGGTATGGCGGCTATCTCAACAGCGATCATGAATTTTGTTTCCCCCGGCGATCACATAGTATCTGTCAGAGATCTTTACGGGGGAACGGTGGACCTCCTCTCGAACCTTATGGCGAGCTTGGGCGTGTGGACAACATTCGTTGAGGCGACCGATGTTGGCGAGATCGAGTCAGCGATTAGGGACAACACGAAACTTCTCTTCCTTGAAACTCCGACAAACCCAACTCTGAAACTTGTAGATCTCTCCAAGATTGCAGAGATGGCCAAGAGGAGCGACGTAAAGGTACTTGTCGATAATACGTTCGCAACCCCATACAACCAGCAGCCTCTGCGGTTCGGCTGCAGTGTAGCGATACATAGCGCTACGAAATACTTGGCAGGACACAATGACGTGACGGCTGGAGCAGCAGCCGGGCCGAAAGAACTCATCGAGCCGATGAAGAAGCTCCGCAGAATCCTAGGAGG
>CAYMZN010000044.1:0-13534 GCA_964394935.1 uncultured Candidatus Bathyarchaeia archaeon | reverse complement strand
CGTCATTTCTTTCAGCATAAGATCTGTCTGGGACTGGCTTCGTCATCCCCGGCGCCTATTGACGACGACGCCCTATAACTTCTTTGTCTGGACAAGACCTACTTCACGGTAGCTCTCGTCAGGAACCGAGTGGCGGTGAGACTGTCCACAGAAAGGATCCGAAGAACGCAAGACTGCGGAGAGTAGAGTGCGGGACACTACAAACCCTGGCACCATTCAGACAGGACAAGAAGCCAGCGCCAAGCGCCTCGCCCAACGCGTGGAGTGTCGACAGCACGCTGAGGAAAAAGCGATCGTCCACGCATGCTGGCCTCGACTCCGCCCTACGATAGTTGTCCTTCTTATCCACAATGGATAACAGGGGCAAGACTGTTCAGGAGGGCAAATTTCATGGTGGCTGCTACCTGAGCCTTGAGCGAAAACTCGCGTAGACTGCTTGCACTGAGCATCTACCACTGCATCAACGACGGCTCCGTAGCACTCTTTGCTTCGGCGTTGCCCGTCATGAGAGTCAGTTTAGGATTGGACTTCCTTGAGATCGGCACAATCCTAGGCGCAGGGCTTCTTGCAACGATGCTACTACAACTGGTCTTCGGCTCTCTGTCAGACCGTGGATACGCGGCTCAGGTGCTGGTTCTCGGATTCGCAGGCATAGTTCTTGCTGACCTAATCTTCCCGATCAGTTCTGCATTCGTACAAGTGCTTATTTTCTACGTGATCCTCCGCTCAGTAGCGGCCATCTACCATCCCGTAAGTTTCGCTTCGATTGGACGGACCTACCTTCAGAACAAGACCACGGCCTTTGGTTATCTTGGAGCGATCGGGGACTTGGGTCTCACTTTCGCAACCTTCTTCACTGGCATACTTTCGGAGGCGTGGGGTTGGAGAGCGCCGTTCTGGGCTTGGGGAGGAATCGGAGCCGTACTATTCGCTTACTTCGCCACCACAATTGTGAGGCATCGGATGAGTTTCTACGCGCAACCGACCGTTCCGGTTCATGAAATCAACGACAATCCCAGCAACCCGCGCTCGCTAGGATCAGCCTTCGCCATCTTGGCCCTTGTGTCTTCCATAACCACAGCTACATTCATCCTCTTCACCGGATACATGCCTCTGTACTTCAACATCATTGAAGGGCTCAGCCCAGCATGGAGCACGACCATTGTAGCCGTCTGGATCGGCATGGGCGTGTTCGCAGGATTCATGACCGGAAGAGTTGTGAACAAGTTCGGCGGGGAAGTTAGGGCACTTAAAGCGATGTTCGCAATACAAGCTATTCTCTTCTTGATCGCGAATATCATGCTTCACCAAGGGTTGCCGGTTTCCTCGGGCGCAGTGATCCGGCGCATAGCGATAGGTCTGACCGGCATACCCGTCTTCGTCACTTTTCCGGCTGTGAATGGCTTACTCGGACTGAGGATGCCGCATAGAAGGTTGGGCTTGACATACGCGCTCAACCTCAGCCTAGGCTTGATGGTTGGTTCAATAGCTACCTACCTCACCGGATATCTCGCTTCAATTGCGAGCATCGCTGTTACCCTTCCCATATTGCTCATCGTTGCGATGCTGGGAACGGCAGCGTCCCTCAAACTGTGAATTAATTGCCCGACTACAACATTTCACTCGTGGGGCGTCAGATTCTTGGCTTCGATTCACTTTCGGTGCCGCTGAACGCGCACTTTTAGGCCCTTGATAGTTCCAGAGGAGCGCACGACCATTGCGGCTACAGGGCTACTATCTACATGTGTCATTAATGCCAACACCGCTCGTAGCTTTTCAACCGACCGTGAATTGCATCGAAAGACACCTTTGCTGTCCGTTTCCTCAAAGCTGATCATTCGTGTCCTCAATTCTGCGGACCCTAGTTGACCGAGCATGTCCTCGATCGAGCGGTGAACCGCCCGTTCTACGACCTTCGCGGAGAGCGGATCCCTTCCGAAGAATTTGACGAGGAGATATCTCTGCGGTCCTCTATCCACGTCCGGTTGGCCTCCTCAAGATTCTGACACCCTCTTCGAGTTGGGGTTCCTCGAGCCTAAGGCGATTCTTTCTCACGATCGCGAGTGGAATCTCAGAGACAGCTCTCAGCGCAGACTCAAGCGGAAGGCCGACCGAGTGTAGGATGGCAGCTATGTCTCTGGGCGATCTCAATTCATACGGATTCGATGCCTTGGTGGACCCGATCACTTTCGTTGAGGCTTGAGCAGCAGTCTCGATCTCGCGTTTAAGACTATGAAGTCTTGCTCCAAAGCCCGGCCCGGAGGTCAATGCTGATAGGTTAATCTCCAAAGCGGCTCGGCAGCTCGTTGCAAGGTTCCCTCGGAGAATGTTGCCGCGTTCTCGATATGGGAAGTAGACTATGTCGACCCGGCGGTCTCGAATAGCCACTCGCGAAACAGAGGGCACGCCACACTCAACCGAGACGATCTCGTATTTGTTCCTGAACCTGCGCAGACTTCTTAGGAGTTCTTCTCGAGATTTCGGCTTTAGGTTCAATCGTCTGGCTACATCGAGTCCGGCGTGCCTGAACAAGTTAGCGACAGGGTGTAGGTTGTGCAATCGCTCGGGCGGCACGACCAACCCGACCACTTGTAGCTGAAGCTCGACCAGCAGATTCGCCATCGATTGCGCGTTAGCCAAATCGTCCAATGAAGGGCACAGGTGCAGATCAGCATAGGCTCTCATAGGATGAGTCCGCTCTCCTTGCAGAAGCTGACTATTCTTTCAACATCGTACATAGAGGCGAACTTGAACTTCGCGCGGATGGGGTCACCCTCGTGAAGCCGAATGCTTCCAAAGAAAGCTTCCTGCTTGTCGAACCTCAAGTACAGATTCCTGTCTTGGTCGACGCAGCTCTGCACGTGGTCGAAGAGGAACCGCCTGTCCGACTCCGATAGCCTCTGCGATAGCAGGGTGAGTGCCTCCGGATACAGTTCCTTCCCCGACAACTTTGCTGAGATCGTGGTGATCACATTGCCATGATGCCCCTTGACGTACTGCCGGGTCAGGTTGACCTTGCTCCTCGAGAGCCATGCCACCAGAGATCTTACCGCCTGTTCAACCTTGTCGATATCTTCTGTCGCATGTGCGATGGCGCTGAAATCCGCTGAGAGGAAAGCCGATTTCGGAGGCACCATGCCGTGACCCGACCCAATGGCGTACAGAACGCTCTTGTCCAAGTGCCTTTTACTACTTGCTGGATTCAAGGTTTCACGATCAGTCACGGGTGATCTACCATGGACGAGTTCGAATTCAAGCAAGTGATTGTTGTTAGAAAGGATTTGGACATGGGAAAGGGTAAGATTGCAGTTCAGGTCGCCCATGCCGCTGTTTCAGCGGCAGAGGAAGCCCGCAGAAGGTTCACGGAGTGGTGGGAAGCGTGGCTCAAGGAGGGTCAATGCAAGGTCGCGGTGAGAGTTGACTCCGAAGAGGAAATCCATCAACTGGAGAGGAAGTCAAGGGAGCTCCGACTACCCTGCGCGCTAGTTACGGACCGTGGCCTTACCCAAGTCGAGCCTGGGACAATAACCTGCCTCGGAATAGGCCCGGGACCATCTTCAGTCATCGATACCTTGACAGGAAATCTGAGCCTACTCTAGCCGCTTCCTTTTCGGAACTATCGTAGTCCACCTTCCTTGCTTCCCGTCAAGTATCGAAGCCAGATTCTCAGGTTTCCTGAGGTTCATGATGACGACTTCTACCCCTCTTGCGGCAGCCCTCTCAGCTTCGTACAGCTTACCCCGCATCCCAGCGGTAACGTCCGGCGTTCGTGAGCCCAGAGCAGACCCGGCAACCGATCTGACCTGCCGATAGCTGATCCTCTTTATCAGTTCTGCATCATCGGATACCTTCGGATCTGACGAATAAAGACCGGCAACATCTGTCCCGTAGATTATCATTGACACTCCTATTCGAGGTGCGATCCAAGAAGCCATCTGGTCGGCAGAGATTACCCTCCAGCCTTGAACTAGGTCTGGGACTAGATCTCCCCCGAACACCGGAACGAGCCCCAAATCCAAGAACTCAAGAATCGGAGTCAGCTCGACTCTGCACAACCTTCCTGACCGGGCTATCATGAAACTCGAAGGGGTGAACGGCACCGCAGGGATGCCGTGGCCACAGAGGATTGAGATGAGGATCTCCTGCAATCTGAGCAGTTGCAGTTTCGTCTCTGCAAAGTTGTTTGTCTTCCCTCTACTGAAGCCCTCATCTAACCGGTAACGCTTGACAGGGACGTGTCCAAAAGAACCAGCACCATTGAGAAGAATGAGCCTCTCCTTGCGTCTTGCAAGTTCCCTTGCTATTCGATGCATAGAACGCCTGTTCGCCCTGAACGCTCGATTTTTGTCCGTGATTACGGATCCGCCGAGCTTGATCAGCACTGTTCTAGCATTTCGACGCAATCGCTGCCGACCAGCAGGACTGCTTTTCCCCAGACGAAAATAAGAGCTGTTCCGTTAGGACCTTCGTTTCTGCACTCGGCCCCGCCGGGCCGGGCTGGGTTGGGTTTGCATCGCTGCGGGAGCGGAGCCGCGCTTGGCTTCAGATCCTTCCTGTGCGGCTTCCGCAGAAGTATAGGACACACTCGCTTTCGGCATTGAGGCGGCGAGGACCTGCTTCAGTGCTACTACGTTATGATTGTGGATCGTGGACCTGCGTGCGTCAATTCCGATTCCGATGTGATGAGGCTGAGATCGGTCGAGGCCCGCCTGTTTCAGTTCGCCAAGCGAGAAGCCCCGAGCCTTCTTCAGCCCACGTTTCCTGCCGCCAGATCTTGGCACCATGGCGATTGGGACCGATGATCTTGACAAGTCTAGCCGCCTGCTTTATGCATCGAGCGCTAGCGCGTGTCTGATTGTTTCGTCTCTCTTGATAGCGGGATGGTTGGGGTCTACCAGCACGACCTCGAACCATCTGCTGGTGCCATCCTCCCAAACGTAGTATGAATTCAGAACCGATAGGTTGGGATAGTTCTTGGCTACTCTTTCCTCTCCTATCTGTTTGAGGCCTTTCGCTCTAGTGAACTTTCTAGCGCCAAGTGCTTTCGGCCTCCGGCCTGATGAGGGGCGGTGTTTCTTGGCGCCCCCCTTCCTGACGCGCACCCTTACCACGAGGAAGCCTTGCTTCTTGCGATATCCTACACTTCTTGCTCGATCCGGACGAGTCGGAAACTTCACTCGCTGGATGGCGTGATCCCTTCTCCAACCGATGGCTGCTTGGCGAAGGTACCGGGTGAGGTCTGTGTCTTGACCTTTCTTCCACGCTTCGGACATGTACTTGTATGCGCCCATACATCGCCGCCAACTGTCCGCCTTCACACTTCACTGACCTAGGCTCCCACCACACGAGGAAACCGGTCGATAAAGCTTGTCCCGATCCGAGAAGACCTTCGCTCAAAGCTTGGAACCATGAGAATCGGTGAGAATACTCGACCCTTCCGATTTGATGAAGATTCAATAGATCATGCTGCGCATATGTGGACCAAAGAAAACGTGATAGTCGGTGGGCTTCTCCGTAGGGGTCGTGGGAAAACCCAACGTCGGGAAAAGTACATTCTTCAGCGCTGCCACGTTGGCACACGTGGCTATTGCCAACTATCCGTTCACAACAATCAAGCCGAACAGGGGAATGGGATACGTTAGGACGCCCTGCGTCTGCAAGGAGTTTGATGTTCAAGATAACCCTGCCAACTCTGCATGTCTTGATGGAATCCGGCTGATTCCTGTTGAACTGGTCGATTGCGCAGGATTAGTTCCAGGCGCTTGGGAGGGAAGAGGTCTTGGCAACCAGTTCCTAGACGAGATCAGGCAAGCGGATGCACTGATTCACATAGTGGACGCAGCGGGGGCGACAGATATCGAGGGAAAACCATGCGCTGTCGGTGCGCACGATCCGCGTGAAGATGTTCAATTCCTTGAAACTGAACTCGATATGTGGTTTCTTCAGATCGTCAAGAAGGACTGGGAGAGGACGGTCAAGAGGGTTGAAGGGACAAAGGAAGATCTTGGCTTTGTCCTCGAAGAAAGATTGAGCGGACTCGGCGTGAGGCGAGTCCACGTCTCGAAGGCTCAGGAAGATCTTGGTCTCGATTCCGCCCGCCCGAGCCGATGGACTGAAGATCAACTACTCCGGTTTCTACATGAAGTGCGATGCATCACGAAACCAATGCTCGTGGCTGCGAACAAGATAGACATCCCGAAGGCAAAGGACAACGTCGAGACTCTGGAGAAGCTCGGTTATCCCGTCATCCCATGTTGTGCGGAAGCAGAATTGGCGCTAAGGAGAACTGCGGAAAAGGATCTGACTGACTACAAACCCGGTGACAGCAACTTCAGAGTCACCAGCTCGAGCCTCTCAGGCCAGCAGCGGGACGCGTTGGATAAAATAAGGGAGAAGATACTGATTCCATGGGGGTCGACGGGGGTTCAGGCGGCAATTGACTACGCCTTTTTCAAGATGCTCAGAATGATCGGAGTGTACCCCGTCGAGAACCCAGAAAGTCTTACAGATCATAAGGGTCGAGTGCTTCCAGATGTCTACCTTGTTCCCTTCGGCACCACCGCAAAACAGTTTGCCGGAATGATCCACTCCGACCTGGGACAGGGATTCCTCTACGGAGTTGACGTGAGGTCGAAGATGAGGATAGGGGAAGAACACGTCCTCAGGGATGGCGATGTCATCTCGATTGTCAGTGCTAGGAAGAGGGGATAGTCAGCATTGACTGATGTCCGGGCTACGCAAAGAAGACATCTTCAGAGATGACCGAGCCAGGAGGAACCATCGCTCCCGAAGCGATGCGGATGCCCGGCATAATAGATGAGTTGATACCCGTCTTCACGTCGTCTCCGCTGAAGACGCCCAGTTTTCTGAGACCGCTGTCCTCGAGACTGTCCCGTATTCTCATGCGGACTGTCTTGCCGCTGGATTTTACGTTCGCCACCATCGTGCCTGCTCCGAGATTGCATCTTTCTCCGATGATGCTGTCGCCGACATAGGAGAGGTGTTGTATGCGTGTGCCGTCCATGATTATGCTGTTCTTGATTTCGCAGAAGTTTCCGATTGCTACGCCTCTTCCGATGGATGTACCTGCGCGTATGTGCGCGCATGGTCCGAGGATCGCACCACTTCCAACCCACGCGGGCCCCTCGATGACGGTCCCTGTCCTAACCGTGGCACCCTTCTCAATCGTGACTTGGCCTGTGATTGTGACTCCCTTCTCGATCGTTCCGCCAACCGACCGTTTCGATCGGGCGAGAAGGTTCGCGTTGGCTGAAAGAAGATCCCATGGTCTGCCAATGTCTTGCCAGTCGGACGCGCCTATCCTTGCCCATGCTACGGATGAACCGCTTCCTGCAAGAGAGGATATGGCGTCGGTTATCTCGAACTCACCTCTCCCTGATCGAGGGGCTTGCTGCAAGTAGTCGAATATGGTTGGGCTCAGGACGTAGATCCCCGTGTTCGCTAGGTTGCTCGGACTTGCGGAAGCTTCGGGTTTCTCGACTATCTCAGTAAGCCATTCTCCTGAGGTTCTTGCCATCCCGTACAATTCAGGCCGTGAGACGGGAGCCACTCCTACAGTCGGTCTTTGGCCCTTTCTCCTGTATGTATCTATGACGCGCCTGATGGCGTTCGGAGTGACCACGATGTCTCCGTAGACTGCAAGGAAGTCACGGTCTCGTAACCAGTCACGGGCTACAGAGAGCGCGGTCGCGGTTCCGGAAATATCCGCCTGATGCACGTATTCGACCTTTACCCCCCAATTCCCTCCATCGCCTAGGTACTTTCTGATCAGCTCTTCCTCGTATCCCGTAACCAGTACTAGACTACGTATTGCCGAGGACCTGATAGCCGATACCAGATGTTCTATAACCGGTCTGCCAGCGATGGGTATCATATGTTTTGATCTCTTCTCGGTGAGTGGCCACAGGCGCACTCCCTTGCCGGCTGCCAGCACCACAGCCTTCGCGACTTGGTCCGAACGTTTCACGGCCTGCTCTCCCAGCACTTCCAAACACGGATTCTGCAAATGTCGTTTACTCGGATGATTTGACCGTGCCTCTTAAAAGCGTCGCGAGTTCAAACCCTGCATCTGCCGGAAGGAGATGCCGCTTGGCCTTCGATTTCGCCTCCTTCACAATCGGTCTGGTAGCTGGAGCCTTGGTGGGGATACTTGCAGGCTACCTTCACGAAACGGAGAGCATAGGAGAGCTCCAAGAGCGAGTCCGGATCGCTATGCTTCAATTTGAGAGGATGGTGTCGGGAACGTCTCGTGACCCAGGTGGCGGGTCGGCCACTGCCGATCTACGGAGACAGTTGCTGGAGGTGCAGGAAGAAATCAAGAAGCTGTACCGAAGGCCAGAACGCTAGGCTTGTACTGCTTTGGTCTGTGCAAGGATGTCGGCAGCCTTGGCCATGACGCCTTCGGGAATGACGAGCAACTTGGACTTTCGCACCCCTACGTGCCTCAATGGCGCGACCTTTTTCGCGAGGTTGTAGACCTCAGAACCGAAGATTCCGAGGACCATTTCGTGGCAGAGCTGATCATACCCTAGCGTGGATGCTTTCTCGTCTATGGTCTTCCTCATTATGCCTCTGATAAGATGCTGCTGGTTTGCGTTTACTCGGTCCCTTGTAAAGGCAACGACTGATGCGCGAGTCACATACTGATCCTTTGAGGTT
The DNA here is from genome assembly GCA_964394935.1 of uncultured Candidatus Bathyarchaeia archaeon. Taxonomy (GTDB): domain Archaea; phylum Thermoproteota; class Bathyarchaeia; order 40CM-2-53-6; family 40CM-2-53-6; genus CAVPLU01. The sequence continues at coordinate 4,855 of CAYMZN010000044.1, read as the reverse complement.
AGGTTAAAGATTGCATCGATTCGAGTGCTCCCGCGTCTTACAAGGCTGCGAAGATAGTCCGCGGAATACTCATGACCCTTGAGAATAGTCTCCACCCTGTGCCCCTTGACATTCACGGAGAGAAAGTACAGCTTCTGCGATTGATGAGAGAAGTCATTTGTGATATCGTAGAGCGTGGTCTCAACCACTCGCCCCATCAGTTTGGCGGGATCACTGCAAGGAATTGAGGCAACCATCTTTTCCCCGAAGTATGCCGGCGCATAAACATCGTACCATTCCTTTGCGCGCCACTTATCCCTGATCTTCTTGGCAGCCTTGGACAATCTCTGATCACCGAGCGAAGACGCAGCATTCTCCGTGAACTATTAAACCTTTGGCGCCTGATGATCAGCCACTCGAGATCCAACGCGTCGCCTCAGTTTTCTCACCTGGATGGTGGTCAGCAATTTGTCAGCAGCGATCAAGCAGAGCAAGAGGTCGTCTATCGTGGTCAGAAGTGATTCGACGTCTCCTGCCCCTTCGATGGTCGATGTCACTCGTGTTCCATTCGCCCTCGATTTGATACGCAGCGGCCTAGGGGCAGCCTCGTTGTCCGCCGTGAGAGATCTCTCGATCGCCTTCGCGGACGGCAAGTCGATATGATGCGTGACGATCGTTGCCCTCAATCTTGCTTCATCTGATCCAAGACCAGCTGGTCAATCTTGCGGTAGAATTCTTCGGCGTTGCCGGGACGGATATGGGCGCCGGCGGCCACGTTGTGTCCTCCCCCGAATCCGCCATGCGCGGCAGCGGCTTTCTGCAGCGCCAAGCCAAGGTCCACTCCCTTCTTTATCAGAGCCTCGGGCGCTCTTGCGGAGATTTTTACTCCTCCGTCTCTGGACCTAGCCGCGACAATTGTCGCCTTGTTCGGCTTGAGGTGGCCTGCCGATGACAAGATCGAAGAGAGTGCTCCGGTCATATTCTCGGCGATTCTGTCTTCGCCTCTGACGATGCAAACAGCATTGAGCTCCAGGAGTGCGGAAGGCGTCGCGGTGAGCCACTCCATGTACTCGGCGAGCGCCTTACGATATGTGGCAACCACCTCTTGGACTTCATCCAAGATCGAGCCTCTTTCACCGAAGCAGATCGACACCGCAAGACCTTGCCGATCCATTCGACCGCATGCGTTCAACATTGAAGCAAACTCACGAGCGTCTCGAGTCGGGCCTCCCGCGGGCTCATTTGTGAGCGTGTAGACTGTCCCAATCAGTTCGAGCGCCTTGCTCCCCTTGAAGCCCTTCGACACAAGCAGCTCCACGACCGCGCTCAGCAGAGCTTGCTTCTCCTTGTGGCTTAGGTCACTTGTCGTTCTCCAACGGTCTCCAACCTTCAACGGGATGTTTCGAGATGTGAGAAGCGCCGTGCAGTTGTCCTCTTCCCCGCTTAGGCAAGGTAGGTACGGAGTCGTCGTCAAGGCGAGAGCACGATGGATGGGCCGGGTTTCTCTCCCGAAGAAGAGCAAGTCCTTATCTGTCTTCAAGAATCCGCCGTTGACGGCATCTTGCACAGCTAGTTCGTTGGGTCCCCGCAGGCGTCTTTCCTTGTTCTTGTCTTGCATATCGCCAAGCGCGCCGACGACTGCGAGGACAGAAAGATCAGCGTTCGCGCCAGACATGCTGCGAGCGACAAGGTAGGCGAGTCCAGCCGCACTAATCTCAGTCGCACCATCTATTCCAAATTCGTGTGGATTCACTTGGAATACTTCTCGTGGAGGCTTTGTGCTGGGCGGATGATGATCGATAACCAAGGCTTGCTGTTCCATGGCTTTTTGTGCAAGACTCTCTAGGTAGCCGCTGCCAATATCCGTGAATGCGATGAACTCAGGTTCACAGCGGAGAGCATCGTCAAGCGTTTGGGGGTCTAGTTCTTTTATGACTCTTAGTTGGAAGTTTGCCTTCATTCGCGCTAGACTTGATCCTAGGATGCCGACCGCTGACAGGCCGTCTGCGTCGTAGTGGGAAAGCAGCAAGATTTTCGAACCCTGGGAGGCTCTGTCACTGAGAAGTCTCGCAGCCTCCGCGGCCTTGCTCAGAAGCCCCCCCAGATCCGAATGGGATGACATCTTCACGCCACGGAGGCGGCCATCGGTTTGTACTCCCACTCACGCTGCAGCTTCCCATGTGCCTTGTAGTACTTCACCAGTCGATGAATCTTGGACTCGACAGTCGCGAGCGCCCTCTTGTTTTCGTAGTCTTTCCTGTTCTTCTCCAAGTGCTTGCGAAGCCTGCCGGCTCTGCGGAACAAGTAGTCCAGATCCTCGGGGACCTTGGGAGTCTGCCCCGAAGCACGCACTAGCTCAGTAATACTCTTCGCAACAACCGGCTTGACCAGCGGCACTCCGTATCTGTCTCTAAGGATGGCTCCGATTGAACTTGGTGAGTTCCCTTCTCTTGCGAGCTTGGCTATTAGGCCCTCCACCTCTTCAGGAGCGTACTTGAACCACATTGGAGGCTTCTTGCTCACAGGTCGCGTTGAGCCCGAACGACCTCGCTTGCTTGTATAGAGCCTGGCTAAGTCGCACACACTCCGATGCTGTCCTTTCTTGGTTTCGAATTTTGCTATCCGACCGCCCCTGATCTATTTAAGCATGCAGCGTTGACAACCACCGGGAAAGTTTTCGGAACGACGATGACCGATGAGAAATTCTGTTCTTTTCCTCATCGGTCATTTCTGCAAACGTTCTACCGTCGCCTTCGTCCGGAATGAAGATAGGATCGAATCCGAAACCGCCCGCTCCTCGTGGATCAAGGCTTATCCTTCCGGCCACGGTTCCTCTGAAGCACTTCGGTCTACTCGGCGGCTGAGAGAATGCGACCACAGAATGAAAACTCGCTTTTCTATTGACGACATTCTCCATCAACTTGAGAATTGCTCGGATGCCAAGACGTTTGAAGACATCTGAAGAATACGGTCCCGGAAAGCCATTCAACTCGTCAACAAACAAGCCCGCATCTTCCGTGACGACCGGCACCGTAAGACGGTTTGCTGCTTCCTCCGCCGCATATGATGCGATTGTCTGCAGACTGTCTGACTGGATCTCGACCTTCCGGGTAGCTAGCATGCGCAGCCGCACGCCTGACATTGCCGCAACGGCCATTGCTTCCCTAAACTTGGCCTTGTTTGAAGTGAGAAAGTAAACCTGTTTGTGGCCTTTCACTGTACCTTCCCCGCCTTTCGATCTCATGCGTCTTCTTCAGGATGAGCTGCGTATCAGCCTGTCCGACTGTTTCCCAGTAACCCTCTACGACAGCTTTGAAAGCTTTCGAATACAGTGCGAAGTGTGTGCTTTTGAAGGCTCTACTCATCAGGAGGAGGTCTACACCTCGTGCCTCCAATTCGTGCGAGTAATCGCTCAGGCCAAAGTCGATGAAGAACAGCTTGCCTCGATTTCTGAGGATCATGTTTGAGGTGGTAAGATCACCGTGAACGATGCCGCTTGAGTGAAGTCGGCCTATCAATGACCCAATATGTCTGCATGTTCCTCTGATCTCCGACTGATCCATGCCGGAAAAGGCCTCCTTGAGGCGAGGCCCGTCGATGTATTCCATGATGATTGTGCATGTGCTCGTGTCAACTTGGTAGACCGTAGGGGTCGGCACACCCGCGCGTTTCGAATCGTGAAGGAGGTGAGCTTCGCGTGACGTCCGGGCAAGTCTGATTGATACGTCGAGCGGATCGACCCTGTATGACTTTGGTAGCCGCGTCTTCATCACAACACGTCTGCCATGCCATTCCTCTAGGAATATACTGGCCTCTGCGCCCTTGCGGATGAGCAGGGCAAATTCACCTCCATGGGATATCTACCTCATCCAGTCTCCAGCGAGGTCTGACTTGGCTCCGTTCGATGTCAACAAACAAGCGATGCCCGTAGGCTAAGGCTCCGGTCCATGAGATTTGGGCGCCGCAGTCGCCAGCGTACTTGGGATCCACAGCTTGGAGAAGAGCAGCATGCTCACTGGCGACGGTTTCGAGTTTCTTGCGCAAAGCGAAGTTTGAGGCAACACCTCCAACCAAGAGAAGTTCTGTCTTCTCTGTGTGTGCGAGACTTCTTTCGACCGCCTCAGCAAGCATGGAGAATGACACTTCTTGGATAGAAAAGCAGAGATCCTCAACTGGCTGCCCTGCCTGTAATTGCTTGGTCGCTGCAGTGAGCAATCCTGAGTATGAGACATCGTTTCCTTTGACCGTGTACGGAAGCTCGACGAAGTTCTTGCCTTTCGTAGCTAAATGTTCGATTTCTGGCCCGCCCGGTGAGGCTAGGCCAGCGGAGCGGGCAAACATGTCCAGCAGGTTCCCGACAGTTATGTCCTCGGTTTCGCCGTAGATCCGCCACCGACGACTTGCAAATGCGGCTATCGTCGTGTGACCTCCAGAGAGTAATACGACCAAGGGATCACGAGAACCAGTCGTGAGAGCGCCGATCTCTATGTGGCCGATAGCGTGATGGACCGGAATCAGAGGTATTCGAAGCCTTGAAGCAATAGCTCTTGCAAGGGTCGCCCCGATGCGCAGGGTCGGGCCAAGGCCCGGACCCAGCGCAAACGCCACGCCATCCAAGTCTTTCGGCCTCACTCTCGCCTCCGCGAGTGCGTCCCGAATGACTGTGTCCGCTATCGATGAGTGATGCTGAGCCGCCTCTCGCGGGTGGATTCCACGCCCGGCCGGCGGAACGTACAGACGCTTGGCATCGGAAAGAACACGGCCATCGGTGCTCGCAACGCTCGCACCAAAAGTATGAGCAGTGGACTCGATGCCAAGAATCAGAGAGGGCATCTGAATTGCCTTATCTTGGGGCGTAATGAAGGCTAAATAGAAC
>CAYMZN010000043.1:0-13643 GCA_964394935.1 uncultured Candidatus Bathyarchaeia archaeon | reverse complement strand
GCAAGCAGCGTTCCTTGGACACGCATCGCTGCATCCGCACCGTACGCGACGACATCGATGTCCGAGTCTCGTCTATGCAGACCTACCAAGAGGGACCCAGAGATGCCGAAGCTCGTCAAGGGCAGTCCGGACTCGCGTGCTAGGACGTGGACCAGTTCGACCGCGCTCGTCTCGAGTCTATCCTTCCCTGTCGAGCGTAGAAGGGTCATCAGTCGCTGCTTGGGCATGTGCAGGGTCAGTACATCGCCTCTGGGCACTCCTTGCAGCTCACGACCTTGGATCTCGTCATAGTACAGATAGTATGGCCACCTCTTCTCAAGAAGACGACGCCTCTCAGATAGCTCGTAGACTTTCGCGTATCGAACTCTTCCACGCAATCTTGTGCCTCTATTGTTGGGGTAGTACCGAAGGTAGGCAACTATCCTCTCAGGAGGATGAAGGAGACCCTTCACGTCGAAGAAGAGGCCATCTGAAGTTTCTACAAAGTCGCCTTCTCTTGCTCTCGTCCTCTGCAGCCTCCTAGACAGCTCTGGTCCGAGGGAAAATTGTGTCTTCGGGAGAAATGAAGTTCAACATGAGCAGCCGGGAGGGAAGCGCATGTCTTGCCGCGAGCGGGTCGAGGTGTGTGGCAACTATGTTAGAGGCCATTTGAGGAGATTTGCCTTTTCGGCGGCGACTAGAACCGGGGTAAGTACGAGTGCGCAGACGATTCCCACAAGAACACGAACAGCAGGGTCAAGGAAAGTGTAGGGGATGAATAGAGCCGGGAGCATTTCTCCCGTCAAGCCGAAGACTGGCCAAGCCTCTAGGAGAAAAACCAGGTTCCCAGTGGCTCCGTCGATCTCCGTTGCAATGAATGAGACCAGCCCCAGCACGGGCATCAGGGCCTTCACGCTTCCTCGCTCGCGCAGACCGCGATTCACTAGCCTGAAGGCCGGATAGACTAGAGCTAGGGCGATTGCCTTGTCCCAGTTCGCATACACGAAGACCGGCGGCCCGAATGGGTGGACAAAGAAACCCAGGAGGATCACGAGCAGTAGTAACGCGACCGGTTTCCATTTGCCTTTCAGTAGCATACCTGCGCCAAATGCGCCTATGACTCCTGGAATCCAAGTTGCTAGCCCTAACACCGCCGTCGAGGGCCAGATTACACTTGAAACGATTCCTCCAATGAACGCAGCGAACATTCCTCCCCATGGGCCCAAGAAGATTCCCTCCGAAGGTTTCACCAAGGCACCTGCAGAAGGGCCGTAGGGAATAAGCGGGATCGTGGCGAGAACAATGTCCAGTGCAGCGAAGGCGCTCACGAGCGTAATCAGCTTTGTGGACAGCGGCTTTCTACCTGACAGTGCGATTCGTCGAGCGTAGTTTTCGGACGAAACACCGATGCTTGATACATCTGTACGGACCCTAGGGCCTCTAGTCGGCTTCATTCCTGAATTCAACCCTGTGTAGGTCGATGATGCTGTGTACTTTTGTACACAGCCTTTCCAACCTGTCACTAGGATCTATATCTATTCTATTCTTCGTTCACGTTGGGTAGGCTTCACTCTCTAGTCAACGCATCTTGGAAGTCCGTTCTTAGCGTGGAGAGACTGATTCTGTATTTCTTACACAGGGCAACGACTGACTTGACATACAACCCGAAGAGATCTCTGATGAGTTCCCTAATCTTCTCGATTGGCAGCTCTCTCGGAGCCGCTAAGAGCAACCTGATCCACTTTCCTAGAGGTGTCAGCCTGTACGATTTGACCCATACCCTCCTGCCTTTGACTGTGGTCTCTTCCATTCCCTCGCTCAGAATCCCGGCTCTAACAAGCGACCTAAGCCATTTGATCACTGTCTTGTTTGAGTACCCAAGAGTCCTAATGATCTCCTTCTGATACGCTTCTTTTTCGAGAGGCACATGTTTGACGAGGTTCATCGAGGCTTCTGACCTGAACACAGAGAACAACAGCCTTGACTGCCGGGTTGCGCTTGTGGGAAGTGGAATGACGTAAGGCCACAATCCCCTTGCTAACGTACGTGTCTTCCTCAAAGGACTGACGAACCTCCGTGGCTACGTTGAAGCGTCAACCTTAAAGTATTCTAGGAAAAGGCGATCACTGATGCTTCCCAGCCTTCAGCGACGCATTCAAGCCCTCTTATCGCCATTTTCTCAGCCGCATGGCCTACTATCACTTATTATTCTACTACGCAGTGGCTTGAACGGACACAATATATGAGCTCACATCGTACCCACCGATGTCATGACTTTCCAAACATCGACCTTCAGAATAGCGAGGTTGAATCATGATCGCCGGAGAAATCTCGAGGAGCCGACTTGTGCCGCTCGCAGCAACATTCGCAGCAATGTATGGAATGCTAAGGCTGGTGCCTTTCTCCGTGTGGATTGGAGCCTCTGGGCGTTCATTCACTGCCAGCGAATTTGTTGCTCCACTCTTCGGGATCATGTTGGGACCTTATGTTGGCTCGGTCGCCGCGGTGGTCGGGACCTTGCTCGCCATTACGTTCACTGGTCGAATGAACTTCTTCGGCTTGGACTTCCTACCCGTCCTAGCGAACGCGCTTGTCCTAGGCTTCTTGATCCGAGGGAGATGGCGGGTCTCTTTTGTGCTCTACTCACTTTTGCTTGGCTTGTTCTTTGTTCACCCGATGACACTGCACGTCATGTCCGTTCCCTTCTGGGATGGGAGAGTGGATGTCCCCTTCGTGTGGCTCCACATGATCGCATGGATGCTGCTCGCCTCGCCTCTGGGCAGAAGATCGGTTGAATGGATCTACGAACCGACCGCTTGGAAGGCAAGGTGCGCGGCCTGCATTCTGACGGTAACTGGTACGACCGCTCAGCACCTGACAGGAAGTATTCTCTTCGCGACCTTGGCAGTCCCTCTAATGGGAATCATGCCTGAGGCGCTAGGGGCTACGTGGAATGCCGTGTTCTACGTTTACCCGGTCGAGAGATTGATAGCCATTGTCGTCGCAACAATCGTCGTAGCGGTGACGACTAGGGGCCTGATCGCCGGAGGCCTGATCCACACTCCAGTTCGAACCGCACCCGCCACAAGTCTGGACAGATTGAGAACACGATGCTAACCAAACCGCCGCACACTTCCATAGTGAGAAAAATGGCAACCATCCATGACGAGATTTCTGCCGCGTTGCAGCTCGCGCTTCTGCTCGAGGTCAGCGCGTACCCGAAACCTGGAAATGTGCACCGGACACGAGATTTCGAGCATACCAGGTTTGAGCATTTCTTGGCCTCCGCTGTTGCGTTAGGACCACACTTTCGGCTTGCAGCCTTGCGCGGGCGCCGCTCCGCGAACGGCTTGGAGCAGAGAGTGGAACTCGCAATCGGGGAGCGCATGAGACGCGCGGCAGAAGCATGCTCAAGATGGCAACGCGGGGGGAATACGAGCCTCGGAGCAATCTTACTCCTGACCCCGATAGCCTACGCCGCCGGAATGGCCTTACGAGGCCCAGCTTTGAGAGCCCTAGAGATCAGGAAGAATCTGAGAAGGGTTGTGAGAGGAACAACATCGGCCGATGCCATAAACACATACCGGGCAATATCTTGCGCATCTCCGGGCGGGCTGGGGAAAGTGTCTGAACTCGATGTCAATGACGAGAACTCAATTGTGGAAATCCGTAAGCGGAACCTTTCGTTGCTTGATGTCTTTCGCATATCTGCAAAGTACGACACGATATCGTGTGAGTGGGTGAACGATTTCTCTGCGACGTTCGATGTCGGCCTTCCCTCTCTGATTAAAGAGCTACGGGCGACGGGAGACATCAATATCGCGGTGGTCGACACATATCTCACGATACTGTCCAAGATCCCGGACAGTCTAATCGCTCGAAAGCAGGGCATGAAGACGGCGAGGGAGATCTCACTAAGAGCGAAACAGGCCCTCCGGGCAGGCGGAATGAAGACTGCGAAAGGACGCAGAACGGTCGAGCAAATGGACCAAGGGCTGCAGAGGCCAGGTAACGTTTGCAATCCGGGTACGACAGCTGATCTCACAGCCTCCGCTCTATCCGTACTCATACTCGCTGGCTACAGACCTTGAGTTGCCGGGCTTCTTGTTCTGATCGGCTCAGGCCTCAGGATTACGATTGGTTTGTGCTCCACCTGCTCGAGCATCTGCCAGTCAACCTCCGTTAGCCCCACGCCGAACCGAGCAGCCATCTCCCAGGCGGTCTTCCCAGCCCCGTGCCCCCGAGCCTTGTTAGCCAGGCCCGCTACGCGTAGTGCGTGTTCAGGAGAGACCGCGGACCCAGCCCATGCGAGAGGTGTTGATCTTGCCTTCCACCTGAGTGCCCGGCCTATTATATACGCAAAAAAACTGAGTTCGACGATTCCCCGAATATCGGTGGCCCGCGAAGCCAAATTAACGCCACAGCGCGAGTACGTCTTGTCGCTGTCTACGATCACGACAGCAACCGCCCTTCCGAGTTCAGTAGCAATGATCCGCCGAATCTCCTGCGCAAGGCGCTCCGGACACTCAAGAGGCAAGCTGGCCAGCGAATATGGCAAGTTCGTTGTGTCGATTCCTCCCTCTGAGAACGGGCGCAGCGATTGAAGAAATCCTGCTTGCTCCAAGCAAACCTGCTTATGCTTTGCACCCTCGTAGAGAGGATAAGCTCTGAGGTGTGTGATGCTCGCCTTCCTCATATGGCACAGGCTGCCTAGTAGGCGTCCCCACGCTACCCTCATCCAGAAAGCCGTCAGTACACGTGCCAGAATGCTGGGCTTGACCTTGGATTCGTCGACGAGTCTCCCCTGAGTGACCGCCAGCGCTTTCTCTGAAACGGCAAGAATGTCTCCATTCTGTAGCTCCCCTGAGATCGCATCAAGTATGATCCTACGGTAGTCGTCGCCGGGCCTCCAGTACTTTGTTCTGATTGCTCGGCTCAGGATCTTCATGTGGGGCTCGCCGGCGTAGGTTGTGACCTATTTATTCCGAGTCAACATGTATGGGACTGGGGGTATTTCTGACTTGAAAGTCGGCATCATGACTCGCGACCAGGATGCATGGTGCTCGTCAAGGCTGAAGGAGGCGTTCATCAGAAAGAACGTGGACCCCGTGGCGTTTCGGTTCGGTGATGTAACCACGCGGGTTGGGTTGACGCCTGAGTTTTCGCTCGGTGAAGTTGATGTTCTCAGAGACCTGTCAGCGATCCTAGTCAGGCCGATCGGGCGCGGGTCTCTTGACGAGATCATCTTCCAGATGGATGCCCTTCACAAGCTCGCGAGGCATGGGATGCCCATTGTCAATCCGCCTGCGGCGATTGAGAAGGCGGTCGACAAGTACTACACTCTTGCTTTGCTCAGCGAGCATGGCCTCCCGGTGCCCCGAACCGTTGTGACAGAGAACATTCGGGGAGCGATGGAGGCCTTCCGGAGTTTCGGAGGTGAAGCCGTGATCAAGCCGGTCTTCGGGTCAAGAGGCATCGGGGTCGCCAGAATCCAGGATGAAGATATTGCAGAGCGAGTTATGAGAACGCTCAGATTCTATAGGCATGTGCTATATGTGCAGAAGTTCGTTGGTCACGGAACGCGGGATATTCGCACATTCGTGATCGGAGGGAGGGTTGTGGCAGGGATGTTCAGGGTCTCGAGCTCCTGGAAGACGAACGTAAGCAGAGGCGCCTTGCCAAAGCACTTTCAAGTTGACCCAGAAGTGGAAGCGTTGGCGGTGAAATCGGCGGATGTACTGGGCTGCAAGATCGCGGGCGTCGACATAATGGAGAGCGAGCAGGGCGTGCTTGTGCATGAGGTGAATTCTCAACCTGGCTGGAGAGGACTGCAGACGACTACGAATGTTCGGATAGCTGATGAGATAGCAGCGTTCGTAATCAGAGAGGCTAAGAAGTAGGCTACGAGCGGTTCATAGTAAGCAAGCGAGCAGCGCTTCAGGTCCCCGCGGGCCCGTCACAAATTTTATCGAAGTCCCTTTCACCCCGCTCTGGGCTCAAACCGAAAGCCAGTTTCGCAGAACGTCTTGCAAAACGCACTCAGATCCTTGCCTCGTCTCACATTTCTCATTAGCCTGTGCGTAAGGTCATTTCGGAGTTTCCTGTAGCGCTCGCTCTGCGAATGCGTTCTCGTCCACAATGTCTAGGAGATACAGAAAGTGGTCCTTCGCAAACCAGTTAAGGGGTGTCATCAAAGATTCTGCGCTCTCATGGGACTTGCTCTTGATCAGACAGAAGTACCCACGGAGCATGCCATCCAAGAGTGTTTGAATACCATTCGCCTGTATCCGTGTGAGCTCCTCGTATCGCTTCTTGCTTCGTAGATCGGCATCGTAGAACTGAAGATTCATCACGTTGAGCGTCTGCAAGCGACCTATCAGGCTTCTCGGGGAAGTGTCTCTGCACGGCTTACGAGTAGACTCTTCACCATCTGGTTGATCTCCTCAACTTTCTCTTTCGGGGCGGCTGCCATAGCTGCATCGAACTTGTGTAGTCCAGCTTTCACTAGCTCCCTGCCCTGGATGGCCAGTTTCTTACTAACTTTCTTTGAAGAGATCTTGTCCCAGCCTGAAAGAGGGAACTTCCCGACGCGTACCCAAATGTCGATGTCACAAAGCTTGCCGTACTTAGCATCATCCGCCTCAAGGTCCTCCCTCAATCTGCCCTGGAGGTCCTTCGGTATCCTGACAAACTGAGCACCTATCAGTAGGAGCTTGAACTCTTCAGGAGCGTGAGGCGACTGGTACCGCCTTTCAAGGGCTTTCGCAAACATGCTTATGAAGGCACGTTCAGATGCCTCACGCCAGTCGCCGAGAGGACATAGTCCCAGAAGCTGGAGGGTTGAATCGACTATCTTTGCGCAGGCTTCCGTAAAGCCGTAGATGTCGTTTACGCTCACGATAAACTCCGGCAAACGCTGTCGAAAAGTGATATATACTGATCAGTAGTTAAAGAAGTCTTACGGAGGGCGTAAGTTGGGGAAAATTGAACGCCCTCGAGAGACTTTCGTTAGCAAGTTCGGATTCATGGGTGCTATGTTCGGCTGGGCATCGGCTACCACAATCTACTACGCTGTGGGTTTCCAAGCGATCATGTACGGGGGCGGAGCCTTTTGGATTGTTCTGCTCATAGCCTTCCCGACTGTTCTGCTCACGATGTGGCTTATCGACGCGGGTTTCGGTGCTTGGTCTCGGAAAGCTGCTCCGCAGGCATGGTATGCCATCACGAAAAGCAGGTTCTGGTATTTCATTAGTTGGTTGGGGCAACTCGGCAACATCGGATGGGCGTATGCCGCAATAAACATCGCTGCTTGGTTCCTCGACTACATGGTGATGTCTCCCTTCGGGGAGGCCTTCTGGACCTCGAGTCCTAGCTCCTTCTTCTGGGACAAGTATCTAGTGACATTCAGAGGAGGGCTCATCGCGATTGGCCTGTGGGCGGTAATCTGGGTCCTACTCTATAGAGGCATAGGCATTTGGGCTCGTTTCGTCCTCTACGCTCGGATCGTCGTCTTGATCTTGGGTGTCGGTTGGCTAGCGTACGCCTTATCGCTGCCGGAGTTCGTGCAAGGGATGGGTTTCGTATTTGACTTCAAGCCCGGCGCGCTTGTCTCATCAATGACTTGGACCCAAGGATTACTTGTGACTTTCTGGGTTTTGGGAGCCGGTGGAGCAACCGCGTACGCAAGCTATCTGCCTCGGGGCGGAGACATCAATGACTCAACGATCATGGCCACGATATCCTACCTCTTCTTCTTCTTCCTGTTTGCGCTTTCCCTGCCGGTGCTTACGTTGGGCGCACGAATACCGCCTGTCTTCTTGGGAGGCGTGGGCGTTGCAGTGGGTGCGATGCCGCAGGTCTTCAACAGACTGGGAATACCTTTGCTGGGGCTAGCTTTCTACGGGCTTGTGATCTTTTCGGCTCTTCCGGCACTTGTCGGATGGACAGAGGCAGGAATGACCTCCTTCATGGACAAGCTTGGGTGGACCAGAGCACGCGTCGCAACGGTTGTTTGCGTTGTGGGAATGATCATCTCATCAGCTATTTTTGGCTTTCCTGGATATGACGCGTGGAACTATGAGAACTTCGGGACTACGCTTATCTGGGCACACTACTATTGGGAAGCTGTCGTCTACTCGATTGTCAGCATATCAGCGTTCATAATCCTGCTAAAGTTCTTCGGGGTGGCAAAGCTGCTCGAAGTCTTGAACGAAGCCTCCGCAATCAAACTTTCTCCAAACGTTTTCAAGTCAATGCTTGGTGTTGGCATCATACTGACTGTGGGCTTCTTAGGCTTCCTATTCCTATCAGCTTTCGGAGTCGTTCCTGCTGGAATGGCTGGAACCATACTGGGTGATGGGACTGGATGGTATGGGTTGACACCAACCGGCATCGGCATACTCAGCCTTATCGTCTTTGGAATGTACATTATACCCGCGTTGATATTGACGTTGCGGCCGGAGTGATTAGACATGAAGTTAGCCGTTCGATCAGTCCGACTCTACTTGTTATCAGCTCTGCTCGCGACGTTAATGGCTGCAACTATTTGCATCACCTTTGCCCAAACGCCTGTCACGATATCAATCAAAGGGGGCTCCGTAGTGTCAGCTCCGCAGATGTATTCAGACACTGAATACATCATTACTGCTGAGGTGCTTGACAAAGACGGAAAGCCTATCGAAGCAGCACATGTTTCACTGACCGTATCGAGAGGCACTTTGGAGCTTCTCGGGGAGTCTTCGGACGCGACTGATAAGACAGGTATAGCGACGATCCGTGCTTCGTTCGCGGGCGGTGGGGTGCTGAACGTCTATCTGGAGGACAAGCTCGCAGGTCAATTAACCATCTACTACAAGTCAATTCCAGGAGCCGGGATTGGGATAGTGGCTCTCTACTTCATAGTGCTTGTCTCGATAATGACCTATGCGCTATACAAGGGCCCCATCAAGTGGTATCGCGAAAAGGCGCCTAGCTAGTGAAGGTCTCCTCGTGAGGGCTAACCGCTAAATCCCTGACTGGGCTGTAAGCCCGTCAGGGTCCACTATTTTGCTGTATGACACAGCCTTTCTTCCACGGACGCGATCGATGAATCTGGATAGAGAGTCCTTGCCACCGAGTCTCTGTTTGGACACTTCCACGGCCATGCAAACGTCTGTCTCCGCTATTCTGTAACGGAAGTAGGTCCACTGCTCCAGAGTGCCATGATTACAGCAGATCGACATCTTGTTGTCGTCACGTTTCGCAAAAAACACTACAATCCTCTCAAGGCCTACTGTTCTCACGTCCTCGATCCTTGGGTTCTCAGCTTGTTGTCGTTGCCAATGATAGACAGTTAACCCGACGCCCTCATGGACGTGCCCACATACATGAAGGATTGGCTTCCTATCGAGCAAGAAGCGTGCCAAGGCTGCGCTGCCAACATGTTTTCCCTTGTACGTGATGGGGAGGCCGAAAGCGCCTAGTTCGTCTCTGCTTCCGCTCCTGTAGGGGGGAGCGTGGGTGACGAGGACCATCCTCTTAGGATCTATGTCGCCAGCTTCTCTTGCCGCCTGTGAAAGCGCCCACTCAAGCTCTTCCTCGCTTCTTTCGCCTGGGAACCGGCCGTTAATGGGGTTCGATCCCTCGACCCCTAGGAAATGGAAGCCTTCATGCACAAAATGGTTTCCCGGGAAACGTCCACCCAAGGGCTCAGGTTTACTTCCTATGGGAAAGATGGACAACCCAAACCTTGAGGCAACTTCTGCTGAGAGACCCGGTTGCTCATAGTTTCCTCCGAGAACGAGAACCCTGCTTGGCCATTTCGCCAAGACTTCGAACACTTCTGCAACATTCTTGGCAGCCTCGGGCCGGTCTTTCGTGGGATTGAATTGGTAGTCGCCAGCCGCTACTAGCAGTGAAAGTTTCGGCTCCGCTGCGCAATCGTTCATGAACCTGACGAACTTTCCTGTTTCACCGTGGCAGTCACCCGCCGATGCAAACTCCAGTTTCAAATTTTGAAGTATCCACCCTTGGATAGCACTGTGATCTTGAGCTACCAGATAAGATCCCCTTTGGTAGCCGGCTATTACTCAGGCAGTTAAGTGTGCCTATGTGGCCATGCCCAAACCGATGTCTACCAGTGACTTCCTGACTTTCACGTGAAGATCAACATAGTCTTTGCGTGGAACAACCGTTTTGATGTCATAACATTGTTGGAACTTCCTTCCGAGTGGAGCTTCCTGAATCTTCGATTCATACCTTTTCAGGAGTTCTTTTACAAGAACGTTTGCGTCGTACCTCTTCATTCCGCCTAACCCGCGACAAATTTCATGCGCGAACTGGGCTTCCAGTCCGGAACAGTAATCAGGATACTTGTTCTTAGCTACTGATCCATAGTCCACATCGGCGCCTGACGTTACAATCGCCAAGGATGTAGCTGCCGATTCGTATCCAACCATCTCCGTACATGGGCCAGCCGCGTGATATGGTGCGCACACCTTCAAGGCATGGGTGTTCCTGCTGATAGCCTGTCCCACCATGCTTAGTACCCAGAGCATCTCTCTCGTCGAATTGCAGGCAAACCTTAGGTCGATAGGGAAGTAGATGTAGTACTTTCCCCTCGCCACAAGCGTTCCTTGAAAGAGGTTTGCAACCGTTACTACAGCGGTTCCTTCGGGGCCGCCAGGTAGGCCGCCCTTTATGGGCCCAGCCAAGGACGAAATCAGATGGCCCGTACGGAGAAAGTACGCTGTCTTATTCAGCCGCTCATATTCCACCTTCAGTTCTGGAAAAGCTGCCACGCAGAAACCGTCTGTGCTCCTAGCTCCGAATTCTGGATTCGTCGCCGCAACAATTGCTGCTGTGGATTCCGCATTCGAAATTAGGTTGTGGGTGCCTAGGCCTGGCCTCCCGACGATTCTTGCGGCAGCTCGGAAGCAAAGCACGTTCCAGATAGCTGCGTCAAACTCAGTCGGCGACCGGGTCTTCACAGCTCGGCCGCGAAAGGTTATCAGTGATGGGACTCCGGCAGCGTCGGCGTGGGGATTCTGCATATAGCTGATGATTACCGGAAGATAGTTTTCCTCCGATACCGGATGCCCGATAGGTGTGGAAATGCAGAAAGGTTCCCGGCTATCATCAACTTTCCTACATACCATGGCTCGTTGATCTGCTCCCTCGCCGAAAAGCAACCTCGTCGGAGCCGCTCTCAGGGAATCTTTTATCTCAATCTCCTGAAATAGAACTCTGCGCTGAGTATCCAGACAAAGAGTACCAGTGTGGAGATACACGTCTAGCGCGGCCTGAAAGATCTCGTCTGCTAACGAATCGTCGGATGGAATCGGATTCTCCGGGTCGAATCTTATCTCATGCTCCTTGATGACCTCTTGGATCTTGGGATGCATAACTCTCAGATCAAAGTCACGTTCGGAGCATATTGGTCCTTGCTCGATGCGTTCAAGTACCTCCTCAAAGCTTAGCACTTCCTCCAAACTCCTACATGCGGAAGCAGAAAGTGGCGTGCTTCGATGATGCCCTGACGTTGCTAGTACGGAAACTCGATGCCCAAGTTCTGCAGTTCTTTCTTGACGTTGCGGAAAAGGCTCGAATATTCCGCGGTCGGCTTTACCTTCACCGGGTCGTAGCACTCTTGGAACTTCTTGCCTATGGGAGCCTTCGGAATGTCCTTTTCATACCTCTTGACTATCTGCGTGGCTATTTCCCTTGCATCTTCTCTCTTCATGCCTATCTTTGCGGCTGCGTGACCCACTTCGCAGGCCATTCTAGCTTCCATCGGGGTTGTTCTATCCGGATGCTTGTTGCCAGCCGCGAAGCATTCCCAGAGGTGTGCACCAGAAACTGTGCTTACCAGTCCATGCGCTGCGGCCTCGTAAAGGACCATCTCGGTGAATGGACCCGCCGCCGCCATTCCATTCGACATACTCATGAAGGGGGTATTCCTTGCCAGGGCCTGCCATGTGACACTGGTCGCCCAGAGCAGTTCCCTGGAAGTGTTGTTGCCGTATCTTATGTCGAATGGAAAGTCGACATCCATATGTCCCTGGTTCACCATCAGGCCTTGAAGATGAGCCGCAACATTTACTACAGCAACACCTTCAGCGCCGCCGCAGAATCCGCCATACATCGGTCCGAAGAGAGCCATTACTAAATAGCCGAACTGGTGGAAGTGAACCATTTTGTTCAGTTCCCAATTTGATATCTTCAACTCGGCTATCGTGCCAACCATCCTTCCATCTGTCAGCCTGACCCCCCACTCCGGGTTGCTTGCGGCTATCTGTGCCGCGTCGGAAACCGCAGACTGGACATCCGCCAAATAGATACCAGGCCTTCCAACTCTTCTCGCCGCTTCCCTTATCATTCCTGCGTGCCCTTGAGCGGCTTGAATCTCGAAGGGGCCTCCCGTCCGGTTGTCCCTGCCTACGATTCTCATGTACTCAGGTGCACCTGCGCCGTCTGCGAGCGGCTCCTGCATAAAGGCCATCTGAGCCGGCAGGAAGAGCTCCTCTGAGAATGGGAGGCTTGGGCTGAAGACGCAGAAGGGTCTCCTTCTGTCCTCGATCTCCCGGTGGTAGACTTCTCTCGTATCTTTTCCCGAGCCCACCCAGATCTTCTCCGGGAACGCGCTCATGGCCTCCCTTATCTCTTCCTCCTCGAACAAAATCCTTCTGTGCGTATTGACGCAGAAGGTTCCAACATCAAGGTACAGGTCCCAAGCAGCTTTCCAAACGCTGTCTGCTAGCGAGTTATCGGACGGAACGATATTCTCAGGATCGAAACGAATGTCGTAGGTCTTGATCACTTCCCTAAGTTTCTTGGAGAAAATCTTCAGGTCGAAATCTTTCTCAAGGGCGATTGGACCGTTCTCCACTTTATCGAGAAGATCGTTGATCCTCCAAGGAGGTATCATTTTCGACAGCCCCTCAGTCATTCAGCTGCTAGTTTCTTTGAGGATTTTCTGAGCAAGCCTGACCCCTTCCTCGGCTGTCTCTGCCCAGCCGTCCGCCCCTATCTCATCCGCCCAGTCCTTGGATGTCGGGGCTCCACCGACCATGACGATGTAGTTCTCCTTCAGGCCCATACCTTTGAGGAAGTCAATCACCTCTTTCTGAGCTGGCCTCGTAGTGGTCATAAGCGCCGACAGCGCTATGATATCCGCATTGACTTCCCCACCTTTCTCAATGAATTTTATTGACTGCACATCTCTGCCAAGGTCATGAAGTCCAAACCCGTTCGCCTCAAGGAGCAAACCCAGTATGTTTTTTCCAATGTCATGAACATCACCGGCAACTGTTCCAAGCACCACAACGCCCACCTTCTCTTCCCTTAGCCGCTCTCGCTCTTCTGTGCGCATACCGGCTGTTAGAATTCCGGTAGCAGACTTCAAGGCTTCAGCGGAATACATGAGATCGGTCAAGAAGTACTGTCCTGTCTCGAATTTCTGGCCCACGAGCTTGATGGCTGGAGAAAGATATCTCTCTATCACTTGGAGTGCATCTGCACCCGCTCTAACAATATCTTCGGACAACTTCTTTGCCGTCTGTTCATCCCCTCTTATGACTGCGTCGCGAAGCTGTTCAAACACATCTTCTCGTAACATCATGAATCTCCTCTGCGAGATAATCAAAGCGAATCGGTCGTTATTTATCAGTTGTGGGGAGGAGCCAAGC